>JAZRXL010000050.1:0-16314 GCA_045600225.1 Paludibacteraceae bacterium
AACACATCGTCAATCACATCGTTCAACACCTGGCCCAACTTCTCGCCCAAAGCCACTGCCACTTCGAAACCCGCGCCCAAAATCGATTTTAAATTGTCCATCTGTGTTGCGGTAGTATTCTCCTGATGCGCCTTTTCGCATTTCTTAGTTAAACCACTTCACCGGAGTTGATCCGTGGTCTTGACTGTTCGCCAGTTCTAACGCCTCCGTTTATCAGGTCCGAGGACGACCGTTTGTTTATGAAAGCAAAGGTAGTGCATTGTTCTGACACCATCTGTGAAGCCGTTTCTTCACACCTTCGCTTTCCCGTTTTCCGGTTTATCAAGGAAGCGGCGAATCGCTCCGCCCTCCCGAGACTCACCCTTACCAAGTTTCTACTTCCTCCTCATCTTCTTACCTGCCTGCTTCATCGCCTCGTTACCCAAATAGGTCCCGGCAGTTATCAAAGCCACAGCCACACAGGCCTTCACCATTGTATTCGTATCTGTCATAATCCACCTTCTTTCATCTCTTATTTACTCCATTCTTACCGTCCGAACTCATCTCCTTATAGATCTTGTAACCCTTATAGGCTAAATCCATAACCGTCAGGACTGTGCCAACATAAGGGATTGCTTTACCTACAGTCTTACCTGCCGTTTTTGCCGTCTTTCCAAATATTGCTACTGTTGCGGTAGTAATCCCCTCGGCTCCTTTCAGCCTTATCAAGTAAACCATCTCGGAATCGGGTTGCATCCCTTGATGTTGACTGAATCGCCAGTTCTAACGCCTCCGTTTAGCAGGTCCGAGGACGACCGTTCGTTTTGAGGCCGCTGCCTTCGCATATATTATGCGCACATTACACGAAATCTTTTTTCGTATTGCATATTTTCTAAAAAAATCCATTATTTTTATCAAAAAAATTTCGCATGGCCATTAACAAAAATGCATATATCCGCTATATGGTAATAGACGAATGTCTTACCACATGGGAGGATCGGAAGCGTACTTCTGAAAACATAAGGAGAAAATGTGCCTATGAAGTACAACTAAAAGATGATTCTGGATACTCTGCCAAGGACGAGATCATATCGGAAAGGCTTTTCCAATTAGATTTGAAAAACATAGAATTGATATGGGGAGAAAAAGCTAAAATAGTCAGACAAAGGTTAAAGTTCGGGGAGAATAAACGTAAATATTTCTACTCCTACAAAGACTCCTCATTCTCTATTATGACAGCCCCACTCTCAAATGAGCAAAAAGAGTGTCTCACAGATCTAGTCCAAACGTTTTCTTTATTTTCCGGGTTGCCGCACATGGAATGGATGAAAACAGCAGAAAGCAATCTCAAGCTGACTCTAAACAACGATTCCTCTCAACCCATAATCTCTTTTGAAGAGAACTTCAATGATATAGTCAACGTGCTACTTCCTCACCTTGCCGTATATATTAAAAAGCATCAGGTCATAGACATTATTTCCAATTCTCCAAGATTCGGCAGAAGGGAATATAAAGTTTCTCCTCTATATCTGAAACAATACAACAAGAGATGGTATCTGTACGGTTTTTGTCATTTTGTAGACGACTATAAGCTATACACCTTCCCTGTAGATGAGATCGAGGGACCAACCATCAAGGAGGACCAACACACCTCCTTCCATAATGAGGAGATAGATTGGAATGAATACTTTAGTCAAGCTATTGGAGCAACAGTAATAAAGGAGAATAAAGTCGAAAAGATATCATTAAGAATAACGGATGCTATGGTATGTTTTCTACTTTCTAACAATCCAGTTCACCAATCTCAGACTATCGAATTCTGTAACGAAGAAAGAAGCGAGATGATACTCACCATAGAGGTAAGGAAAAATTGGGAACTTATGAATTTCTTGAGGAGATACGCTGGCTGCATAGAAATTTTAGAACCTTTATCTCTTAAAGAAGAGTATATTGAGCTTTTAAGAAAAGGAATAAAACTAAACGAGAACTGAACAAAATGGCCATGACTCACATAGAAAATAAATCAGACTTTGAATTGTGTCAGATGTATAAAAACGGTAATCGTTGTAAAGCCGAAATCGAGTTAATTCAAAAACATTCCCACTCGATTGAAAAGTATGTACTTTTTTTTCAAAAGAAATACAACATATTGAAAGGACATCAGATCATAGATGAATTTCGGAATGTAGCAAAGTATGGATTGTTGAAAGCAGCGGATAAATACGACACTACACACGGGGCTTCTCTAATGACCTACGCATCAAAATTCATAAAATCAGAAATTCTCAAAGTATACAAAGACTATCTAAAAGCAAACGGGCTAGAAATTAGCGATCAAGAATATAAATACATAAAGAAGCTAAGGAAGTTTATAAACGACAAGGATAAGATTCCTTCCATTGAAAACATCGCCGACGCCCTCTCCTTGTGTATACCCGACACGAAGTATCTTTTAGATCTAAACCAAAAGATAATTGCACTTCTATCCTCATCAGAACTCTACTCCAAACGTAAATCATTCAATTCAAACACGGACGACAACAATAACCCGGAAGAGGAGGAAATACAACAGGAAAAAGAAGATGAACCAACATGCAGCCATCATTTGCTCAACTCTGACAAAAAAACAGTGGGATATAATATCGACATCATATCTATTTATGCAATCATAAACACTGTTCCTGAAAACCATCCAAAGTTAGGTAAAATAAGGGATCTTATAATCGACGAACTCAAAAATCTCAAAGAACCGAATAAGACAATTATCACAGATCTCCTTACTGATCCTGTATTTATGACTGACAAGGATGGATCTTTTTCAACCTTAAGCAACAAACATGGAAAGACGACAAGATCCATTCAGAAAATCGCGACCAATTTTGTCAGAAACATAGCGAAACAATGTCAAAGCTTAGAATGAATTTCTTTGGAAGTTTTGCCATCCCCTTGACACTCCATATTTAAAGAACGATTATATACGATATCCTTGACAGGCAACTCCGTCAGTTTCAAAATTTCTTTTCTAACTTCGTCAGGAACATTTCCTCCATCATAAAAGATTCGACTGACCAGTGGTGTAAGTTTCTGCCACGTAAAATCTTTTCTTCGAACCTTAAACGAGCCACATGAGAGATCTACCTTTTTGTACGAATATTTTCCCCATAATAAAGACGCCGCACCTATAATAATTGAGACAGCAGACAGGGACTTAATCGGTTCAAGGACATTCCACAACGGACGCAACGCCTCAATATATTCTGATAAAGTAGTTATAAAATTTGCCATAATCACCTGCGCTTAACCTCCAGCACTAGTTAAAAATCCTTCTTTCGTCAACGGAAGATAAAGTTAAGCAATATTTCCAAATCACACAAAGTTTAATGTCTCATCTTTTACTTGATTCACTTTTCCCTCAACCCGGTTTTGTGTAGTCGAGTCTGCACAAGTATATTCCTAGCCACAAACCAACCGTACAATGGGCGCTTTAAAAAAACAGGAGAAGGGCGTGTCCCCCTTCTCCTGATCCAAAAAACTGTCTTGTACTATATCATCCTAGCATCTCTTCTTGAAATCTTCAACATCATCTATCACACGTTGGTTGCATTGTAGTGTCTATAAAATATATATACTTGAATAGTCCTCCCTCGTAATGCTCTCCTGTTTTTGCCGTACCTATATGTTTAGAGAACTTTTTATCTTCTTGTCTTGGCAGTGGATAGTATCCGTTCTTATATAGCTTCCTATGCATATCATAAGAGTAAAAGAATGTATCCAGAGGTACTCCACTGTCTGAATACCATATACCCTTTACTTGAACCCTATAGGTTACACACGATGACAAGCAACACAATACTAATAATGCCAAAATAATCTTTTTCATACTCTTCATTTTTTAATTGTTATATAATAGTTCAGCGATTCGATATAGTATGATGCCAGGCCTCGCCTTGTCCTGTCATCGCATTCCAGATACATTTCGAATATCCGTATCAGATCCACAGCCTCACGTATCGTCAGTGTCATACTACAATACTTGTCGGCTATCTCGCACCATGTCATTATCCACGGATTCAGATCTCCTTGGTGCCCCGCTTCCGTCTCTAATTCACATACGTACGAATACAACTTACAATATTCCTCATGGTGACTTACAGTATCGCCAGCAGCATTTCCACTCATGGCGAATACCGATAGTATCAATAATAATAGGGTTCTGCACATTCTTTTCACTTTAGTGTCGAAAAACTTACAAAATTCAAAGCATTCTCTCTCATAACACCGGCAGAGCAGAGAGGTCCGCCCCACCGATGCACCCTTCATTGTGTCACACTTCCATATTGTCCTCAATTTCTATTGTACCTCTTTTCATCACCGCCTCCTTTATTCGCAACTGATGTTCAACAATCTGGTCATAGTCACACGGTTTTTCTCCCATCTTACTTGTCACCACCAATACTTCCAATGACATCATAAAGAAGAACAGACATAAATAGAAAGCGAGAGCAACATTTTCCTGCATGATCACATCTCGAAAAAGCACCTTAAGTTCCTCCAGAAATCCGACTGGCGCTTCCGCGTATTCTTTTCGAACATCATCCGCAAGGGTAAGTTTCTTTTCTGTGAGAGCCTCCATTTGGGACTGGAAGTTCTCCAGCAACTTGCGGTCAGATTCGATCTGGTTAGCCATAGGATTCATCATGGACTTCTCTTCCGCCTGTGTTTCCCAACCATAAATAGGTCTGTTAAGTGAGTCCTTACCGACAACCACTCTCTTCCTCGTGTAGTCTACCGTTTTGATTGTCGGTTTTTGGTTCAACACAACCATCTTCTGCTGCATCTCTTTCTGTACAGAGTCGATCGCAAGCGAAAGTCGGACAGTCTCGTTGTTGAGAATTCCCATACGGCGTTCAATGGCTAAGTTCGCCTGATTATCTCGTTCTTCCTTCATTGCCACTTCCAAGTCGTTCTTGAAGATCAACTGATCGAATATCGTAGCACCGAGCGTTGCCATCAGTAGCGCAATTACAACACGCATTATAGCTGTGGTATAGTCCTTTCCAATCTTCAGGATGATAAAGCGCTCGATACTGATTACTACCGAAACAAACGCCGCCGCAACACATCCTTTCAAAAATGCTGACTCAATACCAATATATTTCCCTGCGAAGAGATAGCCAATTGTTCCCCATATCAGACTCAAAATCAAGAAAGCAGACATATACTTACGCAAAGCACGGTAGCTTGCCTCTCCACACTCCTTCAAAATCTCGGGGTTCCATCCCACCAATTTGCATGCCAATTTATTAAACATACTTAATTCTCTTTTCGACGTTGTCGTTGTCATAATTGTAACAATTTAAGTGGTTAATACTATCCTTCAATAACAGCAAAATCATTTGAACTCGCAGCGGACGGTGCCACAGAATGGATACCTCCGCCCATAATATCAAGCATTCCGTGTCTGAAACCCTTTTCATACGTTTCGATCATGGTTCGCACGTTTTCTGCATTCGACTCCAAATCCTTTCGCAAGCGTTCGATCTCCTGAATATGATAGAGCACTCTGTCTAGCTGTTCCTGTGATTCAGCAGCTGACTCCAAGTAAACCATATCCGTATAGGTTCTGACATCTCTGCGGAGCTTAGTCGCTTTATCCTGGTACTTCATATTCACCTGATCGAACAGCGTCTTCAACTTGTTCTTTATACGAGTCACGCCTTCCGTCATGGCTTGCAGATTGTGAAAACAGATCGCATCGTTATATCCCAGCTTTTCATTATCCTGTTTGATGTACAAGTAAATCGCATCAATGGGGCGACCCGTATGCAAATTAATCGTCACCACACCTGGCTTGTAATCCGCATGTTGAGCTGCAGGCATTTCTGGCACAGCAGATGTTTCTGTGTTCTCTTTTGTAACCTCCACCGCAGAAGCTACAGGCTGAACTTTTGTATCATTTCCGATTCCGAAAAGTTTTGTAAAAAAATTAGGCATAACATTTTAATTTTTAATTATTAAACAATCATTCATCTCTCGCTGACATTGCAAAATTGCACCTTTTATTTCGTAGCATTTGTGAAGCGAAAATTTCACAAAACCTGCTTTCTCAAAATATAGATGAATCCAGTCTGGACATCTTCCTCCTCGCATGCCACTACTTGACGTGCAAAATCCTCATCACTCATTGTTGAGTTAAAAGCCAATGCCAACTCATTCGTTATTTCATCCGCCATCTTCAACTTACGCTTCTTTCTGCACATCAACTCACGGAAACGACGCATACCCGTTTTGTATTTAGGGAATTTCACCACCACCTGCTGCATCACGTTCAACCCAGGATCACCCACACATAATTCATTGTGAAGCGCCAAAGCGTATGCTGTCTTGAAATCCCACTCATCACCCTGAGTTTCTACCAAATCATTAAACAAAGCATCTGCTTCGCTATACCTTTTCAGCTTCGACAAGGCACGCACCTTCACATAAAGCATATCAGTATCATTCGTACTTTTCCACTCTTGATCGGCGTATTGCATGGCTTCATCGAACTTATTGCCATAAAGACTAAAAATAGCATTAAACCAATCGGAATGGTCCACACAATTTGGACACATAGGAACATCGATAGTTGCACCATACAGACTTTCATCAGAAATCATCGTCTGCATCATACTCTTGGTCATATTGTATGCCCCTTCTACATCCATCCTAGTAAGATGATTCAACGTCTCACGCATATATACCGATGCCATAGCATCATAATCAGACCTATTCTTCAATTCAAACAGCTCTTTTCCAACAGAGACAGCTTGATTGATAATGTCAGCATCATTAAAATTGTCAGCGAATTGTTTCACCTCTTCATTCTTTCGAATGTGAGCACAATATATAGGTGCATTCAAGAAAAGTCCCTCTAAAGATCTAACACGAGTCAACGCCACATACAATTGTCCATCTGCAAAGATTCCTCCCTTTTCCAAGTCTAACATCATACGATCAAATGTTGCACCCTGGCTTTTGTGAATAGTCATAGCCCAAGCTAAACGAATCGGATACTGGATGAAAACACCTTGAACTTCACGTTGCATCTTCTTTGTTAATCGATCATACTTAGACGTGGTTTTCTCCCAAGACACTTTTTCTACCTTTACTTCTTGTCCCTTATCCGTCATGACTACAATTTCAGTTTCTGTCAAACGAACGACTTTTCCTAAAGTACCATTAACCCATCGTCCATTCATATCGTTTTTGCAGAACATCACTTGGGCTCCCACCTTGAGAACAAGTTCATTTTCGGCAGGAAGTTCATTTTCATTCAACGAGAACTTCCCAGAAACCTCAGCACAATACTTATAAGAAGGGGAATCTATCTCATCCAAAAACCTTTTGTTGATTGTCTCTACCTGATTCTTGCGACCTGAGAGTATAACGTATGGTTCATCATCCTTTTTAGGAGTAGCTATACGACTATTGAGTCGTGCAATCTCCTCTGGTACAAACTCACCCATTCGCACATGATCCAAGATTGAAAGGAAGTCGGCATTCTCATGTCGATACACCTTTCTAAACTCAATCTTAGGCAATCTGAGATGATCAAAGACATGAGCTTTATAGAAATAAGCATCGGTGGTGCCATATTCGGTCTGAAGCATCTCTACATCCGCAGTATTACCTTTTTGTACAACGGGAGCCAACTGATACAAATCGCCACAGAAAATCATCTGTTTACCTCCAAATGGCAAGGAAGAGTGTAATGCACGACGAAGCGTGTAATCCATCGCATCCAACAAATCGCATCGAAGCATAGAAACCTCATCCACTATAAAAGCATCTACAGAAGAGAGCTGCATCAAGTGCTGCGATTTTCCCATCGTGCGAGGTGTCGTTTCTCCTGGCTTAAACCCAAAGTACGAATGAATCGTACTACCTCCGACAAGCATAGCTGCCTTACCCGTAGGTGCCAAAACAACGAAGTTCTTGTCCTCACTATCTATGACATAGTTCACAAATGTAGTCTTACCAGTACCAGCACGGCCAGTCAAGAAAAAACTTTGATTTGTCTCTGTGATCAAACGATAAGCGTTCATCTGTTCCACATTAGTGGTATCTATTTTATAAGTTGTTGGAGTCATATTATATACTATTTTAAGATTTACTATTTATAATTCATACACTCTCGGTTGCATCAGAAGCGATTGTCCGCAGGCAAGGCTTTTTTGATACAGACATCTAAACGGGTTCGGTCATATTCGTCCAATGATCGATACGTTCCTTCCACCAATGCAGCAATCTGAGATTCGTAGGAAGTCGCATCACCAACCTGTCCATTCATGCGTAAAGAGGCTTCGATGGTTCCACGCACGATTGATTTTACCTCATCTTTCAGAAAAAACTCATCATAAAACTGTTTTTCACACTTGCGGCGATCCACCAGTTCTATTCCATTGCCCGTAAAACGGTACACCTCAATATCATTCAAGTAAGTACAAGTATTCCAAAAAGAGAAGGTAAACGCCACTGCCAGATTATTACTGAATCGAAGTCCTTTCAGATATCGGTGTCCTGTCGCACTTTGATACTCACTCACCTTAAAAATCCGCATGGAAGGCATCCACATCGGAACAGCAGAAGCTACCGTAGAAGTGCCAATCGTAGGAAATAAGTCTGTTACAACATTAGACGCTATTGAAGTATTAAATTTTGTTGCCATAATCGTTATCAATTAAAAATGAAACATACTGTTAATTCATCCGAGTTTTTCACTTACTTAGCAGCCAATCTGCTTGCGAGCATAGTTTACCGTTTCTCCGACCAAGCGTTTAGCCATATTATCAATTTCCGAAGAAGACGTATACGCACCTGACAGACGCAACTGATCTTGAATAAATTCCGATACTATTTGAGCAGCCTCATTTCGGACGAAAGAGTCATTATACACACGACAATGGTAGTAACGACTATCGATCACTTCGGCCCGATGACCATTATAACGAAGGACTTTCAAACCGTTCAGAAATGTATAAGCGTATCCAATTCCAAAATCACACACAATAGCCAACTGCGGTGAAAGGTAAAGCAACTGTCCATACGTGTTTCCTGCTGCACTTGTCCATCCCTCCGTAAGATATGCTCCTTTCGATGAGCTGTAGGTAACATGCTTAGTAGTAACTGCTGGAAGAATATCATTCACTCTAACGGACAAAGAAAAATTTGTTGGTGTCATAACCGTAGACATTTTTTACCGAGGTCGCCTACCTCTTTTTTGACTTTTGATTTTTTTGTTTGATGCAAAACTACAAGATTCAAAGACCCAAAGCCGTTTTGCTAAACATTACAATCTTACATACTACAGAATCGAAATCTGACATTGTAAGATTACAACTACTTTGTTTTTGTCCAGATTAAATGAAAACTTCTTACGCTTAACCACCAGCGTTAGTTTTAGTGTCAGACGTCGTTGTTTGACAATGCAAAGGTGAAAAGATTCATTCAAATAATTTGTGAACCGATTTTTTCACAAAAAGAAAAGCCACACTCTTTCGAGCATGGCTTTATTTAACATTCACCTCAAATATTTGCTACCTTTCGTACATTTTCAACGTTTTCATCAGAACCTGTTTTACTCTTTTACGAATGTGAACAGGTTCCACAATCTCAATGTCAGCTCCCAGATTCAATATAGTACGCAGAAGTTCGATATTATACTTCACATTCAATTTCATCCCTTTGTAACCTGCAGTGTCCAACTCTCTGCACATCAACTGTGAAGAGTGAAGCGGTTTATTTTTTATCCGTTGAAACATTCTATTAGAAATTCTAAACTTGATTGTTTCGACTTTATTTGCTTCAGGATTCTCTACACCAATGATATCATCAAAGTACTCTTCGTAGTTCACTATGTTCGAATGTACGAAAGGATAAGAATTGCACCTCTCATCATCGTAATCATCAATATTATTTATTGGAATCTTTTGAAATACAGGTTCTTTTCCTCCATCATCCTCAAACATTCCAAATGCGTACCAATTAGATCTATATTGTTTAAGATATTCAGGATAAAAGATGCCTTCTACAAAGCAATCTGGCTTATTAACAGGATGATGAGATATCCAAATGGCATGTTTGTTCAATGCTTTATATATTTCAGAAAAGATATCCATACTATCAACCATTAAATCATAATCAGCATCAAACGATATACTTTTAGACTGCATTGTATTCTCAGACATTTCCCTGTATACAGAGCAAATCTCACCCAAGAAAGAATCGGGCAAGAGTCCTGTGCTGGAAAGAAGAACCTCCATTAAATCCTTATATGGTTGAGAAACCTTTTCTTCTTGTAATAACTTTTTGAGGTCAACAGACTCATTAAGTTTTAGCCTTTTATTTTTTTTCCCTATCTCCAAAAGAGTCAAACCTTTCCATTTCAAAAGTTTTCGGATGTGACTTAAATCCTTTCTTACGTTATATGATATTTTATCTCCCTCTCTCGCTGAATCCTTCAATGCGAAAACATTCTCCATCTCTGTTTGTGTAACACCACCTTCTTTGGATAGATATTCAGACCACACTTCAAATCGTTCTTCTTTTGTTAACATATAACGTATTTTCAATTAATATAAAACTCTTTTACCATATTTAATGACTCCTTAGCACGTGTCATAGCAGTATAAATCCACTGATAGGTAGACTTGGTAGGATTAAGTGTAAAATTACGAGGAATATGGATATAGACATTCGGACACTCTCCTCCTTGTGCTTTATGACAAGTAATGGCATAACCATACGAACAACGAAGGGCATTCAAATAAGGATCGTCTTTTAGATACATATTGAACATCTGCTTCTTTTTTTGTGTAATTCCCTTATCTTTCATGCGAATGATAAAATCACGGAACAACTCCGTCTGCTGCATCGAATCAAGATTTCCTCTCGCTGATGTCAGTGTATTTTCCATCAATAAAACGGAAACCACCCTTTGGGAGAAGAGTTCTTTCACCTTGGCTGTCCGAAATGTTTGTCCCGCCCTATGTTCCACTTGTCTTCCCACGCTTAGCACCTCCACCATATCACCGTTGACCAATCCACATAGCAAGTTGTTTTGCGACACCATAAGGAGATCTCCCTTTTGAACAATCGGTTCGGTCAATCCTATCGCTTGACGCACAAACCGAGAGATTGATAAGCAATCTTTGTTGCTTTTACATATAAAAACAGATTGCTCGAAACCATACATTTTGATGTCTTTGATATATTTCTGTACCATCTCATCCACATTCAAAGAGAATCTACAACAAGATGAGAACGGCAGTTTCCCCCACACGCGTGATGCACCATATACAGATTGTGATTCTGGTGCTTGTGCATATAAGGCACGTATGTTTTTGGATGAAGCAACTATTTGGTTTTCACCTTTCTGCCTCATTATTTCCGTCAACTGAGTCTCCTCGGCAGGAATAAACATTTGTTGAAAATAATGAATTGACAAAGCAGGAGAAAAGGTCTCCTGAATAGGAGGCAACTGACACGGGTCACCTACAAACACAAACTTACTTCCTTTACGCATATCGTAAGCAAGCAGTTCCTGAAGCAATCTTCCGGATCCGAATTTTGCCTGAGTAATCACCTCTTCAGATTTATCCGAAATCATAGATGCTTCATCAACGATGTAAATGCATTCCTCATTATTGTTGACATCAATTTTTGCAGGTTCAAACACGAGGAAAAGCTGACCCGTATCATCCATTTGTTTCTCGTTCTTATCCGGAAGATCCTGATTTAGATCTTTGAAGGAATAAATCATAGAATGTATGGTGGAAGCACCTTCTGCATTTTGCGTCAGATCGGACAATATTTTTGCCGCACGACCAGTCGATGCCAACAACTGATATCGACGTTTTTTCTCTTTTAGGTGTTCAATAAAAAACCTCATCAAAGTGGTCTTTCCGGTTCCTGCATAACCTTTAAGGATAAAGACACGTTTTTCTTTATCCTCTACAAAAGCCTTCATTTTAGAGAAGGCCGCAGACTGGGAAGGGGTTAATTGGATGGGCATAGAGATTCTAATAATTTATTACATTCAGAAAATTTTTCCCTTAATTGCTCCTTAAACTGAGTTGAGGTTAAGGTTGTTTCTTTTGCATGACATAAAATATTCCTGTTAGACGAAATATTTGGATAGTATTGTCTCATACCACATATCAATTTTTCTTTTAACATATTTTTTGTAAAATCAACATTCTCTTCCAATTCACCCATAAACTTGTTATTAATAACATCTTCCTTTTTTATAGACATCAATCTTGATATGAAATTTCTCCAACTAAGATCATCTGAGAAAATACTCCTATCTGCATAAAAATTTGAGACTTTGGTAATCAAAAATTCTTCCGCTAAAGTATAAGCTTGCTGAATCATATCATAATCCAAGGCCCATTCTACTGCAGCAAGAATATTCTTATCTCCTCCATCTTTAGAAAATTTAGTTACAGAATCTTCCAATCTGTTCAAAAGTTCATTTTGTGCATAAGTGCTATTATTTCTTCTTCTAACGGCTTTAATTTGACACATAATATCATGAACAAAAGCACCATCCTTTATCTTATCTATCTTATTAGTAAGAATATAGTCATCCAATTTTGACGATTCACTACGCAACCTACTTATTAGTATGTTATAGCTTCTATCGTCTGTTCTTGTATCAAATACATTACCGACCTCCCCTATTTTCCCGTAATTGAAAAAATCATTTGCAACCTGAGTCATATTTTGTAAATGAATAATGCTAGTAAGATCTAATATCGGAGCCACCCTTTCTTCTACAGGTTTCTCTTTAACCTTATATGCAGGACCGAGTTTCTCAAACGCACCATAGTGGACAGACTTAAGAACCGTATCTTTCATAAACTGTGAGAAATTGAACAAAACAGTAGAAAACATAGGTATAGATCGAAAAGCATGAGTGACATCAAAGTGGATTTCATCACCTTCTTGCAGTTTTTCGTATACCACGTCAAAAACACTCCAAATATCTTCTTCCGAAAAGCCTTCTTTTATTTCATAACTTTCAATCAAAGAAGAATACGGCTTATTTTTCAGAACACTACATAAACCCTTTCTCTCTATATCAGAGGAAGCTTTGGGCTGTCCATTATCGAGCCAATTAAGTTCATAAGATCCAAGCTCGCCCGTTTCCTCCGATTTCTTCGTGTAGAAAATATAAATTCTGTCATCAGATGACCAACCTGAACAAATATGATCTAACAGAGCCTCTTGGACAAAACGCAAAGGTCCATATTTTATTTCTCCTACCTGATAATACGTCTCAAGGTAATTTGTTGTACCTAGAAACGATATAAACACCTTTCTTCCCATATCTTATTTTTTCTTAAGTTTTTCCAACGATTTGAATGAAAGATTTTCCGCACAGTGTGTGGAAAATTACACTAACAATTTTACCTGAACAATTTTACCAACCTTTGAAATTTGTGAGATTTCAACCCTTACAGTTTTCATCAAGTACTTTTGCGGATCTATACCTTTGGGTAAAACAAGTTGCACTTCATATCCATCCATCTTGACCATTTTAAGTTTGTGACACAATACTTCAACTTGATCACCAACCGACAATGTTGTAGGAGCAAATGCAGCAATCTTCTCTTCTAACGTACAAATATCACCACTTACATATTCTACTTGATTTGAAACTTTTGAAGTTACCGTAGCAGACTCAAAACTATCCAATGCACGTGCAATATTATTTCGTATTGATTTTAGATTATTACTATCGAAATCATATCCGTAGTTACTCAGAATACTTTTTTGTTCATCATTTAGGTTTTCTTTCGATGATGCATGATTGATGCTATTTCTAACTGACTTCACATATAAATATGCATACATAATTTTTGCCATGGAATCAGTATAGAACAGGAATCTATTACTTCCTTTCACAATTCCATCTTCTACCTTCTTAACAAATGAAAACTTCTCACCAATCGTGTCACTTATCTTACTTTTTTTCTCTACACTATCTTTATACCCTAGAAGTTCATACACAAATTGATAATTGTTTTCCAACCGTGCTTTTAAACAATTATATGAAGATATACATTCTCTGTCAATCAATTGTTGAACTCGATTTTTCTCCACACTTCGTTTTATACTAACAAAAGATGAGTTGTTAAAACTTTGCACAACATCAAGTAGCCGATTTATTTCTTCATCTGTGGACTTCCTATTATTTTTAGAACATTCTACATATTCTCTCGCCTTCGACTTTGCACCTTCCGTCACAATGGGAGAAGACATAATATGAACAAAGAATGTAGAGGTTTGCCAATCTGCTGACATAAGTGGATTACCTTTAGATTTTTCTTCATACTCTTCAATGTATTTACCAAGATCACCTTCATAAGCGATCAGACCTCTACTAAACAGTGTAATAGGAAGTTTCTCAACAAATATTGTCAATGCTTGTTGTATCAAACCATTCTCCAGGCACCAACGTACCAATCTACAATAATCGATATCAGTTGAATCTATATCCCCAAAAAACTTATGCTTTATTACTGGCAAGAATTGCTTCGTCACAACAGATGCCATATCATCCGATAATCGTTCCTTACAATCATCTATCGACCATCGCAAATCTTGCAAATACGACTCCAATCCTTGCAAATTACCAATCTGTATTCTATCAGATATTTCGCACATCGAATCAATCAATCTTCCAAAATGAATAAATGAACTCGGCAAGTCAAAACACTCTCTCAACTGGTCAGATTTTCCTGTTGTCATAAACTCATTAAAAGCCTCCGTCAATTTCAGCAATTCATCAAATGATGCCGTATTTTCTATACAACCTTCTTTCCCTTGTATGTTTGAATACAAAGAATATGGATTTTTGATTCCTTTGTACTTCAACAACTTTGTCAGCAACTGAATTGCATTATTTATTGTGCGTTGTCCACCTGCGGCATCTATATAAACCGTATCATTAGGTTCTATGCGCAGACATACTTCATCAATAACCGAGTGAATGGATTTAATTGTTCCATCAACATTTTCCACTGCGATTACATCCATAATAGGCATTCTACCTAACTCTTGTTTCACGATATCACGATAGTATTCAAAGGCTGATTTCCTATCGAATCGGTCATCCTTCTTCGATAGAACCAAAGAAGAAACTAGCATAATAATCTTCTCTATACCACCAGAAGATAACACATCATCCATGTGAGATAAGCATTTAAACACACTCTCGTTAGTTTGTCTTGCCTCAAATTCTGAGATTAGACATCCCGGCACATTAACATGATATGTTATGTTTTCAGAAACTCTTGCAAATGTACTTATGTTAGCTACTAATACGTTCATATTCTATTTTTACCACGTCAATTCTCCTAACTCCGGAAACATCTCTCCTGCCTCATCTCCAGAATTAGATAAAAACATACAATAATATATTGGCATATACATAATTCCGTTCTTCTCTACAACCGCTCCTTCATTACTGAATACAATCGCTCTTGATATGCCATATTCTGAATTGTCAAGAAACTTGTTTAAGGCACTATGAGATGTATAATCTTTGCCTGATTTAACTTCCAATGGCAATGGCGATAGAGATTTAAAATCATCTACTAGGAAATCGACTTCGCCAATCTTTTTATTATCGTAATAATACATAGGAAAACCATGAGCATTCAACTCCTGTGCTACCACTGACTCATAGACGGTTCCTAAATTCACACTGCGTGTATCTTGCAAGACAGCATTGATATTATTCCCATACAATACCTGTGTAAGCAATCCAACATCATTCAAATATAGTTTTAGCAAGTTCTTTGTTTCCGACTCTTTGAGTGGAAAACGTGGATTACTGATTGCTCTCACTTCCAATGCTATACCAGACGCACTAAGATACTCAAATTCATCGGCATAATCATTAAATTTCTTCCACGGCTTATCTTCTATTTGTTTGAAAATCACCCGCTTCTTCTTATTCTCCAAATTACTTGGAATCAAATCGTACACCCGACGGATTTTCAATTTTCGCTCCATATCATACTGAGAGGCATCCACCCTATAGAGTTCCAATATTGTCTGTTGTACGTCTCGCACCCTCTGCACGTGACGATCCTCTAAAAAGGCATTTACAGCTTCTGGTAATCCACCGATCAGTAGATAATCACGGTTCTTTCATTTGAAACAAGAATTTTCTTCTTTTATTTTTGCATACCTTGGGTATTATGCGATTTTTCCAAGGAAAAATCTTTACATTCGCACACAGCGGTGCCGAAGCACCGCTCATTAGTGTTTCTCCTTTGA
>JAZRXL010000051.1:0-14088 GCA_045600225.1 Paludibacteraceae bacterium
ATCCATCGCTTGACTGTGGTCTCACTTTGTATACCATACTTGCGTGCAACGGCACATAAACCAATGTCTGTTGTTTCTACTTCCTTAACCACGGACAGTTTAAACGTCATACTGTAGTCTTTCTGTGTCCGTTTTACATAACTTCTTTCTTTCTCTTCCATAACATTACTTTTTTTGTAACGCTATTTCAGGACTAGACATAAGCATAAGAAAGGGAGCGTACTCATAAGAATGCGCTCCCTTTTAACTTATACAAAGGTAACCTTATAATTCTAAAACAGAGACTCTACCTTTCCATCAATATTACTCCAATCTCAAATAAGGCATCAACCGATCTTTCCATACCACATAAGCTCCCATAGACAAATCGAAACCATCTCCTGCAGTGAGGTCGCCTTTTAACTTTCTCTCATCCGTACGGAAGTCGTCATACAAATTCACATAAGACAAGCCTTTCTCCAATGCATACATTTTCACAAGCATATTATACGCAGCCACATCTTCTGGCTTTATAGAACGGCACTCGCTTCTCGACTGTGGATCGAATGGAAGAATAGGCAAAACAATCAGTTCTGTTTGTGGCAACAAATCAGTAAGCGACTCAACAAAACGAACAAAACTCTCGTAAGTTTCATTCACAGGATGTCCCTTCTTCAAATCGCTCAAGCCCATCATCATAACAATTTGAGAAGGTTGTACATTCTCAAAAATCACTTGAGAACGCTTCATGTCGTTTTCGATTGTATTTTGATAAACTGCCAAGTTCTTTATCTTCTTCGAACCAAACAAGTTACTCCAATTACATATCTGTACTCTCTCATCTCCCATAAAAACGACATCACCCTCCTCTACAGTAGAAGAGAACAATCGGTCTGTTCGGATTTTAGTCTCATCTGTTGCCTCTTGCTTTTCCTCTCCTCCTTTAAAGAACAGGTAACCACAACAACCTATTAGCAACACATTTAATACAAGAGATGTTTTTAAAATTAGTTTGTTCATTTTTCTCCTTCATTTTCAGCTTTTTCAGAAGCCTGAAAAGCACGTTTTACAATATCCAAAGAGTTTATCTCATCCTGTTTTATCACGTATCGTTCCGGATGTCGATCATACTCGTATAGTTGGTATCGTTCAATTACATCTATAATCAATTGCGGATAATTAGGATTGGTCGCATATCCTGCTCGTTTCAATCCGATGGCCCACGCCTTGTAATCCCTTATCCAATAATCAAACAGAAAAGAGTATCTGCTTCGATTAACAAGAAATAGAGAATGGTCTCTATAAGAAGATTCGGCATCCAGATAGACACGGAAGCAGTCATCCTTTTTATCATCATCCTTCAAAAAAGTATCTCCAGTATAATCACTCGTACATTTTATACCAAAGTGGTTGTTGGCAATGGTTGCCAAATCACTTCTACCACTACATGATTCAAGTATTCCTTGTGCCAATGTTATACTGGCAGGAATTCGATACTGATACATTTCACGAATGGCGATTTTGCAAAACCTATCTATATATGCAATTGTCTCATTAGTCGTACCTGCAGCCTGCGCGAATATTGATGTCGGCGTCAAACACATCAAGCAAAGACCAATAACACGATTAAGCACTCTTCTCATTTTGAAAATCTATGATATGATATTTTGCTCTATCTTTTGTTTTAACTCCTCCATCAACCATTTTGGGGTTGATGTAGCACCACAGATACCTACAGAAGAGACTCCATTAAAGATTGTATAATCCACCTCTTCCAAATCTGATATCATATAGATATTATCATTTACCTTTTTACACTCATCAAACAAGACCTTTCCGTTGGAACTCTCCCTTCCGCTAACAAAAAGTACAAGTTCGTGACGAGCTACGAAATTCAATATCTTAGGAATGCGATTCGCCACCTGTCGGCAGATTGTATCGTTATACTCGAAGTTCCTGTTAGGAGAGATTCTTTTCTGTATCTCCTTCACTATCTGATTGAAACCCTCTATTGATTTAGTAGTCTGAGAAAACAGACAGATATTTTTAGAGAAATCAAGCTTTGATAGATCATCCAATCCCTCAATCACAATAGCATTACCATCGGTTTGTCCTACTAAGCCATTCACTTCCGCATGAGCTTTCTTTCCATAAATCACCACCTGAGTAAGATTCTTATCAGACTCTTGGTAAGCTTTCTTTATGCGTTTTTGCAAGTTTAAGACAACAGGACAAGTCGCATCAATAATAGTCAAGTTGTTTTTCTCTGCTTGTTGGTAAGTTGAAGGGGGTTCTCCATGAGCACGGAACAAGATCTTCTGACCCTGCAAATGATCGAAGGCATCCCTATCTATGGTGATCAAACCTTTCTTCTCCAAGCGACTCACTTCCATGCTATTGTGCACAATGGCACCCAAACAATGAAGTGTATCCGACTTAGACAACTCCTCCTCCACTTTGTTAATGGCCGTAACCACGCCAAAGCAAAAACCAGAATTAGAATCTATCTCTATTATCATTTTGTCTTCTCTTCAAATTGAGCCAACAGCCAAGCCTTTTGTTCAGCTATGGACATATAACTATTGTCCAATTCAATGGCATCCTCCGCCTTTCTCAAAGGACTCTCTGCTCTATTTTGATCAATATAGTCTCGTTGCTTTACATTCTCCAATATATCGTCGAAAGAAACCTCTTCTCCCTTTGCAGTCAATTCATCGTAGCGACGTTGAGCACGGATTTCAGGAGAGGCCGTCAAGAAAATCTTCAATTCAGCATCCGGGAATACTACAGTTCCTATATCTCGACCATCCATCACGACACCTCTATCTTTGCTATAAGCCTGTTGTTGCGCCACCATTGCTTTACGCACGAAACCAATGGCACTAACAATACTAACCGAGTTAGAGACTGTCAACGATCGGATTTCACTCTCCACATTCTCTCCATTCAAATAGGTCTCATTCATTTGCTTATCCGCATTGAACCTAAACTCAATCTGAATAGAAGGAAGGGCTTTCATTAAAGTCTCTTCATCAACCTTACCTTCATTGATAAGATTATTTCGCAAGCAATAAAGTGTAACGGAACGATACATTGCGCCTGTATCTACATATGCATACCCAACACCCTTTGCCAAATCCTTGGCCATTGTACTCTTTCCACAAGAAGAGAAACCGTCTATCGCAACTATTATTCTTTTCATTCCTTATCCTTTTCTATCTCTTTGTCTTTATCCTTCTCTTTGTTTTTCTTCATATTCTTAAACCCATCTATCGACGAAGACAAGGTCAACGTGAAAGCTCCACCTGCCGGTGCATATTGTGCATATGCCGCATCCAAGTTGAAGTTATACACTTTAAACCCAGCGCCAAAAGAGAAACCATTAATAGCACGAGCCTCACTCAATGCATATTCTCTATTGCGTCTGTGGTTGTAGGCCATATCGATATGGAAATATTTGCCCACGATCACCTCCATTCCAAATATGAAGTGGCGGAACAACATGTCCACAGGTTTAATCTCATTTGAGCCCTCTTTTTCCTCCATGGTAAGAGGTGAGGCATGTTTCTCTGCTCTTCTATAATCCAACGACCATCTGTTTAAATGATCATAAGTAACCGAAAAACGGAATGGTGCATGAATCAATCCCTTTGACACACCCAACTGCATATTCCAAGGCAATCTTTCTGTCTCCTGATCCTTGTAGTAATCAGAGAAACGGAATCCAAAATTCTTCACCACAAAGCCTACAGAGAAATCCCATTCTGGTTTGTAGTAATTAGCTCCCAAATCGAATGCCAAGCCAAAACTATTGTAAGTATCAATATGAGAATATACTGGTTTCAATGAAATACCCACCTTTATATTTGCACCCAAGTATCTTGCATAAACAAGGTTCCACGCAAAGTCTCCTGCCGAAAACTTTCCCGTCTCAGCGCCATATCGATCATACCCATCCAACTTTCCATATCCTACAAATATGAAATTAAAACCAAAATAGTTCAAACTATCTTGTGTAAAAGCATAGGATGCCATACCTCCATTAGCGTCTTCCAAATAGTTGACATAACTAAGTGAGATATTATTTCGCAAACCTGGCGTGAACATAGAAGGGTTGGAATAGATCTGGTTCACATCATTCGACTGAACAGAAACATTTGTACCTCCCAAGCCTGCCAACTTCGCATAATACGGCATATTCAAGAACCGATAGACACCCTCTCCCGTCTCCTTTGCCTCCATTGAAAAAAGAGAAAAAAGAAACGCCAACGTGCACAAAGCCCTGATTCTTCTAAAAGTCATAACAAATACAAAATAAATGAAGAGCCTCAACCTAAAACAGCCTCAGTCTCTAACTTTACAACACGCCCCAATTCAAGAAAAAGAATAGGGTCTAACAGGTTTCAAATATAAGAAAATTTATTCAGTTTACTCGCTTTCTTTTGAATGATATATTGGAATTTTAACAAAAAACTCACTTCCCTCATTCTCTACGGATTCAAACCAGATATCACCACCCGCTGAAATCAAAATATTTTTCACAATAGCCAAACCTAATCCCATTCCACTCGTTTTGGTTGTGAAATTAGGTTGGAACATCCTCTCTTTATTTGCCTCTGAAATACCACATCCATTGTCTGCCACAGTAATCACCACATACCCATCCTGGGTCTTCAGGGAGACCCTAACATCTCCTTTTCTATCGGACGGGATTGCCTGGATTGCATTTCTAAAGAGATTATTCAGAACTTGTAACATTTGCTTATCGTCCATCCATACACTTACCTTCTGATATCCATTCAATTCCAACGAGAAATCCACCTCCTCCGAGTTGTTTGCAAACAGTGCGACCGTAGATTGCAAAGCATCCACCACATTCATCTCCACACAACGCGCCTCCGCTGCTTTTGCAAAAGAAGAGAACTCGGATGCGATGTTGGAAAGGTTATCGATTTGATCGACCAATATCTTAGCCGTTTTCTGGAAATATTCGTCAAAATGTTCCGGATCTAACGACTGCTTTCTCATGCATTGTTGCACACTCAACTTCATTGGAGTCAACGGGTTCTTTATCTCATGGGCTATTCGTCGAGCCATCTCTCGCCACGCAAACTCACGCTCCGAACGAGCCAACTTATCTGCACTATCTTGCAACTTCACAACCATATTGTTGTATTGTGCAACCACCTCGCCAATCTCATCATCATCTGGATAGTCAATCAAAGTGTTATCTCCCGTCAAACGCACTTGCGTAAACTGTTTGGAAAGAAGAGACAATGGTTTTGTGGTACGACGATTCAACAACCATATAATAAAGATGGAAATGATCGAAATGAACAAGTAGACATCGACCACCACAACAAGGATATTGAACATTTCATTTCGAACTTCCACATAGGCTTTATGGGAGATAAAATGAATGTATCCAATGCATTTGTTCTGTAAATTATAAGCTCTTACATATTGGGAGTAACATTTAAAAGAACGCACAGTCTCTTCCCTTAACAACTCAGGACTATTTTGGAATTTAATTTGAGGAAGCACCAAATTCGATTGTCTTTTCTCCGACGACATAAGCATAGGACGGGAAGACATCATCATTCTTCCATCCTTATCATAAAGGACAATATCCAATTGGAATAGATTAGACAACTCTTTGATCTTCAAAAACAAATCAGACGACTCTTTGGTTATATTGCCTTCCAATCCAACCATCCTTTGCACATTCTGCTGAACAGAGATGGACTTCTCCTTAATCTCCGAGAACTGTGATTTCTCATACTGATCCAAAAAGAATGGGAAAGTGGCAATGGCCAACACGAGGAATGCAGCAAGAATCGGAGCAACGAAAATCATCTGCATACGAGTCAACAGAGACGTTCCTTTCTTGTGAAAACTCTTACGTATTTCGTTGAATGAGAAATAGAACAACGCTACCAACATATACGCAGCAAACAGATATGTGGTCATAATCACATAGATGTAGCTTTGTCGTTCAGGCACACTCACAACCGCCACACTCTTTCCATTATCAAATAGATGTACATAATGAGTATAATAGTTCAACTCAAACTTCGAATCAATCTCTCCCGATTTAGGTTCAATCCAAGACATCAATATCGGATAATGGAAATCGCCATCCGAATAACTCAATTCCCCATTAAGATATTTTGCAGTCGAATAGTTGTCATACGTCTTCTCATAACGCATAGACTGTTCCAAAAGGCTCACTCTATCATATGTGGATTTTCTGTAAAACTTCAAGTAAACCGTTGTTGCGTCCATCTGAATTCTTCCCAAATAGGAGATCGCCAACTTTTCATCACTATTCACATAAAATTTAGACAATTCCAAGTGACGGAACTTATTTTCTATCTCCGAGAAATCGCGATAAAAGGCATTTTCAAAATTAGGCTTTCTTATATATAGCTCGTCTGTAGGACCACATATCTGAATTTCAAAATCATACTTCTCATCGAAAATCTTAAAATAAGATTCCCACAAATAACTCTCCAACAAATCCTCCATCTCAGAACTATTCACACGAACCCATCTAATGAACCTTGAATCATTAACGATAAACGGACTCTTATCCTTTAAGACAGACTCTGCCACTTCATCTTGGTACACACAGTTGTTCTCACTAATTTCCAATGCTACAGTTCTGTAATTCTTCTCATTCTTCTCTGATGAGTAGTAATAAGACATACCCACTATTAGATTGATGAAAAGGAATGCGATCGGTGCCGTATAAAGGAAACCATTCACAGGGTAATAAATCTCATACAAATCAACAAAGAGGACAATTCCAGAGACCAAAAGAACAAAGAGGATCTCCATCCATGCACCCATCACAGCATATACCGAGACGACCAATAGCGTCAAAATCAAATGAATAATGACAATGTTCTTAACATTCTCTTTTTTCGCATATATCGTACGAACATTTACAATCACAAAATAATATAGGTAAACCAGGAGCAGTTCGAGAAGCAGGATCACGAAGGTCTCTGCGCCTACCTCATGAATAAAAGAAACTGCCACATTAATCTCGGAATGGTACACAACCCCTTTGAAGATCATGAAATAATGAACCATCAACACAAACGGTATCAGTTTCCATAAGAATGTCTTCAAAAACATTTTCGCACCCGAAACCTGTTTCGTCGACACCTTTCTTTTTACCAATTTCACTTGTCGTTTAAACAAGAACACAATTCCATAAAGGAACATTGTATACAAGAAAAGATGCGATATGGTAGGCACATGCTCCGATCGGAATGTCATATTAGCCAAGAACGGATTAGAGAACCACACATTGGGAACCTGCACTTGCGAAATCACAAGAAGTGTTATCAATAGGAAAAAGAACACCCCCATTGCCACGAACTTGTATTTTTTCTCGTAATTCTGGTAGGCATACGACAAGATCGCATCCATCATATAGACAAGGGTAACACAAAACAGGATAAAGAACAAGTTCGACAAGATCATAAACAGAGGCGTTTCGTTTCTCACTGATGTATTCACCAAAGAGAAAAGATATTCGCCCGTTTCCGTGAAAAAAGGAGAACCTCTTGTTTGATCATCCGAAACGATGATCGTGCCAGGAAGTTGAAAAGACTTCGCAAAGTAATTATTCAAACTGTTCTTTTTGGGATAAAGATTATCTTTCAGTTTTATCAATGCAACGCACCTATACTCTTTGCAAAAAGTTTGCAACACAATCACATGACAGTTATTGGCTTGATGGAAAAACTCCCTTGAAAAATCGAAATCCTCCACACCTTTCAAGGCAACTTCGTTACTAGTCCAAAAGAGTAATTGATTTCCCCTATAGATGTGATAGGCGATTTGACTGGATTCTGAATTTTCATACAATATTTTGTCTTGATAAAGCTTCTCCAACCCATTCTTTTCTATAACCTTTTTTATTTGGCCCAATGTCTGATTAGCAAGTTTTTCTTTCGATCTCAACTCCTTCTCGAAACGAGCATGGTCCATCTCTTTCACAGAGGTATGGTAATATACAAAATCGAGAGCCACTGATGCAGAGAAACAAACGACACACAAAAGGGCATAAAGCATAAACTTTCCTCCCTTGATGGAAGAAAAACGCTTCTCCAGTCGCAGTCTGTAATATCGCAACAATTGTCTCATTTTCGAAAATGTATCATCCCTTACATCCATACAAAATGCGTGCCAAAATTATGTATTATTCGTGATGATAAGGCTCTCCCTTCAAGATAGTCATAGCCCTATATAGTTGTTCCACAAAAATCAAACGGACCATCTGATGAGAGAAGGTCATTCGAGACAAAGACACTTTCCCATTAGCCCTTGCATATACATCTTTGGAGAAACCATAAGGTCCACCCACCACAAAGACCAATCTTTTCAATCCTGCAACACTCTTTTTTTCGATGAAAGCGGAAAAAGACATTGATGTGTGTTCCACACCTTTATCATCCAACAAAATCACCTCATCACCATCCTGAAAAGATTTGAGCAACATCTCCCCTTCTTTCTGTTTTTGGACCTCCTCCGTCAGATTTTTAGTGTTTTTAACATCAGGCAACTCCTCCAAATCAAAAGAAATGTAAAATTTCAATCTCTTTTGATAGTCAGATATTGCATTTTTAAAATTTAAATTATTAGTTTTGCCTACCGTTATTAGTGTGATTTTCATACTGTATAACTTTTATGGCAAAAATAATAACAAAAAGTGGCAATTTGGCATTATCTTTGTACATATTCTATTGATGTTTATAGAGATTTACTACCGTCTGCGTAGAATTTGGATGCAATGAGGATAAAAGTGGTGTTGGAGAAGTGATGATTGATTTGTGTTACGACTATCCAAGTTGAAACGATTTGAGTAGGATGATATTCCAAATGATCGACCAAATCTCAATAGAAAGTTGAATATTAACGAGATTCAAAGAAGCATCGAAACTAAATTCAGAATTGGTTATGAACAAAATAAAATTATTGGCAGTATCCCTGCTCGCTTTTTTATCGACTTTCAATCTTTGGGCTAACCCAACAGAGATTACGCAAGCATTTGCAAGCGGAAACATTTCAAAAATAGAAAGTTACCTCAACAGCAATGTTGACATTACGATAGACAACGCCTCAAACTCATGCAACAGAGATAGGGCGAAATCCATTTTGAGCGATTTTTTCAGAAAGAACAGGCCTTCCAACTATTCTCTAACCAACAAAACGGAGAAAGGCAAGTCGGCTATCGTTCTTGGTAAGCTCTATACTAACGGTGGCGAGTTCTCCTTGTTCATCCTTACTCAAAAGGAGGCCAACAAGGACATGATTTATCAAGTGAAAATCACAAAAGAGAAATAGAAATTACACATAAACAACATGAAGAGCGAAAACGAATTAATAGAAGATCTTCTAAACTTGGCTTTTGCCGAGGATATCGGAGATGGTGACCATACAACCTTGTGCTGCATTCCTGCTGACAAAATCGGAAAGGCACAGTTACTTATCAAAGAGGACGGCATCCTTGCTGGTGTAGAAATTGCGAAGAAGGTATTCCACAAGTTCGATCCTGAAATGAAGATGGAGATCCTTATCAATGATGGCGCACAAGTGAAGAAGGGCGACATTGCTTTCTACGTAACAGGTAAAGAGCAGTCTCTTCTACAAACAGAGCGTACCGTTTTGAACATCATGCAACGCATGAGTGGTATTGCCACACAAACCAACAAATACGCAAAATTGTTGGAGGGCTTGCATACCCGTGTTCTCGATACTCGCAAAACCACTCCAGGTCTTCGTATGTTGGAGAAGCAAGCCGTTAAAATCGGTGGAGGTGTAAACCACCGTATCGGTCTTTTCGACATGATCCTTTTGAAAGACAATCATGTTGACTTTGCCGGAGGCATCAAAAATGCTATTACTCGCGCAAAAGAGTATCTAAAAGAGAAAGGTAAAAATCTAAAAATAGAGATCGAGGTTAGAAACTTCGAAGAGTTGGAAGAGGTGCTTGAAGTAGGTGGTGTAGACCGCATCATGTTAGACAACTTCAACACAACAGACACAAAAGAGGCTGTTCGTCGTATCAACCATCGTTTCGAAACTGAATCATCCGGAGGTATCACATTCGACACCTTGCGTGATTATGCAGAATGTGGCGTGGACTACATCTCAGTAGGTGCACTCACCCACTCTGTAAAGGGTCTTGACATGAGTTTAAAGGCTGTAAGATGAAACATCTTTACTCCGTAGTTTTTTCTTTGCTTCTATGCGGTTGCTCCCAAGTGCAGCAACCTGCAAGCGAAGGTGCGTCCAATTCTTTCTACAACACTTCTGTAAACACTACAACAAACAGTGACGGACAAAAGGGTGATGCAATCTATACTCACTCAACCAACAGAGGTACACTTTACCACCACGAGAACTTCTCTTTCTCCTACTCAGAGAAGGATGAGCAATCGGAATGGGTAGGCTATGAATTGACCAGAGAAGAGACCAAAGGTAAACAACAAAGGAAAAGTGGATTTGACGAAGACCCTATCGTTACGACGGAGTCTTCCCACCCTTACGAATATAGGGAAAGTGGTTATTCAAAGGGACATCTGGCTCCCTCTGGTGATATGAAGTTTAGCACAACCGCCATGAACGATTGTTTCTACACCAGTAACATCTCCCCTCAAAAACAGAAATTCAATGCAGGCATTTGGAACGATCTTGAAATGCAGGTGCGTTTCTGGGCTCAGAAATTCGGAACCGTCTACGTCATTACTGGTCCTGTCCTAAAAGATAGTGACCCTAAAATGGTTTATACCAACAACCGTGGCATTCAAGAGCGTAGCAATGTAACCATCCCTGAGAAATTCTACAAAATCGTATACGACTTCTCTTTCACAGGCAAAGAGAAGATGATCGGCTTTGTCATTCCGCAAGAAGGTGCTCGTGGAAGTTACTTCGACTATGCAGTAACCATAGACGAAATTGAAAAAATGACAGGCATCGACTTTTTCCAAAACATCCCCAAAAAAGAGCAAGACTCGTTGGAGGGCTCCCTAAATTTAGAGGCATGGAAGAAGTTCACCTTTGTAAACAAGTACAACAATTAATTACCTAAAACAGCTTGTGAAAAATTCCTCATAAGCAGATAAAAGAAGATTGATATGAAAGCATTCGTATTTCCAGGTCAAGGTTCCCAATTCACTGGGATGGCCAAAGACTTGTACGATAACTTGCCAATGGCAAAAGAGTTGTTAGAAAGAGCAAACGAAATCCTTGGATTCCGTATTACAGACGTAATGTTCGAAGGAAGCGCAGATGATCTAAAACAAACAAAGGTTACTCAACCAGCAGTGTTCCTACACTCTGTTCTTTTGGCAAAATCATTAGGAGATAAATTCCAACCTGATATGGTAGCGGGACACTCATTGGGTGAGTTCTCTGCATTGGTAGCAAGTGGTGCTATGGATTTTGAAGATGGTCTTGTGCTTGTTTCGAAACGCGCTATGGCTATGCAGAAGGCTTGCGAATTGCAACCTTCAACAATGGCAGCCGTTCTTGCTTTGCCAGACGAGAAAGTAGAAGAGCTATGTGCTTCTATCTCCGACGAAGTGGTTGTCCCTGCCAACTACAACTGTCCTGGACAGTTGGTAATCTCTGGTACCATCGCAGGTATCGATAAGGCATGTGAATTGATGTTGGCTGCAGGTGCAAAGAGAGCCTTGAAACTTGTGGTAGGTGGAGCATTCCACTCTCCTCTTATGGAACCTGCAAAAGTTGAATTGGAAGCTGCCATCAAGGCAACTAACTTCAAAGCTCCTAAATGTCCTGTCTACCAAAATGTGACAACAAAAGGAGAAACAGACCCTGAGACAATCAAGAGCAATCTGATCAAACAGTTGACTGCTCCTGTAAAGTGGACACAATCCGTTCTTAACATGATCGACAATGGAGCCACTGAGTTTACAGAGGTGGGTCCGGGCGCCGTTCTTCAAGGTATGATTAAGAAGATTGCCAAAGAGACTGGTAAAGAAATCGCTGTTTTAGGCGTAAACTAAAAGATAGAGAATGATTAGAGACTGCAATATTTCTTGCAGTCTCTTTTTTTGTTATATGAGACAGCTTCGATACATACTTTGTACACTCTCCCTATTCTATTTCGGTTTAGGGAATGCTTGGTGTAGGCACCACAAGCAACAAGAGACCTTACGAGACTCTCTGGTTGAATATTCAAAGGAATTCATTGGATGCAAATATAAGTATGCGAGCAAAGGACCTAAGACCTTCGATTGTTCGGGATTTACCGGTTATATTTTCAATAAATTCGGATACACATTGAATAGTTCATCTGCCGCTCAATACACACAAGGAGACAAGGTAAAGGTAGACGATGCACAAAAGGGAGACCTGATCTTTTTCAAGGGAAGTAATGCCAGCAGCAAGAGTGTTGGGCATGTAGGTATCATTACACAAACAAACGAGAAGAGAGACACCGTATGGTTTATCCACGCGTCGGTGCAGTCGGGGGTCACCATAGATTCCTATCCAGGATACGCCTATTACAACACCCGATTTATCGGTTGCAGACAAATCATTGGAGAAGAGAATCGAGAAGGGTCTGAAGAACAAACGGTCATCTCAGAAGACACTACACATAAAGAACCCAAGAAAGATGAGGTGATCACCCCTGAGAAAGAAGAGGATTCCATCCACAAGACTACGCAGGTCACGCATATTGTAGTGAAAGGAGATAACCTATACCGTCTATCCAAACAGTATGGTTGTAGCGTAGACAATCTAATAGCATGGAACCAACTCCAAAATAGCAATTTGAGGATTGGACAGGAACTGATTGTCAATCCAGCAAAAGCAACAGAGGAAGAGGCGCCAGCAAAGGAAGAGAAGAAAGATACCATCGTTGTAGTACCAACCGACACAATTCCGACAGTTGTACCAGACACTTTGAAGAGAGAAGAGATCGTAAAAGATGAGACACAAGAGTCCATAACACCCGACAAGGCAGAAAAAGAAGAGGCACCTTCCCAACCAGAGGAGCCTCAACAAAGAATTCATATTGTACAAAAAGGAGAAACGCTCTATCGCATATCCAAACAATATGGATGCACAGTAGATCAAATCAAGCAAAAGAACAACCTAAAGAACAACAACATAAAAATCGGTCAAGAACTTTTGATTGGGGAGTAACAAGCTTTCCAAAATCACAAAGCCAACAATTCTTTACCGATGGCTTTTACTTCATTCACGATTAAAGTTTCCCTTTCTTTAGAAGGCTTTTTCATTCCGTTGATGTATTGAGCCATCAGACTTTGGCTGATACCAATACGACGTGCGACAGCGGATGCATTAAGTTCCGGATGTGAAAGGAAAAGGAGAGAAACACCTTGAGGTTCTGGATCTCCATATTCAAAACTTTCAAACGAAATGTCCTCATCTAATTCATACCAATGTATCCCTTCGTCGTCAATCTCATAATGGTTTCTTTGTTCATCCGTAGCATTTTTTAGACGTTTGTACCATAGAAGGGATTGGTATACAATATCACCCTTCTCTGTTTGACCATAAATACGGTCGTCTGCGAACCAAATTTTTGTCAGTATCATAACTCCTCCTCTTCTGTCATTGAACTTCCGAAATATTCATTCCACTTGGAAATAGCAAGTTCTTTGTTCTCTTCGAGAACCATTTCAGCGCATTTCACATCCTTGGGTTTCATACCGTTGTTATATACAAGCACAATTCCTTCTGGAAGAATGTCAAATTTTGCCTTGCCATCTGCACTTTGAACATGCACATGCATTGGTTCATGTTCTCGGGAATAAAAATAAAATCTAAGTCCAAATATTCTTAATATTTCAGGCATATTATTCAAACATATTAAAGTTTACAATACAAAATTAGGTAATAAATTTACAACTACAAAATAAAAACAACTACTTATTTTTTCTCTATCACAACGCGCATTCCAAGTGCATTAATGATGCGATAAAAAACGCTTACACTTGGTGTGATTAAGCCATGTTCTATCTGGGAAATATATGATTTAGTGGAATTAATTCTCTCTGCCAACTCTTTCTGTGTCATTTTAGCTTCTTTCCTGGC
>JAZRXL010000052.1:0-6747 GCA_045600225.1 Paludibacteraceae bacterium
TGCCCAATCCTCAGCCTCGTGTACCAATGGTACAGTATTAGGACGACGACCACCGAATAGGATAGCATCAACCTTAACACCCTTAGGAGACTCCCAGTCAGATGCGATACCTGGACAGTTAGCAGCAGGAGCAGCGAAACGAGAGTTCTTGTGAGCAACTGGATTCTCATCAGCGTCGCGAGAAGCAGGATCGTTTACGATGTTACCCTTCCAGTCGATTGTTCCCTTAGGACAATCGTAACCGATACCTTCCCACCAAATATCATTATCTGGAGTCAAACCTACGTTTGTGAAGATAGTGTTCTTGCAGCAAGAATCAAGAGCGTTCTTGTTAGTCTTAGCAGAAGTATAAGGAGCTACACCGAAGAAACCAGCCTCTGGGTTGATTGCGCGAAGGTTACCCTCCTCGTCGAACTTCATCCAAGCGATATCATCTCCGATAGTCTCAACCTTCCATCCTGGGATAGTTGGGATCAACATAGCCAAGTTTGTCTTACCACAAGCTGATGGGAATGCAGCACAAACACACTTAGTCTCCTTAGTAGCCTCCTTAGTAAGCTTAAGGATCAACATGTGCTCAGCCAACCAACCCTCTTCTTGAGCCATCTTAGATGCGATACGAAGAGCGAAACACTTCTTACCAAGAAGAGCATTTCCTCCGTAACCTGAACCGTATGTCCAGATCTCGTGCTCCTCAGGGAATTGAACGATATACTTGTCGTCGATTGGAGCGCAAGCCCACTTAGCATCCTTAAGACCCTCTGGCAATGGCTTACCAACAGAGTGGATACATGGGATGAAGTCGTTCTTCTCCTCGATCAACTTAAGTGCACCAGCACCCATACGAGTCATGATCTTCATAGATCCAACTACATAAGCTGAATCAGTGATCTCAACACCCAATTGAGAGATAGGACCACCCAAAGGACCCATTGAGAATGGGATAACATACATTGTACGACCCTTCATACAACCAGTGTACTTACCGATAAGGATTCTCTTCATCTCCTTAGGATCCATCCAGTTGTTTGTAGGACCTGCATCTTCCTTCTTTCTAGAGCAGATGAAAGTACGACCCTCTACACGAGCAACATCAGAAGGATCTGATTGGAAATAGTAGCTATTTGGACGCTTCTTGTCATCCAATTTCTTTGCCAAACCTTCGGCAACACACTCATCCATTAGGCGAGTGAACTCAGCATCAGAACCATCACATAGAACGACGTTCTCTGGCTGCATGATGTCAGCCCACATCTTAACCCATGTGTTAAGCTTTGCACAATTTGTTTTAATCATAACTTCAATATATATTAAATGTAATTTTTTTCAATGTAAGCCCAAAAGCGGTGCAAAGATACGACAAAAAAATAAAATATTTTTCTGTTCATCAATAAAAAATATTCTATCGAGAAACTGATCCTTTTTGTTTAATCTCAATATGTTTCTCTTCAGGATCTCCTTTGTAACCAAGAGTGGTTTCGAATTTAGTCTTTGTGGTTATTAAAATGGCTCCATTCGCTCCTCTTGCACCCAAAGAGGCACAAGCAGAACTAGTCGGACTAACATATTCCACATAAGCAGTCTCTCTAACAGGAAACCCCGTGATATCCGTAGTCTCTACACCATCCACAAAATAAAGAGGCGTCGTATTACCATTAAAGGTGGTCAACGACTGCTGTGGGTATTTAACCTTCACAGCAGACAAGACACTCTGTTCTCCCGTTGATTCTAAATCCTCCCTTTTTATCACAATTCCACCATAAAGTGTTGGTAACGAAATTGGCTTAGGCTTGTAGCAAAAATCAACCCAAACGCCATCCTCCACAACTTTTTCCGTGATGATGTATGCGGATACGTATTGAGCTCCTTGGGGATGCGCAATAGGCATTGCTATCGGGAACTCCAATGTAGGAGACTCTATCAACATCGTATCTTTGGACAGATCCACATTTTTCAAAGTGAACCTACCTCTTTTGTCTGGATGCTCTACCTTATCACCACCTAATATAGAGATGGAGACCTCTTTAGGATTTACAGACTTATACACCCCTGCAATGTTTTCTGCAGAAACGCTTGTCAAAAAACACAAAGCACATAAAGTAATAAATGACCTTCTCATAAACATAATTTTACCCTACTTTAAAATATCAAACGGTGCGAAGATACTAAAAATAAAAAAAACTTCGTTTGAAAAGTTAAAACAAATTGTAAGACAAAACGCGCGTATCTTTATTAAAAATATCAAAAAGAAAGTTGAATAAACAAATTCAATACAAAAAGAAAGCAAATTATTCAAAAATGACAAATAACAATGCATTATCAATTCTTTTTGTAAACAAAAAAAAGAGAAAATAAAGTTTTTTGTAATAGAATTTATATTAATTTTGCCGCACGTTCCCGTAAAAATTACGACAAACGGGAGCATTATAATTTTGAAACAAGTAAAAAATATAATCATATAACTAATTTGTAAAGATATGAAAATGCATAATTTCAATGCTGGTCCTTCTATCCTTCCTCGCGAAGTTATTGAAGATACAGCAAAGGCAGTTTTAGATTTCGAAGGACATGGCCTTTCAATTCTTGAAATCAGTCACCGTGCTAAATACTTCCAACCAGTTGTTGATGAGGCTGAGGCTTTATTCAAGGAGTTGCTAAACATTCCTGATGGTTACAAAGTTCTTTTCTTAGGTGGTGGTGCCAGCTTAGAGTTCTGCATGATCCCTTACAACTTCCTTCACAAGAAGGCTGGTTACGTTAACACAGGTGTATGGGCGAAGAAGGCAATGAAAGAGGCAAAGCGCTTCGGTGAGGTTGTTGAGGTTGCTTCAAGTGCAGACACAACATACAACTATTTGCCAAAAGGATACTCAATCCCTACAGATTTGGATTATCTTCACATCACCACAAATAATACAATCTACGGAACAGAGTTGCACGCAGATCCAACAGCTCCAATTCGTTTGATCGCAGATATGTCTTCCGACATCTTCTCTCGTCCAATCGACGTAGCAAAATACGATTGTATCTATGGTGGTGCACAAAAGAACTTGGCTCCTGCAGGTGTTACTTTTGTTATCGTTAAGGAAGATGCATTGACTAAGGAAGAAGGTTCAATCCCTACAATGTTGGATTACCGCACACATACTGCTAATGGTTCTATGTTCAATACTCCTCCAGTATTGCCTATCTATACTGCTTTATTGAACCTTCGTTGGATCAAGAAGCAAGGTGGTGTAGTTGCCATGCAAAAACGTGCAGAAGAGCGTGCAAACTTGCTTTATGGTAAGTTGGATAACAGCAAGATCTTCAAGCCAACAGTTGCAGACAAGAACGATCGCTCTTACATGAACATCTGTTTCGTTTTGAAAGACGAGCTTTTGGACAGAAAAGAGGAAATCGAAAAAGACTTCATGGCATTCGCAACAGAAAGAGGTATGGTTGGTATCAAAGGTCACCGTTCGGTTGGTGGTTTCCGTGCTTCTTGCTACAATGCATTACCACTAGAAAGCGTACAAGCTTTGGTAAACTGCATCGACGAATACGAGGCAAAGTTTAAATAATAAGTAAACATAAATATGGTTGGTAGAGACGGTGTTCACATCGTCTCTACAACATTTAAAAAAGATATACACATGAAAGTATTAGTTGCTACAGAAAAGCCATTCGCAAAGGATGCGATTGACGGTATCAAGAAAGAGTTGGATGCTACCGGATTTGAAATGGTGCTCCTAGAAAAATATACAGAGAAAAAACAATTACTAGACGCTGTTGCTAATGTAGATGCAATCATCATCCGTAGCGACATTGTTGATGCAGAAGTGCTTGACGCAGCAAAGAACTTGAAGATCGTTGTTCGCGCAGGTGCTGGTTACGACAATGTAGACTTGGCTGCTGCTACAGCTCACAACGTATGCGTAATGAACACTCCTGGACAAAATGCCAATGCAGTTGCTGAGTTGGTATTTGGTTTGTTGGTTTATGCAGTTCGTAACTTCTACAACGGAAAGTCTGGTTCTGAGTTGATGGGCAAGAAGTTGGGTATCCTTGCATTCGGTAATGTAGGTCGCAATGTAGCACGTATTGCTAAAGGATTCGGTATGGATGTTTATGCATACGATGCATTCTGTCCTGCTTCTGCAATCGAGGCTGCTGGCGTAAAGGCTGTTGCTAACCAAAACGAATTGTTCAAGACTTGTGATATCGTTTCATTGCACATCCCTGCAACTGCAGAGACTAAGAATAGCATCAACTACGAAATGGTAGGCCAAATGAAGAAGGGCGCAATCTTGATCAACACAGCTCGTAAGGAAGTTATCGACGAGGCTGGTTTGATTAAGTTGATGGCTGAGCGTACTGACTTGAAGTACATCTCTGACATTATGCCTGCTGCTAACGATGAGTTTGCTAAGTTCGAGGGTCGCTACTTCTCAACTCCTAAGAAGATGGGTGCTCAAACAACTGAGGCTAACACTAACGCAGGTATCGCTGCTGCTAAACAAATCGTTGATTTCATCAAGAATGGCAACGAGAAGTTCAGAGTAAATAAATAATCTGAATATTTTATAAAAACAAAAAGCGACGGACCAATGTTCGTCGCTTTTGTTTATTTGGATAACGTCTCTCACCAGTGCTCCTCAGATTTAAAGTACTCCGCTAGCTGAGCATTCAGCGTAGAATCTAAAGACACTGTGGGCTCATCAGTTACTTTTTGCACAGACAATGATACGCGTTGGAAAGAACGGAGCCAGTTGCTAAAATCATTAGCGAGACAAGAAGTTGAAGTTTTCCCTTTTTCATAGAAAGCTACGTGAAACGCAAAGTTAGAATACTCATTTTTATACTTATTCAAAATTTCCATTTGCTCGTCTAACAAGGCATTCACACTACTTACAAACGACTTTTCCATGTCAGAGACATCCATCATGCCATCAACGAGTGCTAAAGACTCGTATATATTCCTGTGAAACTGATAAAGGTGACCCAGCGCATTCAGTCGTCCACATCCACTACCACTTCCACCAGTGTAGATTATAGATCGCGACTTTGGCATTCCTCGATTATCGCCTGATGGAACTTGTCCTCCCAAGCAAGAAGGCTGTCCCAATTAGCAGACTGTGGGAATTCACCTTCTATTCCATTAGCAAGAGATAGGAGGCAAGGTTCTATTTCGTATGCTCGCCTATTGTACCATCCAAAACTAAACTTCTCTGTAGTATCTAAAACACACTCACTGGGAGTAATATCGCTATTGATATGGACTCAACTAGCAAGCGTAAAAAATATTGCAAATAAGATGAACTGTTTTTTCATGATTCGAAAAACTAAAAAGCGAGGCAATCACAAGACTGTCTCGCTTTCTACTATCAACTTGAATTATTTCTTCTTTGTCAAGATAGCTGGCAACTCATTAGGAGTAAGATCCTCATTTACGATAGGGAAATCACCCTTGTAGCACCAGTGGCAATTTGCGATATTGTGCTCGCGGAAGATATCACAGATATCGTTGTACCAACGCATACGCACCTCTTTGTCTACGAAGTAAGGATAAGCGCCGAACTCACCGCAATATAGGTGCAAACCTAGAGAATCAGCCTTATCAATAGCCTTCTTCATATTGTTGTACATAGTCTCCTTTGTATACTCACCGTTCATAGACTCAATGATCTTCAATTGCTCTGGAGTCAATTGTGCCAATGCTGCAGAGTCAGTGATTTGAACACCTGGATAGTTAACTGGGCCTTTGTAGAAAGCATACTCAGTCCAAGGTGCTTGGTGGTGAGTAACCAGGCTAGGCTCGTAGAAGTGGTAGCTCAACACTAAATACTTATCATTCTCAGGTACACGAAGAGAATCGAAAGTATGAGGGATTTGCCAACGGTTAGATCCGAAGATGATTGTTCTCTCTGTTTCAGTCTCTCTAATACCCTTAACCATTTTTTCAACCAATAGGTTCCAATCCTCGCAAGAAGGAGCAACTGGCTCGTTCATCAACTCGTAAGCCAAACGATCGTTAGGATATTGCTTCAAATCTTTTTGAAGGTCTTTCCAAATATTAACAATCTTCTCTTGCTCTGCAGGATCTTGGAACAACGTATTAGGATGTCCGTTCTCATTGTTAAAGTGGTGAGAACGTACAATATGAAGGTCTACAACGATATTCATGCCTGCCTCCAAAGACCAGTTGATAGCCTTATGCATCAAGGCGAAACCTGCAGAGTCACGATTCATCTGCTCATCATACAGATGTTCCTCATCAACAGGAAGACGAACGAAATCGAAGCCCATTGCTGCGATCGAATCGAAATCAGCCTTAACAATCTGATTGTCTCTCTCTGCTCCACGACGAGGAGATTGAGATAACCAGTGACTAACATTTACACCATTTTCTAGCTTTAATGTAGCGTATGATTCAGAAGAATCAGTTTGTGAACTCTTGTTCGAAGAAGTTTCACAGGAAACAAGTGCAAGCATCAATGCTGCAACACTAAGAATTTTTGTTTTCATATTAAGTACTTATAAAATGAAAGGTTTAAAATTATTTTTCACAAATATATCAAAAGTATGGATTTTACTAAAATTAACAGCCTAATAAAACACTCCCCTCACACGGTTCTTTCATTTGAAACAAAAATTTTCTTCTTTTATTTTTGCATACCTTGGGTATTATGCGATTTTTCCAAGGAAAATCTATACATTTGCACACAGCAGTGCCGAAGCACCGCTCGTTAGTGTTTCTCCTTTGAC
>JAZRXL010000053.1:0-15839 GCA_045600225.1 Paludibacteraceae bacterium
ATATTAATAAGAATATATAATACAAATAAGATATATTTTAATATTTCTAAAAATACATATTTTAAATAAGACATATTTTATAAAATATATAATAGCATATTTGCATATTATAAACAATACATCTATATTTGCATATATTAATAAAAACATACGTATTATGGCAAACAAAACAAGGATCATAAGTTTTTCTAATCACAAAGGGGGAGTAGGGAAGACGACAACCGTGGCTAGCGTAGGCACAATATTGGCTTCCAAAAAGCACAATGTCCTCATCATCGACCTAGATGCACAAGCAAACCTTACCGCCAGTCTATACGACGGAGAAATAGAGGACTCCATATACACTGCACTCGTTGGAAAAAGCGAGCTTCCAATTATTAAATTAAACAAATATTTAAATTTAGTGCCTGCATCTCTTCAACTTGCAATGGCCGATTTGGAACTTGCATCAGTTATGGCAAGAGAGCGCATCCTCTCTGAGCTACTAGCAAAAGTAGAGGAGCAGTACGAATATATCCTGATCGATTGTCCTCCTTCTTTAGGATTACTTACGCTGAATGCCTTAACCGCATCTACAGACGTAATCATCCCAATGGTAGCAGAAATTCTTCCTTTCAAGGGTCTAACCATGATAAACGAATTTATCTCTATGGTACAGCAAAGGCTCAATCCGAATGTACACATAACAGGTATTATCATTACAAGATGGGAGAGCACAAACCTTTCCAGAACCATAGAAGAAAACCTTCGAACAAGCCTTGGAGAGACCGTATTCAAAACAAAAATCAGAAAGAACGTCAGTCTTGCAGAAGCTCCATTAGAAAATAAAAATATTGTTGATTACGCACCAAAGAGTAGTGGGGCAGAGGACTACAGATCTTTTGTAAACGAACTAATTAAGAAACTTAAAAAAGAATAGGGGAGGATAGGAAATGGCTAAGAAATTTAATGCAAATAAAATGGATGCATTGATCGGCGGATTAACCAAACACAACATCCAAATTCAAGAAGAACAAGAAGAAGAAATCAATGTGGAAATTCCCGAAGTCGAGGAGGTAAAACCACAACAAGAGGCGACCATACAATCAGAGAAAAAACAAACCAATGCACCGCAAAAAGAGACTGTTTCAAAAGAAGAGAAAAGCAAAACCATCCATTTTTGTACGGTTGCTGATGCAGAAAAGGTTGAAAAAATAAAGGCGATAGCAGACAAAGAATACCTCGCCATTAAGGATATTGTTAATGTTGCCTTCGATATGGTCATTCGAAAATATGAAGAAAAGAATGGCGTTGTCAAGATCAAAAGCGCGAAAAAAGGTGACGCTAATAAAGTATTTGAACTATAAAATTCTTTATTTACATTTGTAAAAGCCGAACTCAAGTTCGGCTTTTTCTATTTTATTGACTATCATCACTTAAAACATACCTGTTAATAAATATACGAAAGGAAATTTTTTCTTTTAAAATCTTAGAAGTATTTTAGCACCGCAATTTAATTCGAACTGACATGGAAAACACTTTCAATTACTACGAAGAAGATGATAATGTTAGCATCTCTTTAGAACGACTTCTTTCAAAAATGGAAGAAGGAGGATCTTTTTTGGAGTACTCCGTTAAAGACATTCGACCTTGTTTAGAAGCGCTTCTTGCAGCTGCATCTGAGAATGAGGAAGATGCTAGATTGGTCGTTACCGACTTGGTTGCCAGATTAACCTCAGCAGAGAAGCAATTATCAGAAGCATTATATCTGGTAAAGGATGCTGTGTCTTCTGTTGCTACAGGAAATAAATTTTACAAAGAAAGTGTAAGTTCTCTACAAGAGGCAATATAAGATTGGATTGTAGAAAGGGAATATGGGATACGCTAACAAGTGTATCCCATATTTTTGTATTTACATGATACGATGTTATCGTATTAATATATTACTATATTTAAAATGTCACTAAAATCTTTACACGAAATATATATGACTTATTTAATTGGGGTACTGATTATATCGGTTCTATTCTTTTTTGCTTATTTTATACATAAGAATTACAGATCATATAAGTGTCAACCAACATGTTCTGCTCCAAAATTGTTCCAGATGTATACTCATCGGTTTTATGTCAAATATGGGGATGACAAGGCTGTTACTTCGTCAAAGGATTTTTATTCCGATGGTATTGATTGGCTATGGCCTTGGGAGGCAGGTGAAGTGGAGAATGAAATTCCTACAGGTATAGAACTTGTATATGCCTCATTGCAAGAAAGAAAAATATACAGAGCAAAAATTGATTTTACTAAAGAAGAACTACAAGAAATCAAATATCATTTTAATATATGAATTTTTACAGAACATTAGTATTGATTTTTTCTCTTTTATTGTCATTGACTACAGGCGTCTTTGCCAATACGATTGACACATTGGGAATCAGTTTTAAATGTGACACGCTAAGTCGTACCGCAAAAGTTCAATTTGTATATAGTACAGAATCCCGTATTTCAATTCCTTGTTTTGTCGTTGATGAAAAAGGACAGCAATACGAGGTGGATCTGTTTGGATATATGGCTTTCTCAAAAGTTCAAACGAAGGATTTACACATTGTATTACCCAATTCAATTTCTACTATTGCTTCAGGTTCATTTTATAAGTCAAAAGAGATTCAAACACTTTCTGTTGATGGTAATGTGAATCAGATAGCGGACAGATCGTTTGCCTCTTGCGTCTCTTTGAAAAATGTGAATATTAAACCGGTCCACAGTATTGGAGAGTATGCTTTTGCAATGTGTAAAGAACTTACGGATTTATCCTTTCTAAGTTGTGTAAAGGAGATCGGTGGATTTGCCTTTTATAAGTGCATAAATATCGAATCATTTGATATGCCTGATAGCTTATGTGAGTTAGGAAGAGCATCCTTTGCTCATTGCATTAATTTAAAGCAGATTAGATTTTCCGAATCTTTAAGTGTAATTCGACGAGACGCATTTAAGAATTGTACAAGTCTTACAGAAATATTCTTGCCGGAAAACATCCAAAGAGTATGCACAAATGCGTTTGCTGATTGCTCCAATTTGAGTAAAGTTAAGATATCGAAAAATACAATCGTGGAAAAAGGAGCTTTTCCTGAAAATACAGTATTTGAATATTATTAGTCTTCTTTTATATTATAAATTCTATTTTAGTAAAGATGCTGATATTCGCACAATTACACGCAATACCCTAATAATCAATATACTAAATATAAAATTACTGAATATTAACTCCTTGAGATTTTAATAAAATTTTTGCTGTCGATATTTTTACAAGTATATTCGACTAATAAAGAGTTTAAAAGAATGGGGTAGGGTAGGTGTCAATTAATATTGAATCTCCTTAATCTTATAATTGGAAGGATAGACTTCTCCTTTGTATGAGAAATAGGATTCACACTCAATCCAATTTCCATACTCATCGTATTTATACTTATAGGTACTCATACTACCATTAGCATTTTTCATTTCTATAAGGTCACCCTTGTCGTTATATCTCAATTCTTGTGTTCCAGATTTATCAGTGCTTTTCTGTTCTATCACAATTCCATCCGAGTTGTATTTCTTCACAACGGTCTCAACAAGTTTTCCATTACCATCGAACATTTCCTTCTTCAGAACCTGTCCTTTAACATTAAACACATACTTGAAACGGTACGAACTCAACATTACACCTTGAGAATCGTAAAGGACCTTTTTTAAATAGTTTCCCTTAGAATCGCAACTAATAAATATCTTTGCTTGTAGTAGTTGTTGATCATCATAGTAATAGGAAACTACCGAATCCTTACTCTCATAGCATATAGTATATCCCAAACTATTTTTTTGAGTCATCTTAATGACCGTCGTTTTACCTTTATACTCCCACGACAATTTATCAGAAACCCTAACAATAGAATCTAACTTGAAACTACTATCAAAATAGGCAACATCTTCAAGACTCTCTTTCACTAATTTTGCATTCTCTTTATGAGCATTGTAAACAGAAATCTTTTTAGCGTGCTCGTGGTAACGACCCACAACACTATTCACAAGATTATCCATAGATGAACTTGCAAAAAGTGTGTTGCCCATGAGGAGCATCAATCCACTCACAATTAGTCTATTTACCATGATTCGAATTATTATTCTATGTCGCGTAAAGGATAAAACCCTAATACTTTGCAAATATAGTTAATGTTTTTATTTATACATATTTTAAACGAAACAATCTGTTAACAGATAGGGTATCAAGACGCATAAGGAGACAAACACTCCAAATTTTTCTCCTATAAACCCCGATCATCGCATATATTTACCCCTTTTTTAAACGTCTACACAAACATGTAACAAAAAAGATACAAATAGAAGTTCCAACCAACATAACCATGCTAGAGGCTATGGATATATCACCTACAGAAACAATCGGACTACTTATCCCACCTGCAAGGAAACTCAAAGCACCGAACAAAGCACTTGCCGCACCTGCATTCTCTCGTTCACTATCCATCGCGACACTTGTTACCATTGGAGCAAACAAACCAAAGCTAAACATCATATAAGAGTAGGCTATCATCAAGACAGGGAAGGGTAGATGTAACAATAAAGTTATAGCTACAAACAAACATCCAAAAGAAAAATGTACTGCACTACTATAAAGTCCTTTCTTCTCTTCTTTAAATCTTCTTGAAAGCGTTGCCCCAAAAGAGATCATAATGCCGATTAGTCCGAAACACAAACTGAACTGAAAAGAGGTTAATCCATATACCTCCTGCAATATAAAGGAAGAAGATGCTATATACGAGAAGAATGCAAAACTGCAACCCATAAAGGAAAAAGCAGCCAATGCATAAATCGGATTACGCAAAACTCTTACCAACCCTTTATAGGCATTCCATACTGACATATTGTTCCTTTTCTCTTTTGGCAGTGTTTCCTCCAAACTAAAAGAACCAAACAGAAGAAATAGGCCTACCATCAATAGTAAAAGGAATACACCTTTCCAGGAAGAGAACTGCGCTACTGTGCCCCCAACCACTGGAGCAATAATCGGTGCAACATTATTGATGGCAACCAACAAAGCCATAAAACTTGCCAAATCCTTTCCCCTGTACATATCTGTACTCATGCTCTTTGGTATGGCAATTCCCCCTGCTCCTCCAACTCCCTGTAATACCCTTAGTATATTGAATATTAGGATATTGTGAGCAAATATACAAAGGACTGTAGATACACAAAAAAGGCAAAGACAAAAGATCAATATCGGTTTCCTACCATATTTATCCGTCAATGGTCCAACAAGAATCTGACCCAAAGAAAGTCCCAATAGAGCAGTAGTAATAGACATGGCAATCTGAGAGATTGATGTATTAAAATAGATCGTCATCTCAGGCAATACAGGTAAATAAAAATCAGTAATAAAGGGTCCAAAGGCAGTAAGCATACCTAATATGATAGGAACAATCACTCCATGACCACTTTTCATAACAAGCAATTTAAAATTATTGATTTAAATGCAAAAATACAGATTTTTTTACAAATAGATAATTCCCTAATCTATGAGCAAACAACAATATTTTTTTAAGAAAAATGAAACTTCATTAAAGATTTAGACAAATAGCATATACCTTTGCAAAGGTTTTTATACCTTATACATTAATTATAATATTGTTTAACAACAAATTTTTATTATCATGGAATGGTTTCTTAAATGTGTGAAAGAGAACTACGCGAATTTTAATGGTCGTGCGAGAAGAAAAGAGTATTGGATGTTTACATTAGTTTTTTGTTGCATCTATCTTCCTTTGTATGCAATTGGTAACTTGTTAGGAAGTTCAATTATAATTGGTTTGAGTGGTCTTTTCTCTCTAGCTCTTTTGGTTCCTTCATTGGCAGTAGGTATTCGTCGTCTTCACGATATCAACAAGAGTGGATGGTTTTTGCTTATGTCATTTATTCCTGTTGCTAACATTATTCTTTTGTTCTTCTTGGCAAAAGAAGGAGATAAGGGTGACAACCAATACGGTCCAGATCCAAAAGCAATTGAGGCATAATTCCTCATCTAGAATTTACAAAAAGCGACCCATTCTATAGGTCGCTTTTTTTTTTGGCTTCTACCTATAACAACAATTAGCATTTCTAATGCCAAATTTCTACGAAAAAAACACTAACTTTGCACTTCGTATGTTTTGTCGCATGCGCAAATAAGATTTACAATAATTTTAAATAATAATGAAACGTTTTAAAATGCTTAACAACGTTGTTGGATGGGTGGTTTTTGCCATAGCAGCCATTACCTACCTTCTAACAATTGAGCCAACAGCCAGTTTTTGGGATTGTGGCGAATTCATTTCTACAGCAGACAAATTGGAGGTAGGTCACCCACCGGGAGCACCATTCTTCATGCTTACAGCCAAGTTTTTCACTCTATTTGCATCAGACCAGGCTCATGTTGCCATGATGGTCAACAGTTTCTCTGCAATATGTAGTGCGCTTTGTATCCTATTCCTATTTTGGACAATCACACATTTAGCACGAAAACTGGTTGTTAAAGATTCTTCCGAGATATCACTTGCACAGACAATCGCTATTTTAGGCGCTGGTTCTGTAGGTGCTCTTGCCTATACTTTCTCAGACACCTTCTGGTTCTCAGCAGTTGAGGGTGAAGTTTATGCATACTCATCTCTTTTCACAGCCGTGGTATTCTGGGCTATCTTAAAATGGGAAGATGTAGCCGACCAACCTTACGCAAATAGATGGTTGGTTCTTATTGCATACCTGATGGGACTATCTGTCGGCGTTCACTTGTTGAACTTGTTGACAATCCCTGCTTTGGTCTTAGTTTATTACTTCAAGAAGTACAAAGCAACAATTACAGGGGCCATAATCGCTATGGCTATCTCATGCGTTATTCTTGTGTTCATCCTATATGGCGTAATCCCAGGATTTGTTCAGGTGGCAGGCTGGTTCGAGTTATTCTTCGTTAATACTCTTGGATTCAGCTTCAATGTTGGAACAATCATTTATGCTGTATTGCTAATCTCTTGCTTAATATGGGGTATCTATGAGACTATGAACTTCTCAAATCCAACCCCAGTTAAAGAAGAAGAAGCTCCTAAGAAGTATGCCATTCCAGGCCAAAAGAAAACACAAAAGAACGCTAATCAAGAAGAAAATTTCTCTCGCACAAAAATGAACATCGCTTTTGTGCTTTCAATCCTTCTTCTTGGTATTCCTTTCTTGGGTGGTAGAGTTTCTGTGGCAGTAGGCCTTCTTATAACAGCAGGATTGGCTGTATTCCTATTCAAGGGAAAGAAGTATGTTAGCATACCTTTATTGAACACGATCATAATTTGCTGCATGGTCATCCTTCTTGGATATTCAACCTATGCAACAATTATCATTCGTTCGGCAGCAAATACTCCTATGGACCAAAACTCACCAGATGATGTTTTTGCTCTTAAGAGTTATTTGAATCGTGAGCAGTATGGAGATACACCTCTTCTTTTCGGTGAAAGCTACGCATCAGAGTTAAAGCGCAAAAAGACCGCAAGAGGATGGGAACTTGATATCACTGAAGGCGAGAATATCTACGCTAAAAAGATAAAGACAAAGGAGAACGAACCTGATAGTTACGAAGCATACGATCGTAAGAAGAAATACAACTACGATGTAAATATGTTCTTCCCTCGTATGTACAGTAAACAACCAGCACATATTGAAGTATACAAACTATGGGGTGGTAACAAAGGTAAAAAAGTTCGTTACGAATCGATGGGCGAAGAGAAGACAAAGGTTGTTCCAACATTTGGAGAAAACCTTAAATTCTTCTTTACATACCAAGTAAACTTCATGTATTGGCGCTACTTTATGTGGAATTTCGTTGGAAGACAAAATGACATCCAAGGTCATGGAGGCATTCTTCACGGAAACTGGATTAGTGGTATCAATTTCATTGATAGTGTTATATTAGGAGACCAAAGTAGCCTACCTGATGATTTGAAAAATAACAAGGGTAGAAATGTTTACTTCTTCCTTCCTTTATTATTAGGTATCCTTGGTATCTTATACCAATTCTCAAAAGGCAAGTCTATCGAGAACGAAGGAGCACAAAGCTTCTGGATTACATTCATCTTGTTCTTTATGACAGGTTTAGCAATCGTATTGTACCTAAACCAAACTCCATACCAACCTCGTGAACGAGACTACGCGTATGCTGGATCTTTCTATGCGTTCTCTATCTGGATTGGATTAGGAGTATTGTTCATATACGATGTACTGAAGGGCTTCATCGACAAGAAATTTGCTGCAACCGCTGCATTCTTGGTTTCGTTGGGAGTTCCTGTACTTATGGCAGAGCAAAACTGGGATGATCACGATCGTTCGGGAAGATTCACTTGCCGTGACTTCGGTCAAAACTACCTACTATCACTTGAACCGAATGCTATCATCTTCACAAACGGAGATAACGATACATTCCCATTGTGGTACAACCAAGAGGTAGAAGGTGCAGGTACCGATGCTCGCGTAGCTAACCTAAGCTATCTACAGATGGGTTGGTATGTAGACCAAATGAAGAGACAAGCTTATGAGTCTGATCCATTGCCATTGTCATTGATGCCACAAGACTATATGAATGGTAAAATGGATGTAGTCTATTTGACTAATCTCGTACCTGAAATTAATGCAGAATTGGCATTGGAGATTGCAAAGGATCCGGCAAAATATAGCCAATACAATCCTTACAAAGATGACAATGTAAACTTCATCCCTTCTAAGCGTTTCTATGTAGAAGTAGATAAGGACGAAGTGCTTGCATCTGGATGTGTCAATGCAAAGGATAGCGCTTATATCGTCGACAGAGTTTATATGAATACTTCTAAGAGCTATCTTGGCAAGCACGAAATGGTAATCATGGACCTTTTGCAAAACAATAAATGGAAGCGTCCTATTTACTATGCAGTAACAGTTGGAAGCGATAGCTATTTAGGATTGCAGAAGCACTTGTCATTGGAAGGTATGGCATACAGAATCCTTCCTAAGACAGGAGGAGTCTTTGCAAAGAATGAATCTGTCAATATTGACCGCACATTTGATAACATGATGCACAAGTTCAAGTGGGGTGGTATAGCAGAGAATCCTAATATCTACATGGATGAGAATAACTTGCGAATGACATCAACTTTACGATTCATGTTTGTTCGTTTGGTAGACGCCATTATGTCTGAGTCTCGTAAAGCAGAGATGGAAGGGAAATACAGTGAGATCCTAAGATGGGCTCTTACTCAAAATCCTACAAGTCCTTCGAATCCAGAATACATGAGATACTATAGAACTATGAGCCGTGCGTTCTTCGACAATGATCGTTTGGATGACAGAAACAACTATTCTGATTCAATGTTGATTGCAAACGCACCTTCGATCGCTGCTCAAATTGCAGGTTGCTCGGATAAGCTTTCAAGAAGTGAATTGATCAACAAACTGGAAATTCACGAAAGAAGCATTGACAATAACAAAATTGCAGCTTTAAAAGAAGCAAATAAAGCAAAAGCTGTCGAAGCTTTGGATTATTGTCAAAAGGTTATGCCAGTACCTCAGATTCCATATACATCGGCAAGTTTAATGATGGCTCGCCAATATGTAGATTTGGGTGAAGGTAAGAAAGCAGAGCCTATTATCGAGACAATGATGAATACATCAAAACAATACTTAAGTTGGATCACTAATCTGAATTTACATCAGAGAGCAATGGTAATGGATGAATTCAGAGAGAACTTCTCTATCTTTGCAGAGATACTCCAATTGCAACAAACAATGGGAGCCACAGAAGAAGAGATGAAAGAAGACTATGAACTATACAAGAAGTATTGGGAGATCTATAGTCAAAGAAATAGATAATCATGCTAATAGAACAAGTACCAACCGTTTTTCGGAAACTATTTCCGAAAACGGTGTGGAGACTTCCTCAAGAAGAGAAGACCGTATATCTGACTTTTGATGACGGTCCTATTCCCGAAGAAACTCCGTTCGTTTTGGATCTTCTCAAAAAGCATAACATAAAAGCAACCTTTTTTTGTGTTGGCGAGAATGTGAAAAAACATCCAGATATCTTCCAAATGGTTATAGATGAAGGTCACCAGGTGGGAAATCATACATATAACCATTTAGCAGGATTAACCAATCTCTGCAAGAAGTATATTGATAACGTAAACAAAGCGGACGAGTACATAAAAAGTAAACTGTTCCGTCCTCCTCATGGAACATTTCGTTACGGACAGTTTATCTTTCTTCGCAAACATTACAACATTGTCTTTTGGGATGTTGTTACACGCGATTACAATAACAAATTATCAGGAGAAGAGGTTTTAGGTATTGTAAAAAAATATACTCGTAACGGCTCCATCATTGTTTTTCACGATTCAATAAAAGCCAGAAAGAACATGCATTATGCATTACCTAAAGCTATTGAATTCTTGAAAGAAGAGGGATACAAATTTGAGGTTTTAACAGAAGAAATTATAAAAGATAAATTATAGAATATGAATATACTATTATTAGGTTCTGGAGGTCGTGAACATGCATTAGCATGGAAGATGTCTCAAAGCAACAAAGTTGATAAGTTATACATCGCTCCAGGTAATGGCGGAACTCAAACAGTAGGTGAGAATGTCGCAATCTCTGCAACAGATTTCCCTGCTATCAAGCAACTTGTATTAGAAAAAAACATCAATATGGTGGTAGTTGGTCCAGAAGACCCATTGGTACAAGGTGTTTACGATTTCTTCGTTTCTGACCCTGAGCTTAAATCAGTACCTGTTATTGGACCATCTAAAGAAGGTGCTCAACTTGAAGGTAGCAAGGATTTTGCAAAAGCATTCATGATGAGAAATAACATACCAACTGCTCGTTACAAGAGTTTTACATCTGCAACACTTGCCGATGGTTGTAAATTCTTGGAAGAGCTTGAAGCCCCTTACGTATTAAAGGCAGATGGATTGGCTGCAGGTAAAGGTGTTCTTATCATCAATGATCTTGCTGAAGCAAAACAAGAACTTAAGAACATGCTAGATGGCAAATTCGGTAACGCAAGTGCAACAGTTGTGATTGAAGAATTCCTTTCTGGTATCGAGTGTTCTGTTTTCGTTCTTACAGATGGTGATAATTATAAGATCCTTCCAGTTGCTAAAGACTACAAGAGAATCGGAGAGGGAGATACAGGTTTAAACACAGGTGGTATGGGAGCCGTTTCTCCAGTTCCTTTTGCAGATAAGATCTTTATGCAGAAGGTAGAGGAGCGCATCGTAGTTCCTACTATCAATGGTTTGAAAAAAGAAAATATCTGCTATAAAGGTTTCATCTTCTTAGGTCTTATCAATGTGAAGAACGAACCAATGGTTATTGAATACAATGTTCGTATGGGAGACCCAGAAACTGAAGCTGTAATGCTACGTATCAAATCTGATCTCGTTGATCTTTTTGAAGGCGTTGCTACCAACACGTTAAATCAGAAAACCCTAATAGAAGACGAGAGAGCAGCCGTTACCGTAATGATGGTATCTGGGGGTTATCCTGAAGCTTACGAAAAGGGTAAAGAGATCACCGGATTGGAAAACGTAAAGGATAGCATTGTTTTCCATGCAGGTACTCAGATGAAAGATGGCAAACTTGTTACAAGCGGAGGTCGCGTTCTTTCAGTAAGCTCTTATGGAAAAGACAAAGAAGAGGCTCTTGCTCAATCATTCCAAAATGTTTTGAAGATCAACTTCGACAAGAAATACTTTAGAAGTGATATCGGTAAAGATTTAAAATAAATTTTAGAATAGATGGACTACCGCGACTATACAGATTTAATTCTTCCTAAAGCAACAAACATCATCGCATCAATTGCTTTAGTCGTTTTAATATGGAGCGGTCTGTTCGAGTCTAATCCGGAATATATGCCAATGGAGAACCTACTTATAGGCAATTCTCCATTGGCTCTATTTTTGATAAGCCTATTTGATCTTACATCATTACCAGCTATCGTTACCTCTATTCTATTTTTACTATCGATAGGTGGTGCCATGATTCTTATAAACGAGGTATTCTCCTTTATTTCCATAAGGACTATACTACCTTCGTTCTTCTTTTTAATTATTACGTCGATAATGTTAAGGCCCCATGCTTTTTCCCTATCTTTCGTATTAATTCTGATTTCAGCACTGTTGATTGTGGCTTGTTTTCACCTCTATGAGTCGTCGAAGAATCCATCCCTCAGTGTCTTTAACATAGGGTTACTGATTGGTATAGCTACCCAGATATCCCTTTCTTTTCTTGTCTTTATCTTATCCATCTTCGTATTCTTTTATAAGATAAAAGTTATCTCTCTACGAACAGTCTTAGCCTTTTTAATGGGTATCTCCATACCTTTCCTTTATAGTACATTATACTTTGTTTTAACAAATAACACAGATGATTGGACCAACTACTTCCTATCTTGGCATCAATCTGAATCGATCTCAATGTGGGATAAAATGAGTCTCTCCTCTTTCATCTATATTTGTACTACTGTGGGTATTACCCTTTACTCCATTGTAAAAATGATTCTATTCCAAACAAGTCAAAACATTAAGAACAGAGAGGAGTCTCTATTCTTATTGACCAACTTTATTCTTGTAGGATTGCTAATCATCATATCTCCTATTGATGTAGGTCTTTTGTTGCCCGTTTGGTTCTTTTTCGCATCATTCCTTATTGGTCAAGCTTTGTCAGCCGAATATAATTTAGCCACTAAAATTGTTTGGACCATATTTATTGTAAGTTCTATACTCTTCCTTATATTCCCTAATTATAGTTGGAGAGTATGATCGATTCACTTATAGAATACGGTTATTGGGGTTTCTTTCTGGCATCTTTTCTTTCAGCAACAGTTCTTCCCTTTAGTTCAGAGCTAATTCTAACTGGTCTACTGGTTTCAGGCTCTTCACCCTGGATGTGCTTAATATTAGGTACAATCGGAAATACGTTAGGAGGATTAACTTGTTACTGGATCGGGAGCAAGGGGAAAACAGAATGGATGGAAAAATACCTTGGAGTTTCCCAATCAAAATTAGAACGAGTACAAAAATGTGTACGAAAAAAAGGCAGTTATATGGCTTTCTTTTCTTTCCTTCCAATAGTAGGGGATGTCATAAACATTGCACTTGGATACCTTCATTCAGATATACGATTGGTTACAATCTTTATGACATTGGGAAAATTTACCCGATACCTACTTTGGATGATGTTAAATAACTATATAATCAGTATCATCTAATTTAGAAGTCAAAAGATAGAGGTTTGGATGATTTCGTTTTCAACAACATCTTAATTGACGATGCTAAGTACTCCTTCGATTCTTTCTCTTTCTTATTTGGTAGAACAGCATTCAATTCTTCCACATAGGATACTCTTGTTTCAAAATCCAATAATTTAAATTTACGAATAAAATCATCCTGAATATAAGTCTCTGGGAAGAATGAAGTGATCACCTCTGTATAGAAATCATCACACAACTTCTCTTTGTCCTCCTTATTGAGTTTAAGAAGAATCTGAGGGAACGACTTTCCTACCATTTTAATGAAAAACACCCAGTTGGTAGGAGCACGCCTTTTCTGACCTTTAACAGACACCTTATTTCCAATAGCGTACGTAAAATACAATTCACTTTCGCCCTCCTTAGCCATGCGCTCCAACTCCTCTTGTGCCGGTTTTATAACATAACGCTCGAAATCAAAGCTATCAGAAAACTTATCTTCACAATTTAAGATCTCACGAAGATGTTTATCCGTAATGTTAACCATTAATTTCTGACTATTCTTATATTGAGAGCACAATTCGTACAAACGCAAAGTTGTATATTTATTAGTGCGCATTGTGGTACTTAAATTCATTGTCGTATAATTACCCAATGCAGTAATACGATTGGCTAAACTGACCATAGTAGGACTTAATTCAACATAAACAGATTTTCCATACTTGGCCATCTCCAATTTGGTGATCAAGGCTATGGATTGCCAATTTCCCTCCTCATCTACAAAATCGACACAAAATTTCTTTTGAAGATCAGACAAACTTCGTCTTAAGGAGTTGTTATTACCTGCACAACCTACACTTACCAGTTCAGCGGTAGGAACATCCATACTTGCACCACCAAAAATCTGTGGATTATTTTTACTTTGGAAATTAGCAATCACATAACTCATAAACTTCTTCTGAATGAGTGTAAACTTCATTCTCGCCTGAGTTAAGCGGTTACTTTGGAAAAAAGTAATATCAGTAACGGAGTTCAACTCTTTGTCTTGCATCTGATTGAACAACTCCTCTCCTGCCTTTGACTTAAGGTAGTTGGAGTAGTGGCGAGACATTGGTTTTCGTATATTGTAAAAAATCTTCTTTTGAAATTCATTCAACGGCTCCGACAAAGTATCATAGGTTGTAAAATAAATCTGATATTTCTTCAACTCCTGATATAATGGCGCAAAGAAATGGTATTCGGAAGACTCACTTTCGAACATTTCAAAAACAGACTTCTTCGCATACAAATTAATCCCTCCATCCTCACGAAAAGAATAGGGAACACAATTGTCAATAATCAGATTGACATTCGTTTTTTTGCAAAGAGGATCAGTTGAATCAGCAAAATTTTCAAGAATTTGATATGCAATACTTAAAATCCTTTGTAAATCCTCACCCTCTGCAACTTTGTCTATATTATTTTCCATATTAAATGATATTACGGTGCAAATATAACAAAGTTTCCGATATATCCTATCATTTCATCCGCATTTTTTTTTCATACTATCCGCAAAAAGTGATTAAGTATTCCGCAAAATTTCATCAAAACACTGAAATACAAAGAGATTGTAGCATGGTGTAAAATATTTATAAAATAATAAAAAACAAAGATTTAAAATATAAGGCTGTAAATTTAAAAATAACGATCATGTATGGAAAGAAACTAATAATCCTTTCAAAGTTAGAAAATAATTACTTGATAAACAATAATTTAACTAAAAATTTGCGGAAGAAATGATAACTAATTAGCAAACAAAGGGATCAAAAAGTTACCAAAAGTTCCGCAAAGAAATCAAATAACGTATTGATAATTAATAAAATAAGGAGAATATAGCGGAAAGTTTAGTAACTTTTAACTGTTCTGTATAAGGATAAATACATGAAAAAGATATTAAACATTCCACATTTTAAAATATAATAAATTGAAAATCAAGATATTAATCGAATCATTGCGGAAGAGATAGTAACTTTTGATAGAATGAAAGAAAACTGAAGAGATATAAAAGTTACCAAAAGTTCCGCAAAAAATTAAATAACATATTGATAATCAATAAAATAAAAAAAAGGAACTGTGGAAAGATTGGTAACTTTTACAAACATAAAAATGATTAATGTACAGAAAGATACCAAACATTCCGCATTTTCAAGTATAACATACTGAAATACAATATATTAAATAGAATTATTGCGGAAGAAATGGTAACTTTCTCATGGAATGGAAAGAACCTGAACTGTTGCAAAAAGTTACCAAAAGTTCCGCAAAAAATTAAATAATATATTGACACTCAATAAAATAAGGAGAATATAGCGGAAAGATTGGTAACTTTTAAAGGCATAGAAATGATTAATAGACAAAAAGATACCAAACATTCCGCATTTTTAAGTATAACATACACGGCTCTTTCATTTACCCCTATAATAAAGCGCACAACTCCCCCTACCCATGATTAATGGGGAACAGCGATTTTCAATCATTTGAAACACAACAAGTTGACAATTCAAGAAAAGGCTATTTTTTTTCTATTTTAGGGTTA
>JAZRXL010000054.1:0-24507 GCA_045600225.1 Paludibacteraceae bacterium
ATCCGTCCAATCGATTTTGCCCAAATGCAATACATTCCAATGCAATATGCACGTTTCAAAACATCATTTCACCATGTGTCGGGGCGTATGCAATACGCACGTACCAAAACATCATTTCGCCATTTGTCGGGGCGTATGCAACATCACGTTCAAAAACGACGTTTCGCCATTTACAGGGGCGTATGCAATACGCCCCCACGGGCACGTACCGCATCATTATCGCACACATGGTATGCAACGCGATGCACAAAAACGTCACACCGCAATTTACCGGGGTTGTACGCAATATCACGTTCAAAAAGACGTTTCACCATTTACCGGGGCGTATGCAATACGCCCCTACGGAATTTTTATTAAAAATTCCCGCATAAAAATTGCATATTTTTATCAAAACGATTATTTTTGCAATGGTTAGGTTATAGAGCACAGCACAAATTGGGAGGGATATGGACTGAGATTCAGAGCATACCAAGCCCGCCGGCGAGCGGGGAAAGGAAAAGGACGATTCTTTACGAACCGTACTTTAATGTATTTTTATGCATCAAATATTCACCTACGCATTAGGCAACTCTAACTTCAAGAATTTACCCGTATGACTGACCGGACACTTAGCCACCTCTTCTGGCGTTCCGGTCGCCACAACCTGTCCTCCACCGCGACCTCCCTCTGGCCCGATATCAATCAAATGGTCTGCCACCTTGATCACATCCATATTGTGTTCAATCACAATCACCGTATTGCCCCGATCCACCAATCGGTTCAAGACCTCCAACAATACGCGGATATCCTCGAAATGAAGTCCCGTGGTTGGCTCATCCAAAATGTAAAGTGTGTTACCCGTCTCCTTCTTCATCAATTCAGTAGCCAACTTGATGCGCTGACTCTCTCCTCCCGACAAAGTTGTGGACGGCTGGCCCAACTTTATATAACCCAAACCGATCTCCTGCAAAGTCTTCACCTTATGGTAGATGGTCGGAATGTTCTCGAAAAACTCCACAGCCATGTTGATGGTCATATCCAATACATCGGCGATAGACTTCCCTTTGTAGCGAACCTCCAAAGTCTCCTTGTTGTAGCGTTTGCCTTGACAAACCTCACAAGGCACCAACACATCCGGAAGGAAATTCATCTCTATGGTCTTATATCCGTTACCTCCACAAGTCTCGCATCGGCCACCCTTCACATTAAACGAAAAACGACCTGGTCTGTAACCTCTCATCTTCGCTTCTGGCAGAGTGACAAACAACTCGCGGATATCGCCAAACAAACCTGTATAGGTAGATGGATTAGAACGTGGTGTGCGACCAATTGGCGATTGATCCACATTGATCACCTTGTCGATATGCTCAACACCCGAAACGGAGTCATACTCCAACGGATCTTGCAATGAACGATAGAAGTGTTGGCTAAGGATCGGCTGCAAAGTCTCGTTGATCAATGTAGACTTACCACTACCCGACACTCCTGTCACGCAGATCAGCTTGTTCAACGGGAACTCCACATCCACACTCTTCAAGTTATTACCTCTGGCTCCTTTTATGACAATAGACTTACCATTGCCCTCCCGCTTCACAGGAGGCACTGCAATGCCACGCTTTCCGTTCAAGTAATCGGCAGTCATCGTATCCTTCTTCAACATCTCTTGCGGTGTCCCAGAGAAGACCACCTCGCCACCCTTGCGTCCTGCAAACGGTCCGATATCCACGATGTAATCCGACTCGAGCATCATATCCTTATCATGCTCCACCACAATCACGGAGTTGCCGATATCGCGCAACTGCTTCAGAGAGTTGATCAAGCGCACATTATCACGCTGGTGCAAACCGATGCTCGGCTCATCCAATATATAGAGCACATTTACCAGCTGAGAACCAATCTGAGTCGCCAAGCGGATACGTTGATTCTCTCCACCCGACAGGGAAACGGACGCTCGGTTGAGGGAGAGGTAATCCAATCCCACATCCAACATAAACTGCAAACGTGTTTTAATCTCTTTCAAGATCAACTCGGCAATGGAAAACTGCTTCTGATCCATCTCTTTTGGCACATTGCACACCCAATCGTAGAGGTCGGCAATATCCATGCGGGAAAGGTCGGCAATGTTTTTGCCTGCTATTCTATAATGAAGGGATTCTTCGTTCAAACGGTCTCCGTGGCAAAGCGGACAAGTAACCTGCTTACTGAACTGTCCCGCCCACTTCTGTGCAGTGGCAGAGGCATCACCCTCTTGCTGCAATTCAATGTAGTGGATCACACCTTCGAAAAGGCACGTCATGTTGGACGAGCCCAACGACTCATTCTTCACGCAGACACGTTCATCCGTACCATTCAGCACCACATCCAGTGCCTCTTCCGGAATATTCTTGATGGGATCTTTCAACGAGAAGCCATAACGTTCTGCAATAGCTTCCAACTGCCAAAAGAAAAGGCCCTTCTTATATTTACCCAATGGCACGATACCACCATTGTAGATACTAACAGATTTATCTGGTATGATTTTATCAATATCGATTTCATTCACCACGCCCAAGCCTTTACACTTAGGGCAACTTCCATGAGGGGAGTTGAATGAGAAGTTGTGAGGTGCAGGTTCCGAATAGGAGATGCCCGAAGTAGGACACATCAGGCGACGGCTGAAATGGCGCAGATGTCCATCTTTTTTCTTCAACAGGGCAATAGTACCATTACCCTGTTTCATTGCCGAACGAATCGAATCCTTCACACGCTGCTGGTTACTTTCAGAGACCACCAGTTTATCTACCACCACCTCGATGGTATGGTTCTTATAACGGTCCACCTTCATTCCGTGAACGATCTCCATCAGCGTACCATCCACACGTACATTCAAGAAACCTTTTCTGCGAATCTGTTCGAAGAGTTCCTTGTAGTGACCCTTACGGGAGTTTACCACAGGCGCTAGGATAAAGACAGGTTCACCCACATACTCTTTCTCGATAAGTTCAAGGATTTGAGCTTCGGTATACTTAATCATCTTCTCGCCCGTCACATAAGAGAATGCCTCACCAGCTCTGGCATAAAGAAGACGAAGGAAGTCGTAGATTTCGGTAGTAGTACCCACCGTTGATCGTGGGTTCTTATTGGTTGTTTTTTGTTCAATAGAGATAACCGGGCTAAGACCTGTGATCTTATCCACATCGGGACGTTCCAAGTTACCAAGGAAGTTCCTTGCATATGCCGAGAAGGTCTCGATATAGCGTCGCTGACCCTCCGCATAAATGGTGTCGAATGCCAACGAAGACTTACCGCTACCACTCAAACCAGTGATGACAGCCAACTTATAACGGGGAATGGAGACATCCACATTTTTCAGGTTATGGACCCTCGCTCCGTAAACATCTATCCATGCGGTTTCTGCAAGGATTTCATCCTTCTTTTTATCTTCTTCTTTTTTCACAAATCATATTTTTTGACGAACTGCAAAAATACAAAAACAATTCATGAATAACAACCGTAAGAATGCCACAATTTGATGCCATTTTATATGAATGACACCAGCCTATGCAGGCAACGCCTGAAAGACGCTTGGTGTTAACTGCCACTATTCAGTTGGTTTTAGAAAGGTCTCTCCTTCGTCATACGCCATTTAGACCAAGTCGACATGCTTTCCCCTGGTTGCAAAGTCTTATAGGGTGCATGGTACTCCAGTTCCAACAACGATTTTTCTCTCTCCGCATGCACGAAGTTGTAGAGTTCAATCTCTGTTTGTTCAGGATGCAAAAGGGAAGGATCGTGATGTTCAAACTCCAGCTTCAGCCATTCCTCTCCACATTTCGCATAGATAACAGGCTTGTCCGTCTTGATATACAATTTACCCGTACACTCCTCGTGCGTGTGGTCATTCACCAAAGGGGTGAACGATGCGTATCCATTCTCCACCTTATAAGTAGGGTTTCCTTGCCATGGATGAGACGGCTCGCCCAACCAAACATCTTTTTCGGAAGAAACCGGAACATAATTCTCATTGTGTCCGTTCACTCTCGTAATCAGCCACAAATCCCACGAAACAGGCGTTTCCCGAACATTCTTCGCTTCCACCTCAAACAACAGACACCCCGATTCGTCAAGACTCATCTTCTTGCGCATCTGCAGTCCACTGATAGGCGATGCCCCACCCACTATTGTGAGGGAACTGTCTGTCTGTTCCTCTATCTGGTATGATCCGAAACTGATATAGGGATCTGGCGGCCAGAAAAGATCCGAATCAATCTTCTCCTTGTTCAAGGTCTGTTGTTTCCACCACTGACTCTGTGGACCTATCCATACTTCATGGCCGTTATAGCCACGAAAATCCAACATCTCAGGGGAAGGGATCAATCGATCTTCCTCCACCCACATGGATGGATCACTTTCCAACATATTGGGACAACCGATACGGTTGTAGGATACGATTCGGCCTCCCACATCCAATAGGATTCGAGCCTCAACTCCTCCATTTGTAATACGTACTAACTGGTTATTCATTTCACAAGAAACAAACGGCACCATATTGACCTATGGTGCCGCGCTGATTAAACATATATTTTCTACTTTACAATTTTCACTGACTCATCACCGATCATGGCAACATACACGCCGGCAGACCATTGTTTAGCCGAGATTGTCATCGTTCCGACCACCACATTCTGATAAAGGGTCTTGCCCGACGCATCCACAACAGTCACCATTGCAGGGAGAGCTGACTGAACATACAATTCTGCGTTCACACTATCGTAATAGAGGCTCTTAGTCTCAAACAATGCATCGTTCACTTGCGTAACAACGCACTCGTCCAATCTTGCATAGCCGATCGACTTCCAAGCATCAGTAATCTTCTTACCCCACTCGCAAGAGGCCTTCCATGTCTCGGTATTATTCCAGTTGTTGATGGTCAAATCCGTGTAAGAGGCCAAGACTGGAGTAGCCGTAGCATCTTTCACCAAGTCAAGATACTCAACAGGACTTCCGTTGCCATACCAAGACCATGCCAACCATCCTACATTTTTCTCGTCGCAGTAAGAGAGAATCAAATCCTCATCAACGTCACCATCGCTATGATACCAACCGAATTCACCGATACAAAGTGCCAAATCTTGATTGATGACACCGTCGATATTAGCCTTCACCTTATTTGTGTTTCCTGCGCCTCCATACATGTGGATAGAGAAAAGAACATTGTTCTCAGGATCTGCATCCAACACTTGCAAACCGTATGAATGGATGGTAGCCGCACTTTGTCCGTAACCACCAGCATCAACCATGATACAGTGGCGAAGACCAGCATTACGAATCATCGGGATAACCGTCTTATAACCCTCACACCAGTTAGATGCAGCGGATGAATTGTGCCACTCGTTCGCAATATTAATCATAACATACGACTCAGTACCCTTCAAGGATTCCGCAATGTTCACAAAATAGTTTGCCGCTGTCTCCAAGTCTGATATCTTATCGCTTCCTGTAACATCATGCACCTCGATAATGGCCAACATACCATACTCCTTACATTTATCCACAAAGGCTCTCACCTTTGATGCATCATCAGCTGCCTTACCGTAAGCCTGTCCGTTGGTCAAAACCACACGAACCGTATTGGCTCCAGCGTTAGCAATCGCCTCCAACTGAGCGTAGGCAGACGACTCGTACCATGTGTAGGCCAAGTTGACACCACGCATCACAAACTCGTTGTCGCATCTATCCAACAACTTGGCGCCATCCACTTTGAAGCCATCCACATCCGAAACCTTAAACTCGTATGTAGGTGCTTCACCGTCTGCTTCGATACGGATATAATCGACAATCGCATACGTCCAAATCGGTGTGAGCTTCACCTCGTTGTCACCAGCTTTGAAGTTGAAACTTCCTGCCAATGACTCCTTTGTAGCATCCACTTCTGGATCCGCTGAGGATGTACCCAAATTCACTTGGCTACCGATGCTGTTCACCGCACAACTGATTACCTTGTAGCCGTAAATGGAGTTGTATCCCACATATACCTTATAAGCGCCAGCCTTTTCCAAAGAAACAGTAAGATTGACGTAGTCGTCATTTTCTTTCAACATCAGAACACCCTTGCCCGATTTATTTGCCACGGAAGCGTCAGCCGTCTTATGGTCTGTCGAGCATTCCACCTCATAGATTCCCTTCGCCATAGATGCAGCACACTCCTCGTCTGGCTCTGGATCTACAACAGGAGTATCGGGTCCTGTATATGTTCCCCAGCCTTCCATCTCATCCAAAGTGATGATATATTCGCTCTTCATCGCCTTATTCCATACCTCTTTCTCGGTACCCTTTGAGACCCAACCGGCATCCCATGACTCATACCAAGGCATCCACCAAGACCAAGGCACAGTAGCCGTCTCCGAATAGCAGGCATCCACATCAGGGATAGAACCGCACTCTGTCAATGCGATGATCTTCTTAGAATCCGTAAGGTCCATCAACTTCATGAAGTTAGCCACCTGGTTATCGTACACATGATATACGGGACCAAATTGATCATACGTATATATATCGGAAGAGACTATATCATAATACTGCTCACCCGGATTCCACGCCGCATCAGACGGAGTGGCAGGGTTCCACACCCAAAGAAGGTTTCTCACACCCTTCACATTCACCATCTCGTCATAGATCAGGCGATACAGTTTCGCACAGTTCTCACCGCCTTGTTTGCCCCACCAGAACCAGCCTCCACTGGCCTCATGAAGCGGACGGAAGATACCTGCCACGCCCTTCGACTGAAGATCCAAGAAATAGGAAGCAATCACATCGATATCCTTGATCATCTTCTTGTAAATATCAGACGACTTATTCCATGAGCCATCCGCGTTCATAGCATCCGTAAAATTGAAAGTAGTTCCGTCAGGATGATCTTTTTCCTCATAATAATAAAACTCATTCGTTGACAAACTTGGATCACGCCAGTGCCATGTGAACTTAGGAATACCACCCAACGCCCACACTTCCTCCATCAAGGATAGTGACTTTTCAGTGTAAGCAGTACAATAGGAATTACCAGCGTATGCCGACTGTCCGGTCGAATTCATAAAGTCGATACCGACCAATACAGGGTACTTGCCTGTCAACTGATAGAACACGGAGATATCTTCGTGAGCCTTCACATTGGTACCACTTGTGTTATCCATGTTGCCCAACATCGCACCAGAGATAGTCTTTTTGCCAAAATTCTCTTTCAAGAAAGCATACAATTTCTTCGCACCGTCTGTTGACGAAGGAGTGACGATATCGCCCAACTTGAAGCCATCCATCGATGCCGATCCGATGGTGAAATAATCAATATCCACCCATCCCCAGGATCTTGTAATAGCGATCGTGTTAACACCATTCACAAGATTCAAAGCTACTTTAGCAGCTTGGAAATCGGTAGGCGACGATGTTTCGACAAAGTCTATCGAACCAGCAGGCGAACCATTGACAGAAAGATTCTGGGTCTTGTGGTCGCCATAAGTTTGCGAATAATAAATGGTCATGAGGTACAATCCTTCAGATGCCACAGTCACACTAAATGACATGGATCCCTCCTGCATCTTCACATACTTACCTCCGGATGCGGCCGAACTCGTAGCAGTAACGCACGAAGTAAGCGTAGCATCCTCTGCCTCATACCTTGTCTGCGCAAACGCCTGACAAAGCGAAAGAAGCAGGCCTAGACATACGATTAAATTTCTTTTCATCATAGAATTCAGATTTACGGTTTTTCGTTCAGTTTTTTATTGTGTAAATATACGCAAAAATTTCAGGGAACTTCTACAGATGGCACATTTTTCGGAAAATTACGCAGTATTCGATTCCAATTCGTCCTGTACGGGACTAACTACTCCATCGTCGATTTCAGAGTCTCCAACTCTTCTGACAAGATTTCCCACTCATACATTTTCTGTTCCAACTCATGTTTTCTCTTCGCATACTCATCGAACAGTGAAGTATTGGTCGCATTCTCAGGTTTAGACAACTCACCTTCGATCTCAGCGATCTGTGTCTCCAATTTGTTGATGTCCGATTCAGCGTCCTGTACAGCTTTTTCAGCCTTGCGCACTTTCTTCTGCTGCTCCTTCTTTGCCTCGTACGACAACTTGTTTTCCGACACCTTTGCTGGAGACTCCTCTTTTGCAGGAGAAGCATCCTTTCTCTCTAACTCCTGCAAAGAAGCCATCTTCTTCGTTTGTAAGAAGTCGTAGATACCCCCCAAGTGTTCTTTCACCTTGTGATTAGCAAACTCATACACCTTATCGACCAATCCATCCAAGAACTCACGGTCGTGGGAAACCACCACTACCGTTCCATTGAACGCCTTAATGGCTTCTTTCAACACATCCTTCGAACGCATATCCAAGTGGTTGGTCGGTTCATCGAGCACAAGGAAGTTCACTGGTCCCAACAACAATCGGATCATCGCCAAACGGGTACGTTCTCCACCAGAAAGCACCTTCACCTTTTTATCAGAAGACTCGCCTCCAAACATGAATGCGCCCAAGATATCACGGATTTTAGTACGGATATCACCCGTAGCCACCCTATCGATTGTATCAAAGACGGTGCACTCCTCATCCAACAAAGAAGCTTGGTTTTGTGCAAAATATCCAATCTTAACCAAGTGGCCCAATTTAAGGGAACCAAAGTAATCCACCTGATCCATAATACACTTCACAAGCGTGGTTTTACCTTCACCATTTTTTCCAACGAAAGCCACCTTGTCACCTCGTTTAATGGTAATGTCGATATTATCCAAGATCACCTTATCGCCATATTGTTTGGTTAGCTGCTGTGCCTCAACCGTAATGGAACCCGAATGAGGTGCAGGAGGAAACTTCAAGTGGAGCGAAGAGTTGTCTTCCTCATCCACCTCTATGATATCCATCTTCTCCAACTGCTTAATGCGGGATTGCACCTGATTTGATTTCGTTGCCTTATAGCGGAAACGCTCTATGAAGTCTTCCGTGTCTTGTATCTGCTTCTGTTGGTTTTCGTAAGCACGCAACTGTTGTTCACGGCGCTCTTTGCGCAATTCGACATACTTGGAATAAGAAACTTTATAATCGTAGATCTTACCACATGAGATCTCTATGGTTCTCGTTGTAACATTATCGATGAATGCACGGTCGTGAGAGACCAAGATCACTGCGCTACCGCAAGTCTTCAAGAAATCTTCCAACCATTGAATAGACTCAATATCCAGATGGTTGGTTGGCTCATCCAAAAGTAAAACATCAGGACGCTTCAACAAGATCTTTGCCAACTCCACACGCATTCGCCAACCTCCACTAAACTCGCTGGTTTGTCTATCGAAATCGGAACGAAGGAATCCTAATCCAAGCAAGGTTTTTTCCACCTCACCCTGAAAATCGTTCACGCCCATTAGATCCAAGCGCTCATTAGCATGCGTAAGCTGTTCAATCAGTTTGCCATACTCTGGGGAGTCGTAATCTTCACGGGTAGAAAGTTCTGTAGATATACGTTCAATCTCCTGTTGCAATTCGAAGATGTGGGAGAATGCCTTTTCGGCCTCTTCTTTCACCGTCACTCCATCATCGTGGATCATATGCTGAGGGAGGTAACCAATCGTTATATCTTTAGGGATGGCCACATTTCCCAAAGTGGCAGGTTGAATGCCAGCAAACACTTTCAGCATAGTACTCTTTCCTGCACCATTCTTTCCAACCAATGCAATGCGATCACGAGGATTCACCACGAAAGAGACATCATTGAACAAAGTTACACTTCCAAATCGGATAGTCAGTTTATCTACAGAAACCATTATTTTCCATTTTTTAATAATGTGCAAAGATAGGCACGAAAAACATAAAAATCAACTCAAAGTTTCAATGAATTATGATGGGTTAACACACAAAAAAAAACCTCCCAACATTGGGAGGTTTTTTTATCGGTTATTGTCTCTTAAACCAAAGAAGTCTTGCAACCAGGGCACCAAGGCTTCAATTGCTTAAAGAAGTCATTACCCTTGTCATCCACCAAGATGAATGCAGGGAAATCCTCCACCTCGATCTTCCAAATTGCCTCCATACCCAACTCTGGATATTCAACACACTCAATGCTCTTAATGTTGTTTTGAGCCAAGATAGCAGCCGGACCTCCGATAGAACCCAAGTAGAATCCGCCATGCTTTTGACAAGCGTCTGTCACTGCTTGAGATCGGTTACCCTTCGCCAACATAATCATAGAACCGCCATTGTCTTGGAACTCGTCAACATAAGGGTCCATACGACCAGCAGTTGTAGGTCCCATAGAACCACAAGCCATACCAGCAGGAGTCTTTGCAGGACCTGCATAATATACAGGATGATCCTTCATATATTGAGGCATACCTTCACCTACATCCAAGCGAGCCTTCAACTTAGCGTGAGCGATATCACGACCTACGATGATGGTTCCGTTCAAAGACAAGCGGGTTGAAACTGGATATTTAGACAACTCCTTCAAAACCTCAGACATTGGTTGGTTCAAGTTGATCTTAACTGCATCACCCTCACCTGCCTGACGAAGTTCTTCTGGAATCAATTCGTATGGTTTGTCATCCATCTTCTCAATCCAGATACCATCCTTGTTGATCTTTGCCTTGATATTACGGTCTGCAGAGCAACTAACACCCAAACCAATTGGACAGCTTGCACCGTGACGAGGCAAACGGATCACACGAACATCGTGAGCCATATATTTACCACCGAACTGAGCACCCAAACCAATCTTATGAGCCTCTTCCAACAATTGCTTCTCCAACTCAACATCACGGAATGCACGACCTGTTTCGTCACCCGTTGTTGGCAAGTTATCGTAGTAATGTGTAGAAGCCAACTTAACAGTCAACAAGTTCTTCTCTGCAGAAGTACCACCAATTACGAAAGCAATATGGTAAGGAGGACAAGCAGCAGTACCCAATGACTTCATCTTCTCAACCAAGAAAGGAACCAAGGTTCCTGGGTTTTGGATACGAGCCTTTGTTTCTTGGTACAAATAAGTCTTATTAGCAGAACCACCACCTTTTGTTACCATCAGGAAGTGATACTCCATACCCTCTGTTGCCTCAATATCGATTTGAGCAGGAAGGTTACACTTTGTATTGATCTCATCGTACATGTTCAATGGAGCATTCTGAGAGTAACGAAGGTTCTCCTCTGTATAAGTTTTAAACACACCCAAAGACAAAGCCTCTTCATCGCAGAAGCCCGTCCATACTTGTTGACCCTTCTCTCCGTGGATGATTGCGGTACCTGTATCTTGACACAATGGCAATTTACCTTTTGCAGCCACTTCTGCATTACGAAGGAATGTCAATGCAACATACTTATCATTATCACTTGCTTCAGGGTCGCTCAAAATCTTGGCAACTTGCAAGTTGTGAGAACGGCGCAACATGAAAGAAACATCACGGAACGCAGCGTTTGCCATCTTTGTCAAACCCTCTTTTTCAATCTTAAGGATAGGTTTACCTTCAAAATCACCAACAGACACATGGTCTTTGGTCAACAAATAATACTCCGTTTCGTCTTTTCCGACTTGGAACATTGGAGCATACTTAAATTCTACAGCCATAATATTATTGAATTTTTAAAATAATTATTCTATTTCAGAAGTTATGTGTGCTAAATTAAGCAAAAAAATTGAATCATCAAACAGATTTTTTCCACAGCGTCCTAGTAGCGCAAAAAAATTTTATCTTTGCAACAGATTAACTATTCTAAACGACAAGGAAAGATGACTAAACACTCTCTTGCAACCATAGCATTAGGAGGATTTCTCCTTCTATTTTCCTCCCATTCATTTGCTCAATCATTAAGCAAAAACAACATCGGATCTTTCAAGTTTTCTTGCTACCCAACTGCACCCATCCCTTTAGGGTACAAACTATATGCAGTGGTGGATGAAAACAACATCAGCTATCCTGCCGAATCTCCTGTAGCCAAGAACATTTTCCTGAAGAGCATGAAGAAAGTGCAAATGGCTGAGGGTGCAGATATCCTTATTAAAGTCAGCAATTTAGAAACCGTAACACATCCTCCTATGGTATTCGAAAACCGAAATAGGAGAGATGACGAGGCTCCCAAATACAAGGCAAAGCAAAAGAAAGACATCATGTTCGACATAGTTGTTTCCGACTCTGCCTTCATCATTTTGCAAGACCATGTTCGGAAGAATGAAACTGTAGAATCTCAATGGATGTCTGCATCTTCCAAAGCAGAGAAGAGTGCAACATTAAAGATTCAATCTTTCACCATCGAAAAGGAATTGAGTCGTTACAACACTCAAATTCAATACAAATTGGGCGACTGCAAACTGACCGAGACAAAAATTATCGTTTACGGAGCTAAGCCAAAGAAAGACAGTCCTTTTGATTACACTGAGATCAACAATGCAGTTGTTGAATTCAAGAAAGCGGCGGAAGTCATCAAAAACAATGATTACGACACTCTTCTTTTCAAAGAGAAGGCTCAGTACTGCGTTGATGTTTGGGAAAAGGAATTAGAAGAGTGCAACCATGCGGAATCCGACAAACTAACAGAAGAGATGGTAGCAAGCCTGCACTACAATCTTGCTTCCTACAACATTCTCTGCAAAAATTATGAAGAGGCAATGTACCATTTGTCAAAAAGCAACAAGATCAAGTCCAATTTTGGGAACACAAAAGATCTTCTCTATTTGGTACACTCGTGGGAAAACCTAAAAAAAGCGTATGAAAAAATGATAGCGGAGGCGAAATAAGTCATGCACCCTCTTCAAAAGAAATTCATTTATTTTCTTTGCCAAGTTTCTAGTTTCTTGTAAATTAGTAGCGTTTTTAAGAAAATCGTAAAAAGAACCATGAGGAATACACTAATCAAACTGCTTTTGGGTGTAATTTCGCTGTTGTCCATTTCGCTAAACACGAATGCGCAAACGAATATTACCATCAACCCATCACTTTCCTACCAAACTATAGAAGGCATAGGTGGAGGCATCGTGTATTACCTCGACTGGCTTACAACACACAAAAACAAGGAACTTCTTTACGACACAATCTTCACCGGATTAGGCATCACCGGACTCCGAATGGGCAACTGGGCACAAGAGGAGAACGCAGACCTCTCCTACGATGCTGAAATCGTAAACGAAGCAAAGAAAAGATTAGGAGACAATTTTTTCCTGACAATGTCCGCCTGGTCGGCACCTGCCAATCTGAAAGCAAACGGCTCCCTATCCGGATCCAATGGAGGACCGGTAAAACCTTCACTAAAAAAAGAGTTCGGCTCTTTCGTCTATGACAAATATGGATCGTGGTGGAGACGAGCACTTGAGCAATATCAAGCGGTGGGCGTATATCCCGATCATTTCAGCATTCAAAACGAACCAGATTGTGATGCCGATTATGAGTCTACTATTTTTGACCCAACTGAATCTTATGACATTGCATCCTACTCGAAAGCTTTAAACGCAGTCTATACGAAAATCAAAGGGATGCCGAAGCAACCTAAAATATTAGGTCCTGAGGCTCTTGGAATCGGATGGGAAAAAGTTCAAAGTTATATCAACACAATCGATAAAAGCCAATTGTATGGATACAACTTCCACTACTATCACAGTGGAATGAATGACCACGATGCCAGAGATCAGAGATATAGCTACCCAGACGACTTCTTGGGTGCCATGACTCAACTCTCGAAAGATTATTTAGGCAAGAAACCTATGTTCATGACGGAGAATAGTTCGTTGCGCGATCGAGACAAATTAGACCCTATCTACATGGCTTGCTTTATGTCGTACGCATTTGCAGTCAACCACGTATCTTCCTACCTCCACTGGAATCTAATTTGGGGTGACTCAGGAGACGGCTGTATCAACCTCGAATTTTCAGAAAAAGGATATAAGACAGAAGACGGATACAAAATCCAAGGCGACTACCACGCACTAAGACACTTTACGAAATTCATCGGAAAGGGATGGAAAAACATTTCCGCCCAGACCAGTAACAATGATAACGTAATGGTTTCTGCTTTTAAGAGTCCTCAAGAGGATGCCTTTACCGTTGTTATCATAAACAGAAGCAAAAGCGCACAGTACATAAAGATCCCTTTCTTCCCTGAAGGAATGAGAGCTACAGTCATCCGTTCCGTTCCTCTCGAAGAGAAATGGAGCCAAGTGATCGGATCTTTCGAGTCTCTCAATGACATGTACCCTCCTGCATACAGCATCACAACTATCGTATACAGAAGACCTGCACAAACATTGGTTTATGAAAAAGAGGGCTCTGACGTGTGGAGTACAGCCAACAACTGGACACCCAACCACATGCCACAACCAAACGACACAACCATTATCCGCAAAGGAGAGGTAAAGTCCGGATTGCTAAACCAAACAGCACCAATGGTCGTAGAAGAAGAGGGAATCTTCAGGCTTACAGACAGATGCAAGATTTCAAACCTTAGTCTGAAAGGAGGCACACTAAAGATACAAACCACCAACCCTTCCTTCTCGTTACAAACCGATTTGGATGTAACCGACTCCTCTACTATCGCTGTCGGAGAGAAAAACTCCATACTTGAGCTAAAAGGAAACATTTCAGGGAATGGAGACATATACAAGACAAACAACGGAATACTAAAAGTAGAGGCAGACGCGACCAAACTCAACGGATCGTGGACAATCAAAGGAGGAACCTTGTTGGCTAACAACAATAATGCTTTAGGTCCTAACGGTGTGTTTGTCGACAACGGAACCTTAGAGATTGCTGTTGATGTAACCACGCAGCAAATCACCATTGCAGACAGTTCCAAATTGGTTCTTAAAGGCAACCTTTACGTGAAGGATGCAACAATCGGAGAAAAATTGTTATCGGGTGGCACATACACCACAGACGACTTTCCTGAAATCATTCAAGGGGAAGGTTCTCTGATAGTAAACAAACCAGTCCCTATGCTTACAAAGAAGGGAGAGGGAGACGCCATTCAGTCGGTGGATAAGGATTCTGCAATAGTAGAATTCTACTACGAATGGGAGAATGCAGACTCCATCTCAATCATTTGGAATCCATCTGCACCAGAAGGGTTGATTGTAAACACCGATTATGTAGATAGGACAATCAGTTTCTCTGGAGCACTTACATCGACAGGCATTTACTACTTCTCTATCACCACCAAAAGTGGTGCGCCAGAAGAGGCTAGAAAAAATGGCAGTTTCAATGTTTCAGAGAGTGTAAAATCGCCTATCACAAAACCATCCAACCAAACAATCAACGTGTTGGCAACTTCATCGGATGTAGAAATTAGCATCTACAGCAAAACGAAGGAGAAAGGACAATGCATGATTGTAGACATGGAGGGACACACGATGGCAGACATTCCTTGTGACTTATCTGTCGGAGAGAATAAAATATCTCGAAACTTGCACTTACCTCAGGGTACATACCTGCTTCAATTACGAGGCACATGCAAACCGAAGTCCTGTCAATTTATTGTCAAATAATACCCATTTGACCATTTATTCACATCTATTGAATTAAAACTCCAACCTAGGATGTTCAATCTTCGTTATTTTTGCATTAGATAATAAAACGAGAACCATAAATTTACAATTGAAAAAGATGAAAAACATCAAAAAATTCATTGTTGCATTTCTTTTATGCATACCTCAACTTATTTATGCGGAAGGACTTCCTGCTTTTCCTGGAGCGGAAGGACACGGAATGTACACAACTGGAGGTCGCGGAGGAGAAGTATATCATGTAACATCTCTTGCCGATGATGGCAGTAAAGGAACACTTCGTTACGGAACCAACTTATCAGGAACCAGAACCATCGTATTTGACGTGTCTGGAAACATCGAACTAAACTCCCGACTTACCATCAAGAATGGCAATCTTACAATCGCGGGACAAACTGCACCAGGTGATGGTATCTGCATCAAAAATTACGACGTATACTTACAAGCTAATAATGTTATCGTACGCTTCCTTCGTTTTCGTTTAGGAACAGACAAACCTGACGGATATAACGCAGATGGTACTCCTTACCAAGACAGGGATGCCATTTGGGGAAGGAACAGAAGCGACATCATTATCGACCACTGTTCTATGAGTTGGTGTACCGATGAGTGTGCTTCTTTCTACGACAATAAGAATTTCACCCTTCAGTGGTGTCTTATCGCAGAGAGTCTTCGCGGATCGCTTCACCCTAAGGGATATCACGGATACGGAGGCATATGGGGCGGACAAGGGGCTTCGTTCCACCACAACCTTGTAGCACATCACGACAGCAGAACGCCACGCCTTTGCGGTAGCCGTTACTCAAATGCAGCAGACAAGGAGTTGGTCGATCTTCGTAATAATGTATTCTACAACTGGGGAAACACCAATAGTGGATACGCAGGAGAAGGTGGAAGCTACAACTTCGTAAACAACTACTATAAGAGCGGTCCTGCTACTAAATCATCCATAAAATACAGAATCTTCGAAGCATACGCAGATGACGGATCCAACGAACAAGCAAAAGGTGTCTATGGACACTTCTACTTGAAAGGAAACTATATGGAGGGCAAAGGTGATAACTGGGACTGGAACGGATTCGACCTCAACACAGGAAACAACGGAGGAATGACGCAGAATGCGCTTCGTTCCTACACTGAATATCAAGTTGCCAAGGTTACAACCGAATCGGCACAAGACGCATACAAGAAAGTATTGCAATGGGCAGGAGCCTCTTACAAACGCGATGCGGTAGATTCCAGAATCTGCAATGAAGTAAAAAACGGCAACTACACCTATACAGGTTCCAAGTTGGGTGGCAAGGGAATCATCGACTCCCCTTCCGACGTTGGAGGATGGCCAAAGCTTAACAGCACCACCCCACCTACCGACAGCGACAAAGATGGTATTCCAGACAACTGGGAGGACAAAAAAGGTTTGAACAAGAACGATGCTTCCGACGGAGCAAAAGCTGCTCCAAGCGGATACACCTACTTGGAGGAGTACATGAACTCCCTTGTCAATGAAGTGATGGGAATTGCACCCGAAGAGGACAACAACGAAGAGGAGGAAATAGACAATCCGACAGTCGACCGCGAACCATTCGATTTCGTGGTGGGTGTAGACGGCGATTTTGCAGCTGCAAAAAAAGCTGCTGAAGCTAGTAGCAAGAGCCGCTTTGTCATCTTCTTCCCTAACGGCGACTACAACATCGGAGTTCAAACTGGGGATAGCAACCAAATGACTACATGGACAAGAAAGAATGTCTCTTTTGTTGGACAAAGCATGAAAGGTGTCACTCTCTACAACACCTCGTCAACAGAAGGAATCAGCGTAACAGCCACCATCAAGCTATCCACTGCGACATCCAACATGTACCTTCAAGACATCACACTGCAAAACAAAGCCTTTTACAATGCCAACTCATCAGTCAACCGCTATGTCGTACTGATGGATCAAGGCAACAAAAACATCTATAAATTCGTAAGGATGTTGAGTACCCAAGACACCTATTACTCGAAGTCTAATGGCCGTTTCTTCGCAGAAGATTGTGAAATACATGGAACGGTAGACTTTATTTGTGGAAGTGGTGACGTATTCTTCAACAGATGTCTGCTGTATCTGGAGAACAGAACCAACAACTGCATCACAGCCCCTGCCACAAGCACAGACTGGGGATATGTATTCAGAGACTGCACTATCGACGGATATTCCAACTGCAATGGGAACTACCGATTAGGTCGTTCTTGGAGCAACTCGCCTCGATGTGTTTTCATAAATACCACCATGAAGATCAAACCTTCCGATGCAGCTTGGGGTGACCCTATGAATGTTGTGCCAAAGTTATTCGCCGAATACAATAGCAAAGACGCCAACGGAGGAAACATAGACCTAAGCAAACGTCGCAATTATTACGAAAAAGACGGAACCAGTGCATGGATCAACCCTGTGCTTTCTGTAGAGGAGGCCAACAATTACACCATCAGCAACGCGATGAAAGGAACAGACAACTGGCAACCCGACAATGATGCGAAGCAAGTGTCTGCACCAACCATAAAAATGGATGGCAATACACTTCGTTGGTCTCATATCTCCAATGCACGATGCTATGCAGTATTTAGGAACGAGAAATATGTTGGCAATACCATCAACAACTACTTCCGTATTCCAGAAGGTTCGACCACATCAGACAAATTCACAGTCAGAGCAGCTAACGCCATGGGTGGTCTAGGATCATATAGCAACGCAGTATCCGCATCCGAGATAACTGAAGGAGGAGACGACAATGAAAATTCAGGAGAGAACGAGACTAACAAAAAGAACATCGTACTCTACTACGGCAATGGAATCACATCTTCTTCCAACAACAATGAGTATACCAACCTTTGGAACTGTACAGATACCGACAAGAGAGGCTACTCGTGGTCTATTTCAGGAAGAGATGACAAAAACATTCTCAACGGAAGCAGTATCAGTTACGGAGGAAACACCTACAGTACATTTAAGAATTCAAAGGGAGCCCAAAGCACCATCTTTTTGCCAGAGAACGTGAAAGTATCAAGCATTAGTTTCATCGGTTATAGTAATGCCACCGATGCAAACGCAGTGCTAACAGAGATCAACGGAGAGAGCACAAACATGACATTGAACATCAACACATCCAATAGTTCACACACAAGCAATCCAGGCAAGGTGACCTACACATTCTCGAAAGACGTATGCGACTCGTTCACATTCACATTTGAAGATGCACAAATCTGCTTTATCATTGTTATGGAGGTTGAAGAATGTGACTGTCAAAGTGAAGGAACCCATACCCTTGAAACAATATCCGACAGAGACACTGACACACACATCTATGATTTGTCAGGACGTATTCTTCCTACGATTCAAAAAGGAAGAATATATATTCAAGGAGGCAAAAAGATGCTACAAAAAGAAGATTTCTGATATCACACCAAGCATTAAACAAAAATCGGCAGAGACTTGAACTCTGCCGATTTTTTCTACAATTCTAACACGAAAATCACAAAATCGTTAAATCCGAATTACTTTTTTACCACCTTTTGAGATGAGTTGCCTTGCTCTGACTCAATCATTACAACATAAAGTCCTGCGCTCCATTGATGAGTCAACAGAGTTGCCTCCCCATTCGCACAACCTTCTACCATCAAGACTCCTTTTGAATCAATTACTCTATAAATGAAAGGACCTTCTATCTGAATATTCAATTCATCATCAAATACGTTAGGAGCGATAGTAATTCCATCTACGGAAGTTTCTTCAACTGATGTAGGGAGTTCCATGCCATCAATAATCTCGTAGTAAGCCTTCTTGGGTTCATACTGATCGTTGTAGATCAATGGCTTTCCTTCTTTTCTCCAACTGATTCCATCTTGTGTTCCCCAGAAGATGACGGCACTAATCTTGTCTTTGTATTCTTTGTAGACTTCGAACAACTCTTTGTACATTTTTGCCTGTGCCGACTCGTCCGTACATGTGATATCCAACTCAGTGATTTGAATATCACAACCAATGGAAGCATACTTCTTCAAAGCCTCCGTGTATTGCCAAACAAATGGATAGCCAGTATCCAAGTGCGATTGCATTCCGATACCATCGCAAAGGTTCTTCTCATACAAATCCTTCACGATTGAATAGATTGCATCTCTCTTAGCATCGATGTACTCATTATAATCATTATAGTAGAGTTTGCATCCTTCTGGTGCATATTTTCTTGCGTATGTAAACGCATTATAGATGAATTTGTTGCTACCATAGACCTTCATCCACATAGACGATTCGGGTTGACTATAGTTCGAACCTGGGTTTCTTAACGAGCCATTGTCCACAAATGCCTCATTGACAATGTCCCACGCATAGATCTTCAAATCTGGATACGTTGTTGTTACCAACTCCATCACATTCTTAATGTAATTCTCCATACGTTGGTTCATGATCTCTTCAGAAACAACATTGCCGTAAGATTCAAAGTTTTCATTAAAGAACCAGTCGGGTGTTTGGCTATGCCAAACGCACACATGACCACGAATTGGGATATTATGATCGTTGCACCATTTCAAAACCACCTTTGTTTCGTAAGGCAATGTCACCTGTGGGTTCACATTATTTCCTTGCGACTTGCTCAACTCTTGGTTCAACAAAGCATCTGGCTTCAATTCATTTCCTGGAGTTACACTGTTAAAGTGGTGCAACGCCAATTTCTGAATAGGCTTACTGCTGATTTCCGAAGCAGTAGCCGCCGTTCCAATCTTAAAATAATCCCTGAACAAATCCTTCAAAGCAGGAACCGAAGTGTCCACAAAGATTTCCGAATTGGAACAAACAATATCATCAATATAGAAGTCCATCAAATCCTGCTCCTTTGGGTTGGAGGTATAAGACGTTTGGACATAAAGGGCAATACCTGTTGCCTCGTCAGGAATATCAATAGATCCCTTCATTAATGCCCACTGATTTGAATAGGCTGTAACACTACCAACGTTCTTATACTTAGTTTCTCCGTCTACCGTATATTGAATGCACAAGTCAAAGCCTTGAGACGAAGCACTATTGTCGTACAATACGTATCCCTCAAACTGGTAGGAACCACCTGGTTCGATTAGCGATTTTGAAACGGTGGCACCATTCCAAATATCAGTTCTTCCACTAACAAACAATGATTGCGAACCCGAATGAGCCTTCTCCTTGGTTAGAACCAAAGTTTCAGCCGAACGACCCGTCCAGTCTGTTGTTTCCCCCTCGAAACCCTCGTTGAATAATTCAGCAGAATAGATACTTCCCGATAGCATTGAAAAGAACGCCAAAGGAATCATTTTTAAAAGATTTTTTTGCATATAAGTTTTATGTAAAATGGTTTTACTAAAATTTGTGCAAAGATAGGAAAAAAGATCATTCAAAAACACCCTTAAGGATGCAAAAGAATACCAATGTTAGAAGTAAACAATTTAATTGCCATTGCCAACAATATAATACCAAAGAATTTCTTTATGATGTAGTTTATTGTCGCACCCATAAACTGTTCAATCTTAATAGAACTTTTCAACACAACATAAACCACGATCATATTCAAAAACAGAGCCAATGCAACAACAGGGAGCGAATACTCTGCACGCAAAGAAATCAATGTTGTGATAGAGCCCGGACCCGCTATCAAAGGGAAAGCAATCGGGATGACCGTAACATCGTCTGCCGATTGATTTTTGAAAATCTTTGTCTCCAATATCATTTCCAGAGACAAGAAGAAAAGGACAATAGATCCAGCCACAGCAAAAGCAGAAGGATTGACATTAAATAGCTTTAATATCCACTCTCCCCCTATCAAGAAAGCGAAAAGGATAGCCGAGGCTATCAATGTGGTCTTTAGTGCCTGAATAGTCTTCCCACTTTTTTGAAAGTCTACAAGCACAGGTAAAACACCAATGGTATCAATTACTGCGAACAATACCATAAAAACAGAAAGAAGCTCTATCATCTCCATAATCATAAAAATTAGTGAGACAAAAGTATAAAAAGAACTGACTCTCAACTCTTAAAAAAACACAAATCAAAGGAAGAAAACAGCTAGGAATCAAAACTAATTGCATTTTTTAGAAATAATTCTAAAAAAAAACTCTTTTTAATTGGATTGTACAAAAAATATACATACCTTTGCACCGCTTTTGAAAAGCAAACTGCTTCCTTAGCTCAGTTGGTCAGAGCATCTGACTGTTAATCAGGGGGTCCTTGGTTCAAGCCCAAGAGGGAGCGCAAGCCACACTTAAGGTGTGGCTTTTTTTTTGACAAAACCTTTGCTATATTTGTAGCACAATATAAGACTCAAACAAAAAAAAAGATGAAAAAGAGAATATTTTTAACTGGAGCAACAGGCACTATGGGATGGGCCGGTCTTCAAGAGTTATTAAAGAAGCTCGATAGATTCGACATCACAGTCCTTGCTCGTCCAAGCAAAAAGAACAAAGAGAAACTAGCGCCTTACGAAGGTTTAATCAACATCGTCTGGGGTGACTTAACGAAATATGAGGATGTGGAGTTAGCAACCAGAGGAGCTGACTTTGTTCTTCATGTAGGAGGAATGGTATCTCCAGCAGCAGACTATTTTCCAAACAAAACCCGCAAAGTGAATGTGTTGGCAGCTCAAAACGTTGCAAAAGCCGTATTGGCACAACCAAACGCAGACGACATCAAAGTTTGCTACATCGGAACTGTCGCCCAAACCTCCGATCGCAACGAACCTCATCATTGGGGAAGAACGGGAGACCCCATCAGCATCAGCGTATACGACCACTACGCCATAAGCAAGACGATCGCAGAACGAACTATCGTAGAATCAGGAATCAAGAAATGGGTATCCCTTCGTCAATCGGGCATACTCTACCCTGCTATCCTAAAGAACTACGACCCGATCATGTTCCATGTGCCATTAAGAGGCGTGCTTGAATGGTGTACCGTAGAGGACAGCGGAAGATTGCTAGCCAACATCTGCGAGGATTCTGTTCCTGACGAATTTTGGAATAATTTTTACAACATAGGAAGCGGACCTGAATACCGTTTGTCTAACTACGACTTCGAATGCAAGTTGCTTAAAGCGATAAACTGCCCCGCACCAGAAAAGATATTCAACCCCGAATGGTTCGTTCTAAGAAATTTCCACGGACAATGGTACCTTGACTCTCAAAAGTTAGAAGACTACCTACACTTTAGATCTAACACGCCAATCGACGAGTATTTCAAACAGATGGCCGCTCAGTTACCTTGGTTCTACTCGCTCGCAAAGATTGTACCAGCCCCAATCATCAAATTAGCGATGAGACCTATGGCTTACAAAAAGAAATGGGGAACACAATCGTGGATTAAAAACAACGAGAAGGAGAGAATCTCCGCATATTATGGTTCTTTAGAGAATTGGAAGAACATTCCGGACTGGGAACACCAAGACCTTTCAAAGCCTTCCGACCAACCCCTAATCTTAGATCATGGTTTCGACGAGAGCAAGCCAACGAGCGAATGGACAATCGAGGACATGAAAAAAGCCGCCGAATTTAGAGGAGGCAAATGTTTAAGCGAGACAATGGTTAAAGGAGACGTTTCCACTCCTCTCGAATGGAAATGTCAATTTGGACACAAATTCAAAGCATCACCTATCCTAATCCTTTTAGGAGGACACTGGTGCCCTGAATGCCTACCTTCCCCTTGGAATTACGACGAGATTGCGAAAGGCAACCCTTTCTTTGCCCAAGTTTGGTATCCAAACCATACCAAAGAGGAACACAACTACTACGGAGAAGAGATCTTCGACGGTTGGGAGAAATAGAGAATCAACATACAACGAACATAGATGAGACGTACAGCAATTGTGCGTCTCATCTATTTTTCATAGAGAGACCACTATAACTTGTTTAACAATAACATAAAAGACAACGAATACAACTACCACTTGAAGCACTACAAAGAACTTCAAAATCCGTAATATGCCTTTCACTTCCATATCGTTCAAACCATCAACTCGCTTATCCATCAAAATCGAATATGGATTACGCCGAGCACCAGAGAGGTCCTTTTTATAAGCATCGTAAAGCTCAGGATACTTCTGCCGGAAAACCTGCAACAACTTGCCAGAAAAATAGAACATAGGCAATAACAATGCTAAAAACATTATCATTACCGACACCTGAATTATCAACATTTGTTCCATAGACAAAACATTTTGGTTATTAAACAGAAAAGGAACAATCCTTATAAACCTCAAAAACAAACATTCACCTTCAAATCTTCAAAAAAAGAGTCCAAAAACATTATTTTGCATATTATACACAAAATATACACCACACTACGAATATATACAGAAATATCGTTATCATTTTGATATCATAATACAAATATACAATACAAAAAGAAAGTAGTTTTGAAATATTTTCAAAATTATGATATTTTTTTCTAGATTTTATTTGACAATATAAAAATTATGTATACATTTGCATTGTCAATATGACAAAACAATGAATGTTTAATTAAAAATTTTACGACTATGGTACTAGGTTTATTTTTCTCAGGAGTGGTAGCAGTTTCAGTAGCAACAAGAATTTATATCGAAACAACAGAATTGATTAAGAAATAAAAAAGACTGAAACATGGACCAAGAAGACAACAATTGAAAGCCTCAGCATTCGGATTGAACGTTGAGGCTTTTTTTATTTTAGATTTCACCTACTTGTTTATTTTGCAACCCAAAACTTGGAAGAATAAATACCCTTTCCTATTTCCGACATTGATAAAGACAAAAAAGGAGACGAATAAATCGCCTCCCTTAATATTATCGAATCAACGTAAAGTGTCCGTTGTACATCTGGTCGATCTCTGGGATGTTGATCGTGTACCAGTAGTCTGTGGATGGCATCAGCTTGCCCTGGTAGGTTCCGTCCCACTCTCCGTCGTCGCCCGACAACTCCACCAAAACCTTTCCGTACCTGTCGTAAACCGTTACCGTGGAGTTCGGATAGATCTCCAACAGCGTC
>JAZRXL010000055.1:0-87664 GCA_045600225.1 Paludibacteraceae bacterium
TATTTTTATTACATAAAGTATGCATAATATTACTGTATAATTATTCTTTGTATTTGTATAAATATGTTTTTGAGCACGATTTTGAAAAAATCTCTCCATTCATTTTTATGCTTATGAGAGAATATCATGAAAAACGATTAATTTTGGAGAAAGAGAATATTCACGATATAAGTTTCATGAAATACTATCTATTCAATCCAGAAAATGACCTCGCTTTGTCTTTAGGCGAAAAGCACTATAATCCTCCGAAAAGTATACTTCGGTTTTCAGAGGATCTCTCGATGCTTCCTCTCTGGTATGCGAAGGAAGGTAGTTGTGTGCTTTCAAGGCAATGTGTGCCTGATGGATGGATGAAGTCGGTACGTCAGTCATTGGGGCTCTCTGCCTCCTGGATGCATGAGGAGGAGTATGGAAAGAACTCACATCCAACAGATCGCTTGTTGCCTTGGGGGTGGAATACATCTCTTTATAATCATTGGAAAAAGATAGGTGTTTCAGATCAAGTTGTTGATTGTGCCACTTTGCGTGAGTTGTCGAGTCGCGCATTGGTGTGCGAGGTGCTGTCTCTTCCTTATTTTCAAGAGCGTGTTTTGCCGAAGAGTTTTATTCTCCCTAAAGTATTGAGGTCGATGGAAGAGGTGTGTACTTTTGCTGAGTCGCAACCTAAGTCAGTATTGAAGGCTCCTTGGTCGAGTAGTGGAAAAGGCTTGTATTGGACTTTGGGAGAGTGGTCTGCCACCTTGGAGAAATGGACAAAGAACATTTTGTTACGCCAAGGTTACGTGATGGGAGAGGCTTTCTACGAAAAAGTGGTGGATTTTGCGATGGAATTTACTTGTCACGGTTCTTCCGCCTCGTTCCTTGGTTACTCTTTCTTTTTAACAGAAAATGGCCGATATAAGGGGAATATTTTGCAATCGGATGATCGATTGGAGGAACGGTTGACGCAATATGTGAGGCCGGAGGTTTTGCGAGGAGTTTCATCTGTTTTGTGTGAATTCTTTTCGTCTGTTGTTTCTCCGCATTATGAAGGTGCATTGGGTGTAGATATGATGGTGATACGGGTGGAAGGGGAGTATTATCTGCATCCGTGTGTAGAGGTAAACCTTCGTATGAACATGGGGGTTGTTTCGCATACCTTGTTTCATCGTTTTATGCGTCCAGATGCGCAAGGTGAGTTTTTTGTTTTATCTTTTCCTTCGAATGGGGATTTACGTTCTTTCCATGAACAAAACAGGAAGGGAAACCCATTGCAAATATGTGATGGAAAGGTAGAAAAAGGATATTTGCCCCTAACATTTATTGATGACCAGTGCACCTCTTTGGCAGGGATGATTGTGGAATAAACTGCGTAGCAGTGCCACATCATAGTCATGGGTATCATCCCATGGTATTCGTGTGTTTTATGTGTATATGGGTGCGGGTGTGGGGCTCTATAACGTGGCTAATAAACGTGCTCTAAGGTGTCTGTCAATGTTTTTTAACATTTGAAACAAAAAAAATTACTTTAACACATAAATTATTTCTATTATTTCATATATTTGCTCTCGTTATAGTTAAACATGGAGAAAACAATTCGACAAATTATTTATTAACATTTATAAAATAATCGAAAAATGAAGAAGATTTTACTAGTTGGTGCTGCTGTTTTGGCACTATTCGCTACTTCTTGTAAGAAGAGCGCTGAGAAGGCTCAAGAGTCTGCTACTCAAGTTGAAGCTACAGTTGAAGAGGCTGCAGAGCAAGTTGCTGCAGTTGTTGAGAGCGCTGCTTCTCAAGAGATCAATGCTGCTTTGGCTGCTATCAAGGCTACAGCTGAGAATGCTACTAAGGAAGACGTTGCTTCTCTAGTTGCTAAACTTACTGAGGTTAAGGCTCTATTCGAGAGCAAAGCTGCTGAAATGAGCGAGGACGAGCAAAGCGCTATCAAGGCTGCTTTCAACGAGATCGCTGACCTTGTTAAGTCAAAGAATAACTAATCAGAATTTTCTGAAAGGTATGGAGAACATTGGAGTCTTCTCTAGTGTTCTCTAATTTTTTAATCACTAAAATTTTATTGAATTATGGCAATTTATATTGTTACTACTCAATCTTCTAACTTGAACGTTAGAAAAGAGCCTAATACTAACTGTGATATCGTTGGTAAACTTGCAAAAGGAACTGAAGTTGAAGTTTCTAGTGTAAATGATGGTTGGGCTACTCTTAGCTTCAATGGTCAAACTGCTTATGCTTCTGCTCAATACCTTACTCTTAAGGAAGTTTCTAACGCAGATATCGACGCTCTTAAGTTCTAATTTCTGAAGAGAATCGTACAAAATAGCACTTGTCGTTCGCGGCAAGTGCTATTTTTAATTAAGAATTAAAAATTATGAATTAAACGGGCTTTTGATATTTATGTCAAAACAAGAGTATAAACAACAGAACGAACAGTTCTTTGAAAACCTGCGCAAGAACCCGGAATTGAAAGAATTGCGTGGCGGTATCTTATATAAAGTCGTGAGTGAGGGCAGTGGCGAAGGTGAAGTTAAACCTCGTAGTGTGGTTACTTGCCATTACAAAGGCTCCCTAATCAACGGAAGAGTATTCGACAACTCCTATACGAGCAAGTGTCCTGCCGCTTTCCGTGTTAACGATCTAATCAGTGGTTTCCAAATCGCTTTGGTGAATATGCATATCGGTGATCATTGGATCGTTTATATCCCTGCAGATAAGGGGTATGGTGTTATGAAGGTGGGTGATATACCTGCCAATTCTACCTTGATATTCGAGATTGAACTTATATCGATTGCATAAATAAAATAGGTGGGTTTTATCGGTAAAAAATAGTTCCAAAGGAAATTGGAAAATTGCTTTCTTTTCATACCTTTGTCTCATTAAATTAAAACCGAATGAAGTACAAGTTAATCCTTCCAATTGTTGTATTAGCCTCTGTGTTTGGGGCTTGTAATACAGAGAGTTCAAATAATGCTTCTAATACGGAGTCTTCTGACAAGGATTCTGTGGCCATTACTGTGCGTGATGAAAAGCACGCCGACTTGTGGGCCTACCTTTATAGTCATGAGTTTGTGAGAGACTCTTTCTCTCTGACCTTTTCGGGCGATAAGGGTTATTTGAATGACGAGCGGGTGGTGGATGCCTTGGTTGTTTCTGAATGTGAGGAGCAAGTAGCTGCTCTTGTAGGCATCAATCCACGTACTGGAAAGAAAGTGCGTTTGGCTGTGGTAATGGATGGTGTCAACAACTCCGTCGTAGATATGACGGATAAGGAGCATATTGTGTTTTATATAGAGAATCAGACAAACTAATAAAATTAAGAGTTAAAGGACGGTTGAGGACTCGTTTATATTGATAATAAAAAAACTCTTAATTTTTTACTCTCATTACGATCCAAATACTTACTTCGTAAAGGATGTAGATGGGAATGGAAACAATAGCTAAAGTGAAGATGTCTGAGGTGGGTGTGATGACGGCTGCAACCACGAGGGTAGCAACGAGTGCATGACGCCTGAACTTGCGAAGGAAATCGCTTGTAATAATGCCTAATTTTGCTAATAACCACGCAACAATAGGTATTTCGAAAAGAATTCCCATCATTGTGCATAGCATAAAGAATGTGTCGATATACGATTCTAAATTGATGATGTTCTTTACCTCTTCACTTACTTGGTAGGTTCCTAAAAAGCGGAATGTGAGAGGAAAGATTAGAAAATAGGAGAGCAATGCCCCTATTAGGAATAGTAAGTAACCCCACACGACTACTATTCGTGTATTTTTCTTCTCTGTTTCATACAATGCGGGTGCAATGAAACTAAACAGTAGGTAGAGTATGTAGGGGAGCGCCACTACAAAACCGGCTGCAAAGGCTACCTTCACATGTAGGATAAATTGACTGGCCAGTTGTGTATTGATAAGGTCTACCTGAAACTCTTGCAGCCCCTCTTCCACACCTAAACAGTTAATAAAATGTGCGAGAAGCCTATAAGTGATGAACGAACTCTCTTTAGGTGCTAAAACAACTGCAAAGAGTTGATCTTTTAGGAAAAACAGCAGAATGGAAACAAGGACGACCGACAAGACCATGCGAATGATGCTCTGTCTCAAATCATCTAAATGATCCCAAAATGTGCCTGTCTCTTCCATGTGATTTTTAGGCTTCTGAGTCGTCTTTGTCTCTCTTGGTCTCAGTGGAGTCGTCTCCATTCATTCCATCTTTGAAACTTTTGACACCTTTGCCAAGGCCTCTCATTAGTTCAGGAATCTTCTTGCCTCCAAAAAGAAGAAGAACTACTAATGCAATTACAAGGATCTCTTGAAAACCAAGACTGCCGAAAAGGATGATTCCGAGTTGTGTATTCATAATGATTGAAAATTGAATAAAAGGTAGGGAGGCGGAGACAAACTCCGCTCTCTACACTTTTGAAACATTTATTCTTGCCTTAATTAAGGGGTTGTATTATTTCAACTTCAAGTATTCGCAAACCTCGTTGTAAACGCACTCTGCATTGAATCCGAATTTTTCATCAAGCACAGTGTAAGGAGCAGAATAACCGAAGTGGTTAAGACCGTGAACATAACCATTAGCACCTACAAGGTCGCGAACTGTTAGGCTCATACCTGCTGTCATACCATAAGTTGGGAGATTTGATGGAAGGACAGACTCTTGATACTCTTTCGATTGAGAGCGGAACAAACCTTCTGAAGGAGCAGAAAGGATTCTGATCTTCAAGTTCTTTCTCTCTTCCAACAACTTGGCACCTTCGAATAATGTAGATACCTCAGAACCGCTGGCAACCATAACTAGGTCTGGAGTTCCTTGGCAGTCTTTTACGATGTAAACACCCTTCTCTGCGCCCAAAGCTTGTTGGTATGGATTGCCTTGGCAAGGTGTATCGTTGATGTTTTGACGAGAAAGAATCAATCCTGTTGGAGTTTGGTTGTTTTCCATTGCCATTTTCCATGCTACGGTTGTTTCGTGAACATCGGCAGGACGAAGGACAAGCATACTATTTTGTCCCTTATGGTTCTTAACGTGCTCTAACAAACGAACTTGAGCCTCTTGCTCAATTGGTTGGTGTGTAGGTCCATCCTCACCTACACGGAAAGCATCGTGAGACCAGATGTACTTAACAGGAACACGCATTAGGGCAGACATTCTGTAAGCAGGCTTCATGTAGTCTGAGAATGTGAAGAATGTTCCACATGCTGCGTATACACCACCGTGAAGGGCGATACCATTCATGATACAAGCCATAGCCAACTCAGAAACACCTGCATTGAAGAATGCACCTGTGAAGTCGCCATTAGCCAATGGATGAGTCTTTTTTAAGAAACCATCTGTCTTATCGGAGTTAGAAAGGTCGGCAGAAGCAACGATCATATTCTCCACCTTCTCTGCTAAAACGCCTAAAACAGTAGCGGATGCTGAACGAGTTGCTTGGTTTGCCTTTTGCTCGATTTGAGAGAAATCTACATCTGGAGCTTCTCCACTGAAGAATTTCTCTAACTTCTTAGCCAACTCAGGGTTTTTCTTTGCCCATTCTGCTTGCTCTTGCTTCTTCTTTGCAGCGATGGCGATCAACTCTTTCTTTCTGTTAGCATATAGTTCTTGAACCTCAGGGAACACAACGAATGGATCATCAGGATTACCACCTAACTTGGTGATTGTCTTCGCGATGCTAACACCTGCCTTAGAAAGAGGTTGCCCGTGAGTAGATACCTTGCTCTCCATTGAAGAACCATCTTCTGCAACGCAACCTACACCCATTGTAGTCTTACCGATGATAAGAGTAGGACGCTTAGTCTCTTTGTTTGCGGCAGTCAAAGCCTCGATAATCTCTTTCGTATCGTTTCCGTTGATTGTGATTACATTCCAGTTCCATGCCTTATATTTCATGGCGATATCTTCAGTATCCACTTCGTCAACCTTTGTAGAAAGTTGGATGTTGTTTGAGTCGTAGAACATAATTAGGTTGTGCAAACCTAGGTGTCCTGCGATACGACCAGCACCTTGAGAGATTTCCTCTTGGATACTACCATCCGATACGAATGTGTAGATCTTGTGGCTCATCCACTCGCCGAAACGGGCACAAAGGAAGCGTTCTGCGATTGCAGCACCAACTGCCATTGTATGTCCTTGACCAAGAGGTCCTGAAGTGTTTTCGATACCCAACTCAAGGTTCACCTCAGGGTGACCAGGAGTGCGGCTTTGCCATTGGCGGAAAGCCTTGATATCATCCATTGTAAGTTTGTCGCTTAGCAATAATACCGAATATAACATAGGGGACATATGTCCTGGATCCAAGAAGAATCTGTCGCGGTTAATCCAGTTACAATCGGATGGATCGTAAGTTAAGAACTGCGAATAAAGGACATTGATGAAGTCTGCGCCTCCCATAGCGCCTCCCGGGTGTCCGGATTTTGCCTTTTCAACCATCGCAGCAGTTAGTATGCGGATGTTGTCTGCTGCTCGATTAAGCGTTTTAATGTCAACCATTGTATTTTTACTTTTTTATAAATGGAAAAAAATAACTAATCGTATATCTGAATCCCCACTTACCCGACTCTTTGTCGCCGAAGCCTGGAGAGTAGGATTGGTGGATCAACTTATTGTCTATCTCTTGGTCTTTGATTCGAAGCAACAACTTGAACGAGAAGTCAAAGCCCATGCAAAAATTCTTAACTAATGGTGTTTTTACACCCATGTTTAATTCTCCCCAACCTGCTGTGGTTCTTCCTTTTGCATTGAAAACTGATGCTGCATCTTGTCCCCAATAATTATTGCTAATTGGGTAGTTCTCTATGTTGAAACCGTACTTTGGAGCCATTCCATAGTAGATGCCTAAGAAGATGGTGGGACTCAACGTCTTGCTGTAATCCTTCTTCCAGATATTGTAAAGGGCACCTACTTTAAAATAGAGTCCGTTTACCTTGTACAGGTTGTTGTGGGCTGCCACTGGATAGGAATATTCGCTAGAGGCGTCGAACCAATCGTAGCCTACTACAAGTGTAGGGTAGAACTTATGCCAAAGATCCACTTGAACATCTGCATTCACCCCCATCCTGTTGTGGTTGATGAGGTGATAGATAGGGTTCATAATGTCCACATCAAGATACATACCATAGAGAGTATGGTCTGGTTTCTCCTGATTTTTTTGTTTTGCTTCGGCAGTGAATGTGAAGCAAAAGAGTAGAAGGCTGCTAATAACCGCCCAAGAACAACTTAATATGCTTCTCATAATTTTCACTGTCTACTATTGGATTGTTTACTTGTGCATCAGCAACTCTGTTGTGCATGAAGTAAGCATCTTTTATATTGAAAGTGTTTTTGCATCCGCATTCGGCAGATACAAACTCCAATGTGTTTTCGTATTCAACTTTGAAGGTGTCCGATGCTGCATTGCACATAATGTAGTACATGTTACCTTCAAGTTCTTGTGTTTGAATTAACAAGAATACTGCAGAAGTGTCTTTAAAGGTGTAGATGATGTCATCAACAACCTCTTTGATAGTGCACTTGACAACCGTAGTTTCCTTGAAAAGAAATAGAGCATTAGGGTCTGGGTCAATTTCTTTTATATTGGCAAAAGTTTCTGGCGCTCCTGTTGCGATAACCGTGTGGAACATGGATTCGTTGTTGTTGGCATCCAACGATAAGTTCACGTGGTTGAGACCTATGGTTTTGATGACAGAATCGCAACCAATGCCTTTCCAATAGGAAAGAATGGGAGAAGCAATTTGTGCAGTGTCGATTTCAGAGTGAAATTCTACATCAAGGAAAGTGTAGACATCTTCGTTGCAGTGGTCGTTGATGCAACTTGTCAGGAAAGAAAAACAACACAACAGGGCTACGAATGTAACTCTGCTCAATCTGTGTAATGTTCTTCTCATTCTTTTCACCTACTCTTTATTTATTATAAGTATAAAACCACTTCGTCGATACTCTTTCTGTTTTTCTCTTTCAAACTGCTTTCTGCTGCTTCATAACCCAAAGGAATAATCACCATAGGTTCGATTCCATCGGGCAACTGCATTAGTTTTTTGCAGAGGGTTGCGTTGAAGTTACAAACCCAACAAGTGCCAAGTCCTTGTTCTGCAGCAGCAAGTGCGATATGTTCCGTTGCGATGGCAATGTCAATGTCGCAATGGTCTTTGTTGTCGGCAGGTCTCTTCCAAGAAGCGAGATGATTGCCACAAACTACGATGTAGAGGGGAGCGGTGTTGAACCACTCTCTGTCGTAGCAAGCCTGAATGTCTTTCTTTGCTTCTTCACTTTGAAGGACGAGAAACGACCAAGGTTGATAATTTACGGCAGAAGGAGCCATTCGTGCTACCTCTAATATGTAATCCAGTTTCTCCTTCTCAATTTCTCGGTCAGAGAATTTGCGAACGGAGTATCTTTTCTTTGCTAATTCTAGTAAATCCATTAATAGAATGATTTAACCTCTTTTTTCAACATGTTGAGAGCTACATCAACTGGAGTAGTCTCGATAGAACCATATCTCTCGATGATTAATTTAGCCAATTCTATAGCAGGCATCTCATCAGGAAGTTCGCTTGCACAAGTGTTGATCAATTGAACGATGCTCTCTTTTGCATTTTTTGTTACCAACCAAACATCAGCGCTCACATAGATTTGTTGTGTTACATTGTGCTCAAACTCCTCACGGACAGTAGATAGAAGTGCCAAGTGAAGATCCTTGACATTCATGGAACCATTTTGTACACGTAGGATCATTGAGTCTGGTTGTATTCTTTCTAAGAAGAGTGCCAATCTCTCGTAGGCTGTCAGTCTAATAGGGTTTAGTGTTTTTGCAGACTCTTTTCTCATGGCGTATAGGCGGTTACGCTCTTCGTTTTTCATTAAGTCTCTCAAAACATAGTAAGCCGCAAGAAGGACTAACAATCCTGGAATAGTTATTTGGGCTAATTCTAACAAAAATGAACTCATACAGTTTTCTTGTTTTAATATTAATCTAAATTGAGTAGTTTCTCTAATTTGTAATCGTTGCGTTCAGCAGAAGAGCGAGCAACCATCTCTGCCACAAATCCGGTAAGGAAGAGTTGTGTACCCATCAACATCATTGTTAGGGAGATGTAGAAGTAAGGCGAGTCGGTTACAAGAGGCGCTCCTGTACCATCTATGATGTGAGATAGTTTGTTCCATCCAACTACGCAGATAGCAACGAATCCTATGATGAACATTAGGGAGCCGACAACACCGAAGAAGTGCATCGGCTTCTTGCCAAATGTGGAAAGGAACCACAAGCTGAGAAGGTCTAAATATCCGTTTACAAAGCGGTTGATTCCAAACTTGGAATCTCCATATTTGCGAGCCTGATGTTTTACCACCTTTTCTCCGATTTTAGTGAAACCAGCATTCTTTGCCAAGTATGGCACATAGCGGTGCATCTCACCATATACCTCAATGCTTTTCACTACATTCTTTCTGTAGGCTTTAAGTCCGCAGTTGAAGTCGTGAAGTTTGATACCTGAGATTAATCGGGTAGTGGCATTGAAAAGTTTAGATGGAATGTTCTTGGTTAATTTGGAATCGTATCTCTTCTTCTTCCAACCGGAAACCAAGTCATATTTCTCTTCCATGATCATTTTATAGAGATCTGGAATTTCGTCTGGGCTATCTTGTAGATCGGCATCCATAGTGATGATCACTTCGCCTTGAGCTTTGTCGAAACCGCAGTAGAGCGCAGCCGACTTACCATAGTTGCGTCTGAATTTGATACCCTTTACCTCTGGGTTCTCTTTTGCAAGCTCTTCGATGACATCCCAAGAGCGGTCTGTACTACCATCGTTGACGAAGATAACCTCGAAAGAGAAGTTGTTTTCAGACATCACTTTTTTGATCCATCTGAAAAGTTCAGGAAGAGACTCCTCTTCATTGTATAAAGGCACTATGACCGATAAATCCATTTTGTTATATTTTAATAGTTATTCTCTTTTTATGATTCCTTTAACAATCCAGAATCAGAATTTTTTTTCCGAAAGGCGATGGAGGTGAGCAGGCAAACGAATAATCCTGCGAAGGAGTATCCGGAAAGCATAGACAACGACAAGTCTCTCGGAGTGTAACTTTTGATTTCCGTAATCATCTTTTGCGATTCTTCGTCTTTTGCTCCAATCATTGTGATTGAGTTTGTTACTTCAGAAACCATGCGTTGCAAAGCATCTGGGAACAAATAGAAAAATGCAAAAGTAGAGACCGCTAAGATCATTGCGGCGAAGAAGAACATGCGAATTCCGTAGGCAAAGGCTTTCCCATAAGTGATTTCGCCCGACAAAACATTTGAGTCATACAATCTTGTGAAGTGGAAGACACAATAGAGTGTAACAAAGCAAGTAGCAAGTGATAAGATTGAATGAAGAAAGGAGTTTTGTAGAGAAATGGACCAACCTAATATATTCAAAATCGAAGTGCCAATACCCAAGTAAAAACCAGAGTACATGCTATGTGATAATATATTTTCCTTGTTGGCTTCCATTCTTCTTCTTAAATCGGGTGCAAAGGTACTTTTTTTTGTGCTAAGAATGAGCCAATTCGCGAAAAAAATAAGGAAAGACAAAAAAAAATTAAAAAAATAGTTTGTGTTTAAAAAAATAGTAGTACCTTTGCATCGGGTAAGTCCTATACGACCAGCTCCCTTCCAATCCCCCAGGGTTTGATCGCAGCAAGGGTACGTCGGTTGTAGCGGTGCGATGTAGATAGCTTGCCCCCTTGCCTCTTTAGCTCAGTTGGCCAGAGCACGTGATTTGTAATCTCGGGGTCGTTGGTTCGAATCCGACAAGAGGCTCAAAAAAAAAGACACAGTTCATCTGTGTCTTTTTTTTATGCCTTAAGGAATCCATTTGTGATTCGATTATTCTCTGATTTATAAATGATTACATTAAATCTGCTACATACAAGGTGGATTGGAAGATTGTCTTGAATGCGGAGTGCTTGTTGTGCAAAACTTATGAGAAATCAAAATCGCCAAGAATGTCAGTCCCTACGATTTCTCCGTCATATTCTTTAGGCGATATGCGTTCTACAGTGGCTGTTTTTTCGCTAACGATCAACTCTTCAGGTAACGAATTGAAGAAATAAAGTTTGTCCGCATCTTCATTGCTGCTTTCATCTACATGGATGGAGTGTATGTTGCGATATATGTGCAATTCGTCTTTTGCTCTTGTTAGAGCCACATACAAACATCTTCGCTCCTCCTCAATGGCTTCGTCTCCATTCTCGATGGCTCTTGGAGTGGGATAGGAGGCTGGAGATGCCTTTAATAGATAGCAGATATCGGCTTCTAATCCTTTGGCTGAGTGGATGGTGGTTAGTATGCACGCATCCTTTGGCCCGTTTTCTCCCTCTTTTACTGTGGTTTCCAATTTTGGATCAAGCACGTATTCAGAGACGAACTCTTGTATGCCTCCTGTGCCAATGGCTACCTCTTGCAGGATTTCAAAGTCTTGTTTTCTCCATTTCCATTCATCCTTGTAGAGTTCTTTCAACCTGCCTTCCATTAGTTCCAATGTTTTTGCAATGGCTTGTGATGGAGCAAACTGCATAGTACTGATGCTTTTTAATGTGTCAGTTATCTCCTCCTGTAAACCATGACCTGATAGTTTATCGAGACACTTGTCTAATGTCTCTTCCTCTATTACATTGTTGATGATGGTAGAGGCTCTTACCTCTCCAATACCTTTCCACAATAGTAGATAGCGCATCCACGCCAACTCGTCTTTGTAGTTGGCTACAATACGCATGGGTGCTACCACATCACGTACATGCTTCGATTGCATCAAAGTGGTTCCTCCGAAGATGATGTATGGAATCTTTTTGGCAATACATTGAGACTCTACGGTTCTTAGTCCGTAAAGGGAGCGGGACAATACCATATTGTCTTCGTATTTAGCACCTTTTTCAGGTAAACTTCTCAAAATTTTCTCTGTGACATCGTTTGCCTCATCCCATTCATTGTCGCAGGAAACGAAGACTGGTTTCTTGCCAGTACCCCTGGCTGCTACCAATTGTTTTTGGTAGTTGAGAGGTGATTTGCTGAGTACCCAATTGGAAAGATCCAATATTTCTTGCGTGGAGCGGTAGTTGAGCGTGAGATCGATGCGCTCTGAGTTGGGAACTATCGATGTGAAGCGATGCATTGTTTTGAAGTCGGCACCACGAAAGGCATAGATGCTTTGTGCGTCGTCGCCTACGCAAAAGAGGTGGCTCGAATCGTAGAAAGAACTTAACAACTCGTATTGGAGTGGGTTGGTGTCTTGCATCTCATCCACAAGAATATGGTCGTAGCGTGCGGAAATAAACTTTCTCGCTTCTGCATTCTTTTTCAAGCCTTTGGAGACTACGTTGAGAATGTCGTCGTAATCCATATATTTATGGATGGTCTTGTATTCTATATATTTTTGGATGACCGAGGCATAAACTGATTTGTTGAGTTCTATGCTTTGGTTTACCTTCTCGTCGTTTGCAGGTGCATTGTCGTAGATCTTTGCACGAATGGCATCGGATAATTTACAACAAGCATTTACGGCGAAGGAATATACGTCTAATACGCTTGATGGTTGAATGGCTTTGTTCTCTTTGTCTTTAAATTTCTTTCCACAAAGTAGTTTCATGCAACTTTCCCTGTCGTCTTCGTCTAATAGAGTATACTGATGGTGCATGAAGACTTTGGGATTGTTCATGATGATATCCATACACCAGGAGTGGAAGGTCTGTCCTCGAAGTCCGTCGATAGAGAGTCCGCCTATCTCGTTCTTTATTCGTTCTACAATTTCACGGGCTGACTTTCTGGTGAAACTAAGTATCAGTATACGATTAGCAGGCACTCCCTGTTGTAGTAAATGCTTTGCGCGTGCTATGATTGTACGGGTTTTGCCAGTACCTGCACCTGCGATTACTAAAAGATGTTTCCCTTGAAATTCAACGGCTTTCAGCTGTTGCTCGTTTAGTTCTTCCACCATATGGATAATGAATTTTATTTTTTTACAAAAGTAGCGAATTTTGACTATATTTGCGGACAAATAAAGATGACATTAATAAAATTTTAAAGTATATGGATTCTGTAAATGTTAAGGTAGGAACGCCTAATTTGCACGCGGCAGTCCCTTATGTGGCGAGCGACGATCGCTATTCCAACATGGTATATCGCAGATGTGGTAAAAGTGGCTTGTTGTTGCCAGCTATCTCACTCGGCTTGTGGCATAATTTTGGTAGCGTAGATAAGTTTGAGAATTTTGAAAAGATTGCTTTCGCTGCTTTTGATAATGGTATTACACAGTTCGACTTGGCGAATAACTACGGACCGGTTCCTGGTTCTGCAGAAGAGAACTTTGGTCGCATCTTGAAACATGGTTTGGGTGCTTATCGTGATGAGATGATCATTACGACTAAAGCGGGTTATGACATGTGGCCTGGACCTTACGGAGAGTGGGGTAGCCGCAAATATTTGATGGCAAGTTTGAACCAAAGCTTGAAACGTATGGGACTCGACTATGTGGATATCTTTTATTCGCACCGTCCAGACCCTAACACTCCTATGGAGGAGACTATGGGTGCTTTGGCTGATATTGTTCGTCAAGGAAAGGCGTTATATGTTGGTATCTCCAACTATGATGCAAAGCAAACTGCAGAGGCTTTGTCTATTTTGAAAGAGTACAAGGTGCCTTGTTTGGTTCACCAAGCACGCTATTCGATGATGGATCGATGGACGGAACCCGAGTTGTTGCCATTGTTGAAAGAGAATGGCGTTGGAATGGTTGCATTCTCTCCATTGGCTCAAGGTTTGTTGACGAATCGTTATTTGAATGGAGTACCTGAGGATTCTCGTGCTGCGAAGAATGTCTTCCTTCAGAAGTCATCCATCACACCAGAATTGGTTGCAAAGATTCAAAAACTAAATGATATCGCACAACGCAGAGGTCAGACTTTGGCAGAGATGGCTTTGGCTTGGTTGTTGAAAGACGAAGGCGTTACTAGTGTTATTGTTGGTGCAAGTTCTGTTGCTCAATTGATGGATAATATCAAGGCTTTGGATCATTTAGAATTCTCGGCAGAGGATTTGAATGATATTGAAAAAGTAATTAAGGATTAAGAGTTAAGAATTAAGAAATAGAGAGGGGTGCATTAGTCAAACTGATGCACCCCTTAATTGTAGATCAAACACAAAGAATGTTGAATCGTCATTTCGAAACCAACTCCAGTTGTATTCTTTTTCGTTCTAAATCAACTTCCAAAACCTTGACGGTTATATGCTGGTGAAGGGTAACCACTTCTGCAGGATTGCTGACGAAATGGTCGGACAAGTGCGATACATGGATGAGTCCATTGACCTTAATTCCCATGTCGGCAAATACTCCGAAGTTGGTAATGTTGGTTACTATGGCAGGGTATTCCACACCGACCTTTACATCCTCCAAAGTCTTTAGTGTTGGATCGAATTCAAACACTTTTATTACCTCTCGACAGTCTCTTCCGGGCTTTTCAAGCTCTTTCATGATGTCTTTTAGAGTAGGTAATCCGATCTCGGATGTAACATATTGATTTAGATTTACTTGGTTTCTTAAATCTTTGTTGCGAATTAGGTCTTCTGTTGTGCATTTAAGGTCCTTCGTAATCTTTTTGACTATACCGTAGCTCTCTGGGTGTACAGCGGTGTTGTCTAATGGGTTCTCTGCATCGGAGATGCGTAAGAATCCTGCACACTGCTCGTATGCCTTGCTTCCTAAACGGGGCACTTTCTTCAATTCCTCCCTGTTTTTGAAAGCTCCGTTCTCGGCACGATAGTCCACAATGTTCTGTGCCAGTTGAGGTCCCAATCCCGATATGTAGGTAAGCAAGTGTTTGCTTGCCGTGTTGAGATTTACACCTACTTGATTGACGCTATTGATGACTGTTTGGTCGAGGGATTTCTTAAGTTTTGTTTGGTCCACATCGTGTTGGTATTGACCTACACCGATCGACTTCGGATCTATCTTAACAAGTTCAGCCAGCGGGTCCATCAGCCTTCGTCCGATAGAGACGGCGCCACGCACTGTTACATCATAGTTTGGAAACTCTTCTCTAGCGATGGCAGAGGCTGAGTAGACCGAAGCACCACTTTCGCTAACCACGAATACTTGAACCTTATGATCGAAACGAATGTTTTGAACCAGTTGCTCTGTTTCTCGTCCTGCTGTTCCGTTTCCTATGGCAATAGCCTCTATTTTGTAGGCCTCAACCAATTTGGCAATTTTGCTCATTGCTTGACTATACTCGCTTTGTGGTGGGTGAGGATAGATGGCCTCGTTATGTAGCAGGTTTCCTTGTGCATCTAAACAAACCACCTTGCATCCAGTTCTGTAGCCAGGATCAATAGCAAGCACCCTCTTTTCTCCCAATGGAGCGGAGAGTAGTAGTTGTCTAAGGTTTTCTGAGAATACTTTGATGGCTTCTTCGTCGGCTTTCTCTTTGCTAGAATTAGCAAATTCTGTCTCTATCGAAGGCTTTAGTAACCTCTTGTATGCATCTTCGACGGCCTCTTCAACCAATTGAGAAGATAGGTTTCTGCCTTTTACATATTGTCCTTTAATGCGATCTAAGGCATTTTCTTCATCAGGTGCAATATTGATGCGGAGGAAGCCCTCTTTTTCACCTCGTCTCATGGCAAGTAAGCGGTGCGAAGTGCATCTTCGAAGCGGTTCGTCCGTGTCAAAGTAGTTTTGGTATTTCTCTGCCTCTTTCTCTTTGCTTTTGATAACTTTAGACGATATTCGAGCCTCGTGTTGAAAGCATTTGCGAATGCGGTCTCTTGTTTGCTCGTTTTCGTTTACCCATTCTGCAATGATGTCTTTGGCTCCTTGTAGAGCTTCCTCAGTGGAGTTGACATCTCCTTTGACAAAGGCATGAGCTTTGTTTTCGGGGTCTCGTTCCTCTTGTCTCATAAGAATCTTAGCCAATGGTTCCAATCCCTTTTCTCTTGCGATCTCAGCCCTTGTTCTTCTTTTAGGTTTGAAGGGGAGATAGATGTCTTCCGCCTCTGTGAGAGTTTGGCTGTTTTCGATCCTTTTTTTCAATTCGGGGGTTAGTTTTCCTTGCTCTTCTATGCTCTTGAGAATGGATTCTTTTCTTTTCTCTAACTCGTTCAGTTTCTCAAACTGGATTTGAATCTCTTGTATCACTACTTCGTTCAATTCACCCGTCATTTCCTTGCGATAACGGCTGATGAAGGGTATTGTAGCACCATCAGAGAGCAGCCTGAGGGTGTTAGCCACTTGCTGCTCTCTGAGATTAAGATTCTTTGCTATAATAGCTTCGAATACCATGCGTATGTTTAATTTATTTACTTGTAAGGCTCGTCGATGATCATGTAACCACCATTTACTGGCTCGAACCAAGTATCAGCACCATACCAGTAAAGTCTTCCGTCGTAGATGATACGCTTGCTACCTGCAGGCAATTCGCGAACGAAGTTTAGTGCGTTTACCTCATCGTAGCTCTCTGCGTTATCGATCAAGATGTAACCACCACCGTCTACAGGCAAGAACAAGTTGTTTTCTCCTTGATAGTAAACTGTCTTTTCGATGACAACCTTCTTGCAAGAGAAAGGAAGAGTCTTAATGTAGATCTCTGTGCCTACTGCCAAAGGACGGTTGATAACAACATATCCACCTTTTTGAGCTCCGAACCATACACCATCGCTGTACCAGTATGGAGTAGCGTTCACATACACCTTAACGCATGAGAAAGGAAGAACTGCGAAGTACATTCCAAGAGGACGAGCAATCAACTCGTATCCTAATGTAGCGTGCCAGTGATAGAAGTGTCCGTGGTGTACATAGTAACGATCGTGACCATGGTTGAAGTGGTGTGCATCTACATGGATGTGGTCGTAATACTTGTGTCCATTTACGATATGAGGAGTGCCTATGTGTCCTACGGGGTGCAACTTCACATAATCGTGAGGGTGTGCAGTTGTAGCCTTGCGGAAAGAACCTTCGTTCTGCTTTGCAGGAGTAGGACCCAACTTCAATGGAGCTGGACGGTTAGCGCTTGAAGCACTTCTTGTTACGCTAGAAGAACTTGTAGAAGCTGCTGGCTTTGAGTTGTTTGTGCCAGAGCTGACAGTAGTTCTTCCTTGAGCTTGACCTGGACGAGAAGTAGTATTGCTGCTTCTTGTAGTTGAGTTGGTAGGAGTAGCGCTTCTGGTTGTAGAAGTGGTTGTTGTGCTTCTAGTAGTAGAAGTTGTTGTGCTTCTTGTCGCAGTATTAGTAGTTGCACTTCTAGTTGTAGAAGTGGTAGTGCTTCTTGTTGCAGTAGAAGTAGGGGCAGTGCTTCTAGTTGTAGAAGTTGTCGCTGAGCTTCTTGGAGCAGACGCAGAAGATGTTCTTGCTGAAGTCGCACTATATGTAGGAGTTGAAACGCTACGATAAGAGTTGCTTGCAGAAGATTGACTTCTTGTCACAGCTTGTCTGTTTTGCGTATTGCTTGTTGGAGTTGCTTGGCGAACTGCACCTGAGTTAGTGGTGCTTCTTGTTGTTGCTCCACTTGTTTGTTGAGTACGTGTAGTAGTTGTACCGCTACTTCTTTGAGCACTTGCTGATGTGCAAACCATTGCCATGGCAACGAGTAATGCAAATATTTTATTTGTTGTTTTCATATCTGTAAGTTTTTAATTGGTTCGACATCTATTCGTTTGATAGATATAGTCCAAATCTTGTGCCAAAAATGAACTGATTTGTTGGACTTCCTACCGTTTTGGTTCGAATGGAATGTTTTTAATGACTAATTGACTCTTTTTATCGACTGATAGGTCTGTGTGAAAGGTCTGATTTCAGTAAAATCCATCGTAAAAGTTCTAATTTTAGCATGTTGTTTGCGTTTTTTAGTTGTTAAATAGTTCGTAATTCTATCTTATTTCAAGATCGTATATGCGAAATTAATAAAAAATATGGATTGTGCAAGTTGCCTAAGGCAACATTCTCTTAGTGCTAACATCAGAGAAGTTAACTGCACAACGCATATAAATCCTTCCTCGGGTTGATTACCATAACAGGAATGGAACTGTTGTTAATTACTTTTTGCTCTTTTGGGCCGAAAATAATATCGTCCATTCCATATTCACGGGAAGCAGAAATCATTAACAAACCAATGTTTAGTTCCTTTGCCTTTTGCATGGCTTCCATTTCAACTTTGAAACTATCTTTTGTGGCAGTGACGAACTGATAATTCAAATTAGACTTCTCTAACACAGATCGGATTGCTTCTGTATTCTGTTTTGCTCTGGATCCGTAATCCTTTGCTGGCATTAACAGTATCTCTGATTGGAAGGTGCGTCCCATTCCGCTACAGAATACACCCTTTTCTTTCTCTTCAACCAAAAAGCCAACAGGAACCAAGACCTTGTCGAAATTGACAACTTGATTACTTTTGATAAAGTAGTAGGGTATTCTAAGCTCTCTGCATAGTTTCAAACCTTTTTTGCAGTTTTTGTATTCGCCCTCTTCTGTGATTTCAAAGATAAGTGCGGCTGCTTCGTTTCTCTCCATAAAGTCGGTGAAATCATCGTTCTCTTCTAAAACATGGAATCTGATTTCACAACGGGCCTTATCTTGGTTCTCTTTACACCAAGAGTAGAGAGTGTTGGTTGAACTTTCCATAGGTGTCTTTTGATTAGCTAAAAGTAAAAAACAAACGCTTTTTTCGTGTGCATTTGCGATTTTAGCTGCCAACTCAAACCCTTTGGCCGGGAAGTGTTGCAAGTCGCTAACAATATATATTTGTTCTTTTGTGGTATTATCTTCTATCATACAAATTCAGAGGGAATCCTTGAATGTCCCGAATGTTGATGGGTTAACACTAATATTCTTTTCGCAAAGATAGTCTTTTCAGTCGTTAAATCTAAATAAATGAATCTAAAATAGGTCTTAATTCTTAAAATGTAGTTATCTTTGCAAAGATAGTAGGTGGGTCTGTCGCTGGCACTTTGTGTCAGAGGAAAGTCCGGGCAACACAGAGCACCATGCTTCCTAACGGGAAGTCGCTTGTGAAGGTGAACGAACGCAGAAGAAAATAACCGCCAGCTTCGGTTGGTAAGGGTGAGAAGGTGAGGTAAGAGCCCACCAGAGTTTGTGGTAACGCAGACTGCTGTGCGTGTCATGGGTTGTAAGATCAAATATACCGACGTATGTAGGGTTGCTCGTCCGATGTCGGGGGGTAGATTGCTTGAGGCTTGTGGTGACATAAGTCCTAGATAAATGACAGACGGTCTTTTTAGATTACAGAACTCGGCTTATACACCTACTATTTTTTTCTTGGCAACAAACGGAATCTATAAAATATGAGAATTGAAAACAATTTTGTCAGATGGTTGGATGGCGCACTGAATTCAGTTTCTTCTGGAGACAAGAATAATTTGAGGTTATTGCGTCCCTTTGTCTATTTTATTAATTTGATAAGATTGATTGTCAAGTTTTTTGTAGAGAAGAAGATACACGTAAGAGCTGCTGCTCTTACCTATTACACAGCATTCTCTTTGATACCTATTGCTGCATTTGTGATGGGAATAGCAAGGGGGTTTGGTTTCGATTCTTTGGTTGAAGATCTTTTGGTGAATCGCTATAAGAACCATGCTATGATGTTGAGTTTGCTAATGGATTTTGTCAATAACTATCTGGATCATGTGAAAGGGGGAGCCATTGTCGGTTTTGGTTTGGCAATGTTACTTTGGGCAATCTTCAGAATGTTTAATCAGACGGAAAGGGTGTTTAACGATATTTGGTCTATCCGTGTTAAACGTAAATGGATATACAAAATACCTAACTATATTGCGATTGCCTTCTTCGTACCTATCTTGATTTTGCTTACAAGTGCGATCTCTTTCTATTTTAAATATGCGATACAATATTTTGAAGGGGTGGTTTTGATCAGTCCGTCGTTGCAGGTATCCCTTAAGATATTGCCTTATATGGTGGCGTGGATTGTTTTTACACTACTTTACTACATGATTCCTTTTACCCAAGTGAAGTTTAAGTATGCTGCACTTTCTGGTTTTATTTTTAGTGTTGCATTTATGGTGTTTAAATCCTTCTATGTGTATTTCCAGACATCGATGAGTTCATACAATACGGTGTATGGTGCTTTGGCGGCTATTCCATTTTTGTTGATATTCCTTCAAACCTCTTGGATGTTAGTGCTGCTCGGTTGTTCCTTCACCTTTACTGTTCAGTGTTTGAATGGATTTGAGAAGGAAGATGAAGTGAGAGAGGTGAGTATGCGTTACTTCGAATTTGCATGTTTGGTAATTGTAAAGATGAGTGTGGAGAAACGACTTTCAACGCAGTCGCACTTAAAAATAGAAGACATAACCAAGGTGATGCCGTATCGTATGGCAGTGATGTGTTTAGATCGATTGTGTTCTGGTAATATATTGGATGAGGTGACTGACCACAAGACAAGAGAGGTGGAAGGTTACCGTCCTTCTGATGATCTGAAGGATCTGACCCTGTCGAAATTCTTCGATAAATTAGATGGCGCGGGTACTCCTCCAGATAGATTTAATTTACATAGGACGAAGTATGGCTATTTGTGGAATTACGTAGAGGACATGCGAAAGATTATGCTAAAAAGCGATGATAGATTAATTAAATATTTGGAAAATGATTATACGATTGAACCGTAGTTTGTGGAGTAGTGTCCTCTTGTGTGGAACACTCTCTTTTTTATCGTGTAACGAAAAAAATGTGAATATGGAAAATAATAATGTTTTTTTTCAAGAGTTTAAAACTCCCCATCAGACTATCCCTTTTGATAAAATAAAGTTGTCTGATTACCTTCCTGCTATGAGAGAGGGTTTTAAGAGACACAACGAAGAGATTGATGCTATTGTTAATAATCCGGAAGAACCTACCTTCGAAAATACTATAGTAGCGTTGGAACGCTCTGGTAGTTTCCTTTCTTGCGTGCAATCGGCTTTCTACAACTTGTTAAGTGCCGAGACTTGCGATGAGATGGATGATATCGCCAATGAAATTTCTCCAGAGGAGACTGAACATAGCAATAACATCTCTTTGAACGAAGCCTTGTTCAAACGAGTAAAGAAGGTGTACGATGCGAAAGATTCGTTAAATCTTACTGTAGAACAGAAAACTCTTCTTCAAAACACCTACGATTCTTTTGTTGATCATGGTGCCAATTTGGATGGAGAAGCTAAGGAAAAGTATCGTGAACTGAGCCAAAAACTCTCTTTGTTGGAGTTGCAATATGGTCAGAATGTGTTGAATGCTACCAACCAATATAAAATGGTTGTGACCGATTCTACACAATTGTCTGGTATTCCTGCTATGATTTTGGAGGCGGCTAAAGAACGAGCAAAACAGAAGGATACAGAGGGTTGGTGTTTTGATTTGACAGCTCCGAGTTATGTGCCTTTTATGAAGTATGCGGATAATAGGGAATTGCGTAAGCAACTTTATACGGCATATAATACGAAGGCATTGAACGGAGATTTGGATAACCGTCCTGTCGTAAAGGATCTGGTAAACAATCGTTTGGCTTTGGCACAACTATTGGGCTATAAGAACTATGCGGAGTATGAATTAAAAGACCGTATGGCAGAGAATAAGGAGAACGTCTACAAGTTGTTGGATGATCTCTTAGTTGCCTTCAAACCAACCTCTAAGAAAGAGATTGAGGAGGTGCAGCAATATGCTAATGCGCATGGTGCTGATTTCTCTATTATGCCGTGGGACTGGGCCTATTATTCAGAAAAGCTTAAAGATGAAAAATATAGTGTCAATGATGAGATGCTTCGTCCTTACTTTGAATTGGAGAAGGTGAAAGAGGGTGTCTTTGGATTGGCTACTAAGATGTATGGTTTGACCTTTAAGAAGAACAAGGATATTCCAGTTTATCATCCAGAGGTGGATGCCTACGAGGTATTCGACAAAGATGGATCATTCCTTTCTGTTTTTTATGCAGATTTTCATCCTCGTGCAGGAAAAAGAGGTGGTGCATGGATGACAGAGTATCGTTGTCAGCATGTGAATGAGAAGGGGGAGAACGTTCGTCCTCATATCTCTATTGTGATGAATTTTACACGTGCCACGGATACTACACCATCGTTATTGACCTTTGATGAGTTGACTACCTTCATTCATGAATTTGGTCACTCTATCCATGGAATGGTTGCGAATACGACATATGAGAGTTTGGCGGGTACGAACGTATATCGTGATTTCGTAGAGTTGCCATCACAGATGATGGAGAATTGGGCCTTTGAGAAAGAGTATTTGGATGGCTTTGCGGTTCATTACCAAACAGGAGAAGCCATACCTGCAGAATTGATTGAGAAGATTCGTCGTTCGGCTAACTTCAATACAGGTTATGCAACCCTTCGCCAATTGAGTTTTGGCTTGTTGGATATGGCTTGGCATACGATAGAGAAACCTTTTGAAGGGGATGTGATGGAGTTTGAACGTGAAGCATGGAAAAAGGCTCAGACCTTGCCTTCCGTAGAAGGAACCTTAATGAGTGCTCAGTTTAACCATATCTTTTCAGGAGGATATTCAGCAGGCTATTATAGCTATAAATGGGCAGAGGTATTGGATGCAGATGCTTTTGCAGTGTTCCAAAAAGAGGGAATATTCAATACTGCCACGGCAGAGCGTTTCCGTCGTGAGGTGTTGGAGAAGGGTGGTAGTGAACATCCGATGACACTCTACAAACGATTCAGTGGACACGAGCCAACTATCGAACCTTTGTTGAAGCGTTGTGGCATAAAGTGATTCTGTAAATTTGAATTTAGAGGATTAATTCTTTAGAAGGATTTTTTATACTATAGGCATCGCATGGATTTGCGGTGTCTATTTTTTTTCTCAATATATTTTGATAGTGTTCTTCTTGTGGACTTAGAAAAATGGAACATTATATTTTTTACTGCGGATTTTTAAGGAAAAGCTGAAGCATTACTGCGGATTTTTAAATTTTATCTTTGTATGTAAATAAATAATATCTATTCTATTGATTTTCTTAAAAAGTTATGGGCTGGGGAAATCATATGATTGCAAAAGAAGAGCGAGGTTTGCAGATGTTAACCTCGCTCTTCCATACTTTATATTAATTACTTTATTTTACAATTACCTTGGCTGGCTTATTATCGCCAATCTTTACGATATAGATACCTTTGTTTAGTTGTAAGCTAGAGAAATAATCGTTAGCCATCATTCTTTGAACGCAAGAACCAAGTGTGTTATATACCTCGACGGACTTTCCTTGTGCACCCAAAAGGATAATGCCATTTTCGACAGATACAATGGTTGCACCCACTTCAACCGGTTTGACAGATGTTGACTCGTCATTCTTTAGATACAAGGAAATAGCAGTTCCTGTGATGGATAGAATAGCCTTTCCGTTGTCTGAAAGATATTCTCCATCATTATTGCTCCAGATGTTTGGTAAGCCGTTACCTTTTTGCGTTGCAGTAAGCTGTTTAGCGAAGAGTGGGCTTGTGAACTCATAGCCGTTGATAGTGATTTTGTTCACCGTGACGGTATACAATGAGTCTGTATAAGTGAGGTAACCTAAGTTGGTGAATCCATCCTTTGTACCTGAAGGAGAAAGATCAATGTCTAGGTTTTGTGCATTTGTTGGAATTGTCTTTGTTACTTGATCCCATCCTGCATATTGAACTGTGTAAGATGGCGCTGTTTTGGCTCCATTGACGGTTACGTTAACAACATAGTTGGTGATCAATTCAAACTTTTTATCTGGTGTCGTAGGCTCCTCCTTATCTGGTGTTGTAGTAGTGTCAATCTCAATCTCCTGATCGAATGCTTCATTGATAGCTTGAACGATGTAAGGACGAGCTAGAGTATTCGTTTTTCTGTTGATGGTTGCGAAGCCTCTGTCGGTACTTACATGTCCGTTGTCCCATAAGACAGGCACTGCACCTACACGACGAGCGTTCTCGCACAATGTTTTTGTCCAGTAAGCTGTGTATGTCGGACTCTCATTGTCGTATGCACTCTTGTCGACTGTTCCATACTCACCAACGATTACAGGATAACCTTTTGATGTAAACCAATTCTTCAACTTGTCGAATTGGCCAACCATAGCGTTTTCACTATTATTCTCCATTCCGTAATGTGTACATTTGTTACTGCTTTTATTCCATGCTTCATCTCCCCATCGGCTCACGTTGCTATCGGTTTCATCACCGCAAAGGTCCCATGGTGCATAGTAGTGTACGGAAATCATGAGACGTTTGCCCGATACTGAACGGTCTAGGTAAGTGTCGTTAGGAATCTTGAAACCTTTTGATTCGGAAGTCATATCAATGTCTGTGTTCCATCCTGGAATTAACAACCAACGTTTTGCATTGTTGAGACTGGTTGGTCGTACAGCATCAACAAAGATCTGATTGTAGTCATTAATGTTTGAGTAATAGTTTGGGTTAGGATAAGGACTGATGCCTTGCCATTCGTAGGTGTCATCGAATACCTCGTTCATTGACTCGAAGATAAGATGTTCATCGTAATCTTTGAATAGGGTAGCGATTTGTGTCCAGAATGCCTTGTATTTAGCCTTTATCTCTGTTTGGTTACTTCCGTTGCAAAGAAGCCAAGCTCCGGCTACTGAGTTGTAACCATCTCCGTGAATATTGGTGATTACATAGAGGTCTTCAGCCAAAGCCATATCAACAACTTCCTTTACGTGTTTTAACCAACTTTCATCAATCTTATAATTTGGTGCTGGCCCGATTTTGTTTAGATATGAAACGGGAATGCGGATGGTGTTGAAACCGCTATTCTTAACTAACTTCATTAGTTTTGGTGTTGCGATCGGATCAATCGGATTTCCCCAAGCTGAATCGTTTGGTGTTCCGTTAGAGCTTGCCTCTAGTGTGTTTCCTAGATTCCATCCCGCACCCATTGCGGCTACGATTTCGTTTTGGCTGAGATCATCGAATTGATTGTCTGCAAAAGCAGTTAGGCTAGAGGCAAGTAAGGTCGCTCCTAAACCTATTTTCAAAAAATTACGTAATTTTTTATTCATTTTATTGAATTTTATGGTTTTCATAAGTCGCCCAAAATCTGGACTAACTAAAAGTTTTCAATGGCAAATATATTCTAAATTTTTTGTATTAAGAAGAATGATTTATGAATATTACCACATTATTGACATCAACTCACTGTAGGCCATTAAATATTCTTTTTCTGCTTCTAATGCTTTTTCAACCATTTCGTAGCGATATTCACACTCTTTGAGGTAGTCGATAAGAGTAATCTGACCTGCATCTAGTGCTTTCGTAAGGTAAGGTGCATTGTCGTATGTATGCAATGCCTCTCTGTATTGAAGGGCTTGTTGCTTTAATAATGTAGCCTTGTCATAAAGCCTTTTTAAGTCTGCGTAGAGTTGTGCCTCTTTCGCTTCTTTGGATGTTTGTGCTGCTTGGACAGCCAATTTAGCTGCCTTTACCTTGTTTTTGTTCTCCCAAAGAGGCACACTAGCCCCTACGCTAATGCCACGATACTTGTCTTGTGCCAATTCGCTGGCGTATCCAATCTTGAATGAAGGAAGGTTCTCTGAGCGACTCAGTTTTACTTGTGTTTCGCAGAGGCGCACTTCAGTATTTAGTAGTATTGCTAATGGACTATGGGTTAGTGCTACTTTATACCATTCTTCAAAGTCGTCTGGTAGATCAACAAGCGTAAAGGTGCTTTCTGTTAGATCAATGGGGTGGTCTCCGTTCATTGCTTGCAGAAGGTTTTTCTGTTGCAGAAGCTCTGCTTCCAAACGTGCCACTTTGTTTTTTACGTTGTGATAATCCATCTGAGCCTTGTTGCTTTCAATGATATTGGTTTCGCCTGCTTCTAATTTGCGACTCCAAGCTTTAGCAGTCTTCTCTGCAGTGGCAAGACGATCTTTGTATTCCAATAGAAGGGCATTGAGATATATGATTTCGTGACATACGTTTTCTGCGGATAGTAAGATCTCTAGTCTTTCTAAATAGAATCGCTTCATCGAGATGGCATCATTCTGAGATGCTATGCGGGAGCGTAGGACATAGGTAGAGGGGAAGGCAAACGATTGGCTGACACTAATGTCTTTTCGATTACCGATATCGGTTGGATCGCCCCATAAGTAGTTGAATTCTGCCTCGGGTCCGGGTAATGCATTGCCTGTATGATGAGCCATTTGTTCAGTCTCTCTTTGGTTTATCAATGCCTTGATACGGAGGTTGTTTTCTCCGATTTGACTTAATATGGACGGATAGGACTGAGCGATAACAGTGACACTCACCATCATTGCTATTAGGCTATTTATGACTCTTTTCATTGTTTCTTTCTCTTTTGATAGGCTTCATAAATGATAGGAAGCACGATTAGGTTCAATAATGTGGAAGTAAGCAATCCTCCTAACACAACGATTGCCATCGGACTCTGAATCTCATTGCCTGGTTGGTCTCCGTTGAATACCAAAGGAATGAGTGCTAGGGCAGAGGTGAGTGCCGTCATTAGGATTGGGTTGAGACGATCGATAGATCCTTGTAGGATGGTCTCATGTAGTGGAACACCTGCCTCTTGCAATCGTTTGTATTGTGAGATCATAAGAATACCATTACGGGTCGCAACACCAAAGAGGGTGATGAATCCGATGATAGATGGTATGCTGACAACACCAGAGGTGATGCGAATAGCATAGACTCCTCCAATCAGTGCTAGTGGCAAACTGATCAATACGATACAAGCTAGAGAACTATTTTTGAACTCCGAATAAAGAAGAATAAAGATAATGAATAAGGAAACAATTAGGGCAATCATCAGTGTGCGTGTGGCACTTTGTGCACTCTCGAATTGTCCTCCATATTCTACCCTGTATCCTTCTGGTAACTGAATCTTTTGCTCGATAGTGTTTTTGATATCGTTCACTACACTACCTACATCACGTCCTGATACATTGGCAGAGATGACTAACTTGCGTTGTACATTCTCTCTCATGATAGATCCTGGTCCGCCAGTCGATACGAATTTAGCTACTTGCTGTAGTGGTACCTTGGTGCCATTGTCTGTGTCGATAAGTGCACTTTTTAGTGCTTCAATATTCTCTGTATATCGGTCGTTCAGACGAATGATTAGATCATAACTACGTTGACCTTCGTAGATGTCGGCCACCTTTTCTCCTGCAAAAGCTAGTGATATGAAGTGGTTGAATTCTTCCATCGTGATACCATAGCGAGCTAATGCCTCACGGTCTGCACGAATCTGCAACTGAGGTGTCTCTGTTTGTTGTTCAACCGACAAGTCTACCAATCCATCAATGCCTTCGATTGCACTCTTGATTTGGTTGCCTGTCATAAACATACGAGTTAGGTCTGTTCCAAATAGCTTGATGGCTATGTTGGCTTGTGTGCCCGAAAGAATATGGTCGATACGGTGTCCAAGCGGCTGACCGATTGTGAAGACTACTCCTGGTATGGTGGATAGATGTGCACGCATCTCGTTGAATAGCTCACTGCGACTCTTACCGTTCAACTCGAAACGAACATCAAGCTCTGCACTGTTGGTGGCTTGTGAGTGCTCGTCTAGTTCTCCACGACCAGTGCGACGAGCAGTGCTAGTTACCTCTGGTATCTTTAGCAACTCACGTTCCATTACGTTTCCTAGCTCATGATTGACATCCAAAGATACGCCAGGTTTGGCTACTGCTGTGATGACGGCAGAACCTTCGTTGAAGTCGGGCAAGAAACTCTGACCCATCGTGAGTAGAAGGAGGATGGCACTGACAAGCAATACTCCTGTGGCTACGACTGCCGAGCGTTTGTGATTGAGCACAGATGATAATATACGATGATAGATAGAGGAGAGATGACGAGTTGTCCAGCTCTCTTTTTCGTTCTTTTTAAGGTAATCTTCTTTGGCTAATAACTGTCGACATAGAAGTGGGGTGACTGTCATTGCTACAATCAACGACATAAAGAGAGATATGATGTAGGCGATGCCCAATGGTTGTAACATTCGTCCCTCCATCCCAGATAAGAAGAAAAGAGGTATGAAGGCAACCATAATGATAAAGGTCGCATTTAGGATAGAAGAACGAATCTCTGATGAGGCATCAAATACCACTTCGAAAGAAGAACGTCGCTCCTCCTTGGGTAGCCTATGGTTTTGTTTTAATCGTTTGTAGACATTCTCTACATCAATGATAGCGTCATCTACTAACGAACCGATAGCGATGCACATTCCTCCGAGGGTCATCGTATTGACATTCAATCCTAATAAATAAAGAATCACCAATGTGCCCAACAAAGATAGCGGAATCGCTACGATAGAGATCAAGGTGGTACGATAACTATTTAGGAATAAGAATAGTATGATGATAACGAATAATGCACCTTCGATTAGAGCATGACCGACGTTCGATACTGAGGTCTCGATAAAGTCTGCTTGTCTGAAGATATGACTATCGATAACGACTCCCTTGGGTAATGATTTTTGAATCTCAACTAAATTCTTTTCAATCTTCTCAGTGACATTGAGTGTATTGATATTCGGCTGTTTAGATACCGATAGAATGATGGCAGGGGATGCGTTCTGTGAAGCATATCCTTGCTTGATAGCACTACCAATTTGAATTGTGGCTATATCACCCAAGCGGATTGGAGAACCGTTGTTCCTTTTGACCAATGTGTTGGCTATCTCTTCTAGGTCGCAAGTGCGTCCCATTCCTCGTAAGGCAAATTCATTGCCATAGTCGCGAATCACACCACCTGATGAGTTTGCACTGAGGTTACGAGCTGTGGCCTCCAACTCATCCATTCGTACATCGTATCTAGCCATCTTGATAGGATCGGCTAAGATCTGATATTGCTTATAATCACCTCCGATGATTGTCACTTGAGATACACCTCCTGTGGCTAATATGGCTGGTTTTACCACCCATTCTGCTAGAGTGCGTAAGTCCATCATGGATACTGAGTCGGACTGCATTCCGATGAAGAGTATCTCTCCCATGATACTAGATTGTGGCGCTAATACGGGAGTGATGCCAGTTGGTAGAGATTCGCCTAGAGCGACCATCTTTTCGCTGATGATTTGTCTGGCTTGGAAGATGTCCATTCCCCAGTTGAACTCAGTCCATACGAAGGAGTATCCATACATGGAGGCAGATCGTACACGACGCACATTGGTTGCTCCGTTCACTGCTGTCTCGATAGGGAAGGTCACCAGTTGTTCTACCTCTTCAGCAGCCATGCCATTTGCCTCGGTCATAATCACGACTGTAGGGGCTGTCAGATCGGGGAATACATCAATGTCCATGTTTCTGGATGAGTAGATGCCTCCGATGATAAGAAGAACAGCGCCCAGAAGTATGGCCAGACGATTCTTGAGAGAGAAACGTATGATTTGATTGATAAAATCCATGCTTTACCTCCTTTCTAGTGAACGTGGCCTGAATGAGCGTCTACCGTACCGGCTGCTTGTGTCAAACGTACTAGGGAAGAACCCTTGCAAACGACTCTTTCGCCTTCGGTTAGACCCGAAAGAATAGCAGTCTGTCTTCCATCGCTCTTGCCCTTTTGTACCTCACGCTTCTCGAATAGCTCTGGTGTGAGTTGTACATATACGAAGTAGTTTCCCATCTCTTCTACCAATGCTTCATTAGGAATGGTAATCATCTTCTCCGTACTGCTACTTTTGATGTACATTTCAACAAATGAGCCAGGAATTAGACTCTTGGTGTTTCGCACTTGAAAGACCACTGGAATCAATGGGGTTTTAGGATTGATTGATTTTCCATAAGATAGGACCTTTCCGTTTAATTCTCTTAGCGAATAGGTCTTGTCTTCTGATTCGATAAGGAAATTCGCATCGCTGATAGAGGCTAAACTAGGATAGTGGATTGGGTTGACCTCTGCAACGATTTGCAGATCTTTGTTTTGTGAGATAGAGGCAATGGTTTGGCCAGCCTCGACAAACTCTCCGTTGCGTACTAGCAACTGTGTGATGAAGCCACTCTTAGGTGCTGTTACCTTCTGACCGTTGTGAGAGAAGTTGTTCTTTACCGATTCATATTGGACTTTGGCAATATCATAGCGGTTCTTCGCTTGAAGAAGGTCAGACTGACTAACAATCTTTTCCTCTGCAAGAGGAAGTTTACGTTCGTAATCGCTTTTGGCAGCTTCGTACTCGGCTGAAAGCTCTTGAAGACGAACCGATAGGTTGTTGTCTGCCATCGAACTATTAATGATGGAGAGCAATGCTTGTCCAGCAGAGACCTGTTTGCCCTCTGTCAGATTATTATCGTATGAGACAATGCCCGAAGTCTTTGCGATGATGAGCGCCTCGTCGCCTGCTGAGGGTTGCACGTAACCCATTGTGCGGATGGCAGGACCGAAATGATTCAGTTCACACACTTCGGTAGAGAAGTTGACGTTCCAGCTCTTCTCTTTCGGGAAAGGTACTGTGTTGTCACCCGTTATCTCTTGTTCCTTGACATATTCGTTAGCTTCGTGTTCGTCATCAAAGATTACGACGTCGAATTTGGAAAATGTTGTGTTGACGCTGTCCGTATAGGAGAAGAGTAATTGAGCCTCTCCTTGACTTTTGGGTGCGATTCCACATTTGAAAATGCCCGGTTGCTCCAATTCAACTGGCTGAGTAAGGATAGTGTCCTTGCTAGATATTAGAGAAACGGTAGCACAACCTTTCTCTATGGGCTTGAAATTGGATAACTGAGTAATGTGTATGGTCAATTGAGAAGGCTCCTCGGTGTTGAAAGGAGTTGCTACTATGAATGTCTCGTATTGTTTGTCATACGACACAAATTGTAGTGATTCATTATGCTTGTGTCCCTCTTCGTGGTTGTGCCCATGGTTTTCACCTTCGTGATGGTGGCAACCAGTCAAAGGAAGCAAAAGACAGAATAAGAGTGATGTTTTAAAGTAATTCATAAGAAAATCTTGTTGAATGATGAATTATTCACGACGCAAAGGTAACAATACGGATGTGCAACCAAGTTGCAATCTTTATGCTACGAATTTGTGTGGATAATGCAAATGGATAACTAAGTTAGAATTGGAATCTAACCACATTTAATGTTATTCAACAAGCAGGGGGAGCCCTTAAAGGGTTGTGTTGTTGCAGAATATCCTTCCAAGGCTTCTCCGTATAGGCGTCAGGTTGAATGGCTTCAACGTTCACCTTCAATGGATTCAGTAGGGAAGATATGTAGCTTGTGTAATTATTGTTCGAAGTTGCCACTAACCAATAGGAGGAGATATGGGCAGATGTTGAGGTCCATGATTCCACTACAGTGCATTGGTCTTCATGTCCGTGTTCTGGAGCATCGCTTTTGTGATGATTACAAAGACCTTCTTCGTGATTGTGCAAGTCATTGTCGTATAAAGTTCCTATGACAACAAGGGCTTTGTCGTGGTGATGATGAGGCACAATGGCGTGTGTCAGTATCAGAAGACCGACCAGCTGAAATAGTAATATGTATATGCGACGCTTCATATGTTGTTGCAAATGTAAGAAAATTAGATGAAAAGCAAGATATTCTCTTTCTAATTCTGCCAAAATGTCGTATTTTTGTAGTTGGCAAGGATTTTGCACTTTATAAGTTAGATTATAATGTATTATGTGTAACTAAAAACTAAGGAACAATGAATATTTATTGGATTTTATTAATTGGTATATCAATTGCAAGTTGGGTTGTACAATATGTGTTGAAAAAGCGTTTTGAGAAATATTCTCAAGTTTCTATTTCAATGACAGGAAAGGAAGTGGCAGAGCAGATGTTGCGAGATAGTGGCATCACTGATGTGAGGGTAGGCTGTGTAGCAGGTAGTTTGACAGACCACTACAATCCAACAGATAAGACTTTGAATTTGAGTGAAAGTGTATATGGTTGTGCCAATATTGCTGCTGCCGCTGTAGCTGCCCACGAGTGTGGACACGCAGTGCAACATGCAAGAGGCTATGCATTCCTACGTATGCGTTCGGCTATGGTACCTGCTGTCTCTTTCGCAAGTAAGTGGGTTACTTGGATTATCATGGGAGGTATCTTTTTGATCAATGTATTCCCTCAGCTTTTGGCAATAGGTGTATGTTTGTTTGCTGTGACTACACTTTTCAGTTTCGTAACATTGCCAGTTGAGATCGATGCCAGTTCTCGTGCATTGGCGTGGTTGAAGAATTCAGGTGTCAGCGATTTCTCAAATCACAAGATGGCTAAGAAAGCCCTTGCATCAGCTGCTTACACCTATGTGGTTGCCGCATTGAGTTCATTGGCATCATTAATCTACTACGCATCTATCTTGATGGGTAGAAGAAACTAATAAATAATAGAAACAAAAGAGAAATAAGTATATAAAATGGGTTTGTTTGATAAGTTACAAAAGAAACAAGATGCAATGCAACAAGAGTTGGTGAACAATGTTCAGGATTACCAATCGTTGTTTAGTGTCTATTTGCAAGCGACTATGGCTGTGAATTTGGGAATTGTAGATTTCCGTATGTTGCCAGATTTGAAGTTGTTCAAGCAAAAATTCAAGATTCCTACAAAAGGAAGATTGGGAGTGGCAGAGAAGGAGTATGTAAGCCAATTGATGATGAACGAGTATGGAGTGACAGAGTCCTTCTTCCAAGAGATTGATGCATCAGCAAAGAAAAGATGCAAAAAATTGCAAGATATGCAAGGATACTTCGGTATGCTTCAAGCGTTCTTTCAACAGTTGATGAAAGTGTTGGCTTCTGAAATGGGAATGGCTCTTCGCTTGCCTGCTTTCTTTAAAAAGTTAATCAAGTCATCTACCAAAGATGCAATCCATAAGATTTTGACATCGAACGATTTTAAGGCTGCAGATGCTAGATTGGCTGCTATGGATGTTCGTGCATTGAAAGAGAAATTAGGTTTCTCTGAGGATTGGATGTTCCAATATGCATATCCGTTTATGATGTTATCGAAAGGTAGTAAAGCAAAATAATCCGTATGGAAAACGAGTTAGTCTTACAGTTCAATAGATTGTTAGAGTCTCCTGATCTGATGTTGACAGAACAGGAGAAGGAGTCGTTGTCTTCTTTGTATCAACCTCTTTTGGAAGAGACGGATGAGATGAAGTTGGTGGGTATACATCAGTCTTTAGATGTAGCAACCATCTTGTTGGACGAGGCTAATATCGGTAAGGTTCCTGTGACAAGCATCTTGGTTTACCAACTAATCAAAGAGGGTGTCCTTGCAATGGCAGATGTGGAAAGCCGCTTTGGAACACAGGTTGCAGGAATTATCACAGGATTGTTCAAATCCAGTGAACTCTACAAAAAGAATCCATCCGTCGAGTCAGAGAATTTTCGTAAACTATTGCTAACCATCGTGGAGGATATCCGTGTGGTTATTATTCTGATTTGTGAACAACTCTATTTGATGCGAAACATCCTCAAATTCGATGAGGAGCGTCAGATGCGTATTGCTCAGGAGTCTTCCTATCTCTATGCTCCTTTGGCTCACCGCTTGGGATTGTATCGTATAAAATCAGAATTGGAGGATCTCTCTTTAAAGAAGACCAACAATACTATCTACAAAGAGATTGCGATGAAGTTGCACGACACAAAGCTTGTTCGTGAGAAATACATTGCTTCTTTTATCGCTCCGTTGAAAGAGGAGTTGGAAAAAGCTGGATTTACCTTCACTATCAAGGGAAGAACCAAATCCATCTATTCCATTTGGAACAAAATGAGAAAGCAGAATACTGCTTTTGAAAACGTATATGATTTGTTTGCCATCAGAATCATTCTCTCCACTCCGTTAGAGAAGGAGAAGTCTGATTGTTGGCAAGTCTATTCCTTGGTGACAGACCGCTATCAACCCAATCCAAAGCGCTTGCGCGATTGGCTCTCTATCCCTAAGTCTAATGGTTATGAATCGTTGCACACAACGGTGATGGGACCAGAAGGGAAATGGGTGGAAGTGCAGATTCGTACTGAGCGTATGGATGAGGTCGCAGAGAAGGGTTTTGCTGCACACTTCAAATACAAAGGCATAAAGGGAGAGTCTGGTTTCGACTCTTGGTTGGCTAATGTGCGTGAGCTGTTGGAGAACCCTCAGTCGGACAGTGTGGAGTACATGGACGACTTCAAATTGAGCCTCTACAAAAAGGAGGTGTTTGTCTTCACTCCAAATGGTGATTTGCGTCAGTTGCCACAAGGTGCTACTTTGTTGGATTTTGCATTCGATATACACTCTAACTTAGGTTGTCATTGTGTGGGAGGAAGAGTTAATGGAAGAAGTGTTCCTATTCGCTCCGAACTGTTCAATGGAGATCAAGTGGAGATCATCACGCAACCGAACCAGTCTCCTCATAAGGAGTGGCTCTCTTTCGTAAAGACCTCAAAGGCTAAGACACGCATTAAGCAGTTCTTGCGTGAGCAGGAAGCCGTGAATATGGAGGAGGGTAAGGAGTTGTTGAAACGCCGATTGAAGAATTGGAAGTTGACGTATGATGAGAGTACGGTATTCCGAATGGCAAACAAATGCGGATACAAAGCTATTCAGGACTTCTATCAAGCATTGGCCGAGGATAAGTTGGATATCCAAAAGTTGAAGGACCTTTACCTTAATTGCCAAGAGAAGGAGACCTCTCCAGAACCGCAGAAGGGTGTGGAAAACTTTGTTCAGAAAACAGAGTTGGAGTATATCTCTTCGAAAGAAGATGTGCTGGTTATCGACGACCATTTGAAAGGAATAGATTATTCATTGTCGAAATGTTGTAATCCGATCTATGGAGACGATATCTTCGGATTTGTCTCTATCCATAATGGAATCAAGATACATCGTACGGATTGTCCGAATGCACCCCAGATGATGTCGCGTTTCGGATATCGTTTCATTAAGGCTAAGTGGGCAGGTAAATCAGATAAGAAATATGCATGTACCCTTCATGTGATAGGCAATGATGATATTGGTATTGTTGCCAATGTAACTTCTCTCATCCAGAAAGAGACGAATATATCATTGCGATCGATATCGGTTGATTCTGTAGACGGATTGTTCCAAGGTAATCTTACGGTTTTGGTGCCAGAGATGAAAGATTTGGAGCGTATCATCAATAAGATAATGACCGTTAAGGGCGTAAAGAAGGTAATTAGAAATTAATCATTGATTAAATAAAGTTTTTATATCGTGTTTTCAGGTATCGTAGAAACAACGGCAAAGGTAGTTGCCATAAGAAAAGAGGAGGAGAATGTACATTTAACAATGGCTTGTCCTTTTGTAGATGAGTTGAAGATTGATCAGAGTGTCGCTCACAATGGTGTATGCCTGACGGTTGTTAGCAAGGATAAAGAGACCTATACAGTGACGGCTATTCAAGAAACGTTGAGAAGATCCAACCTTGGTTTGTTGAAGGAGGGTAGTTTAGTCAACTTGGAAAGAAGCATGGTGATGAATGGTCGTTTGGATGGACACATCGTGCAAGGACATGTGGATCAAGTAGCTCGTTGCATTGAGAAGAAATCCATGGATGGTAGTTGGTACTTTACTTTCCAATATGAGAGCGATCCTGCAATGGTTAAGAAGGGATACGTGACTGTAGAGAAAGGATCTGTCACTGTGAATGGAACCAGCCTAACCGTCTGTGATTCGCAGTTGGACCGTTTCTCTGTGGCTATCATTCCTTATACCTATGAGCATACCAACTTCTGTCAGATCGAGGTAGGTAGCGTAGTCAATATTGAATTTGATATCATTGGTAAGTATTTGAGCAGAATGATGTCTGCCAACCTATAAGGTGATTTATATATGACCGATAGATGTTATCCTAAGGGGAGCCAGTGGCATTCGTTGCTGTTTGGCTTCTCTTTTTGTTTACAATTTAAAATGGTGTAATCCATAATCCAATTACATTAATTATGATTTTTGATTATCTGGAATCTGTTCCAAACATAGCCGCTACGGTTTGTGATAAAGAGGGCATTGTGCTCTATCAGAATAAACGTGCCATTGATCGTGATGGTGATGTGGTAGGCAAGAATCTCTATAATTGCCATGGTGAGAAAGCTGGAGCTATGATTCGTCACATGATTGAATCGGGCGAGAGCAATACTTATCAGATTATACGCCACGGCAGACATAAACTTCTTCATCAAACTCCATGGTATGATGCAGAGGGCAAAGTGGCAGGATTGATAGAACTAGCAATTGACCTTCCTGATGAAATGCCTGTGTTTGATAGAGGGTGACTAGTCTCAACCCAGCACATGTCTCTTCGTTCCATGTTCAGGGTTATGAAAGTAGCGTCTTAACAGACGTTGTGTTAACTGCCACTATTTAACGTACAAAAAGTAAGTGCGTATTGAATACGCCCACATTATGGAGATTTTTTTTCTGAAAAGTTTGCGTATGTGAAAAATCCTTGATATTTTTGCATTACTAGAACCCGCCAAGCCTCTTAACAATGCTCAAATGTGCGGGTCGTTTTATTTATAAATCTTACTTACTACTCTGTTTTTTATATGACAAATCTATTTGGCAAGCCATTCAAGACACCATCTGAGCTTGTTTCTCTGCTGAAGACAAGAGGGTTGATAATCAATGATGAGTTGGAGACCGTACGATATCTTGAACATATAGGATATTATCGACTTTCTGCTTATATGTATCCCTTCCTGAGAGTTCCAAAGAAACAACATATATATAAAGATGGAAGCTCCTTTGATAATGTGATGAAGTTGTATCGTTTTGATAAGAAGCTTCGAATATTGGTTTTTAATGAGATAGAGAAAGTAGAGGTTGCTATACGAAGTGCCATTGTAAATATAACTTGCTCTATGATTGGTGATCCTTTTTGGATGACAAATGCTGACAATTTTACGGATTCAGTCCGTTTCAATCGTACTAAGGTACTTATTGATAATGAAATACGCCATTCTCGTGAAGATTTTATAATCCATTTTAAGACGATATACAGCGATACGTATCCACCAGCTTGGATTTTGTCGGAAATCCTTCCATTCGGAGTCATTACTAACATCTATGGCAATATCAAGGATAAGAAGATAAAGAAACGTGTTTCTCAGTTTTTTGGCTTGCAAATTGATCCTTTTGAGTCTTGGCTCACCATTATTGCGCTTACAAGAAATGCGTGTTGCCATCATGCTAGAGTATGGAATAGACGGAACGCAATTCGTGCAACTATTCCTAATCGTATAATTCATCCGTGGATTTCGTTGCCAGCAGATCCTTTGAGAATCTACTTCAATATCTGTATTGTTAAGTACTTCCTCAATGTCATATCTCCCAACAACGACATGTTAGCCAAGCTATGTTGCCTTTTTATTGATTTCCCTGAAATTGACCTTGCTGCTATGGGTTTCCCTAAAGGGTGGGAGATAGAGCCTCTCTGGAAGTGAGGAGCGGATTGAGTTAAGAGTTAGTCTGGAAGTGAGGAGCGGATTGAGTTAAGAGTTAGAAGTTAGTAGGGTGTAGTTAGTAGTTAGGGTTGTCTGTAGGGGCGAATTGCATTCGCCCTCATTATAATAGTAGTTAAAATCGTTCGTGGGGGGTATACGTTACGTCCTGAAAGGACAAAAGCACATAGCCCATGGCATCGCCTTGGGGAAATTAGCGTTGTCCGTAGGGGCGAATTGCATTCGCCCTCGGATTTAGATGTGCAGACCACCCACCTGCCTGGAGGGTAGTACCTCTGCGCAGATGCTGACCTGTAGAGACGTGGTGCACCACGTCTCCACAATTGGTGCACCACGTCTCTACAACAATATCGCAATCGGTTGTTGTTGAAATATTCCCTTTCAGACAAATTATGTTAAGAAAATCATTCCGTGTGAATCGTTTTCTTTTATCTTTGTAAACATAAATTTAGGAGTTTATGAAGAAAATCATTGCAATCATTATCGCACTATGTGGACTGGGGTCTTGCGTTTATGCAGGTGGAAGGTCATCGGACACGGATGCTGATATCGAGACTTTCACCGTAAAAGGTGTCACCTTCAAGATGGTGAAAGTGGATGGTGGATCCTTCATGATGGGAGCTGCACCTAATCAAGAAGCAGAAGACTGGGGAGATGAAAAAACTCGTCATCAAGTTACCCTAAGTACATACTACATCGGACAGACAGAGGTGACACAAGCCTTGTGGCAAGCGGTGATGGGAAGTAATCCAAGTTATTTCACGGGGAACTCACAATGTCCTGTAGAGAAAGTAAGTTGGAACGATTGCCAAGCGTTCATTCAAAAACTAAACCAACTTACAGGAAAAAGATTTGCATTGCCTACCGAAGCTCAGTGGGAGTTTGCCTCTAGAGGAGGAAATAAGAGCAAAGGTTATAAGTATGCAGGAGGCAACAATATAGAGGTGGTCGCGTGGTATGATGGCAACAGCGGAGAGCGTTCCCACCCAGTAGCAACCAAACAACCCAATGAATTGGGACTATATGATATGAGTGGTAACGTGTGGGAGTGGTGCCAGGACTGGTATGGTGTCTATACTCAATCAAGTGCAACAAACCCTATGGGACCTTCTGCTGGCTCTGTCCGTGTGTACCGTGGTGGTAGTTGGATCGACATTGCGTTGCACTGCCGATCTTCATGTCGTGGCGATGATATCCCCGACGCTAGAGACGACCTCCTCGGCTTCCGCCTCGTTCTTCTCCCCAATTGAGTTAAGAGTTAAGAGTTAAGAATTAAGAGTTAGTAGGTAGTAGTTAGAAGTTAGGGTTGTCTGTAGGGGCGAATTGCATTCGCCCACATTATAATAGTAGTTAAAATCGTTCGTTGGGGGTATACGTTACGTCCTGAAAGAACAAAAATACATAGCCCATGGCAACGCCTTGGGGAAATTGGCGCCGTCCATAGGTGCGTATTGAATACGCCCGTGGTAAATCTAAATTAGAAATATTTCTTTCCAGAGATTTTTTTTATTTTTGTGCTATTCAGTACAATGGAATGGTGCGTTGGTTAAACATATTACTTTTGTTTATCTCTCTTTCGTCCCTTGTTGAGGCAAAGGAGAAACGCGTCTTTTTTGTGCATTACACCACGCAAGATGGATTGTGTAGCAATAGTGTGAATGCAATCACACAAGACACCATGGGCTTTATGTGGATTGCAACGGTCAATGGAGCCAGTCGTTTTGATGGAAACTCTTTCGATAACTATCGCGTGGAACAATATCCTGAAATCTATCGAAATGATTTGCAAGGAGTGTTTGTCCTTCCTAATGGAAAGCCAACCTTGTCTAGTTCACACTCTGTTTTGTCTTCCTATGATTATGAGTCCAATTCCTTCTCCGACATATCGGATTTCTTGGTGGATACAGTCTATAAATACCATATAAATGGATTTGAGCCTCAAGGCGAGACTGGTTTGTTGTCTACTGCACGAGGCGTTTATCGATATGATAAGGGTCGTTTTGTGCAGATTTTACCCCAACTTCCTTACCGATATGTGTTGGATGTTACCCAAGATAGTTTGGGGCGTTATTGGCTGTTCGATTATGATGGAGCGTCAGTGTATGATGAGGAAGGAGAATGCCTATATGATTTTCGTCCTGTAGTAAGAGAAATGATCGATCATCACCTCTGGTTAAATACGCATAGCCTATTGCTAAGTTCTCCTGTAGGTTCCCTCTGGCTTGTGGAGTTTAACGAGAAGGGAGAAGCACAGAAGCCTGTTAGGGTGAATATCCCTTTCAAATATGTCTCTTGTATGGTCAAAGATGTATCGGGAAACATTTGGATGGGTACATTAGGTGATGGATTGTGGTTGGTTCGATATGAAGAGAAGGAATTGAAATGTGAAAAGGTTATACCAACTAATAATGAAGAGGATGCTTTGTCGAAAATCTCTTCTTTGTACATAGATAATCAATCGAATGTTTGGATCTCTACATTGGGCTCGGGCGTTTGGAGAACATTAGATTTGTCGGAATCCTCTTATTTCTCATCTACAATGCTTGGTATTCCATCTTGCATAGGTTCTGCTTTCTCTGAGACATCAGATGGCGATATCTTGTTCGGAACCGATGGAATGGGGGTATTTTGGTTGGATGCGGACTTTTATGTGAAACGAAACTTTACTATGTCGGATGGACTCTCTTCGAATAATGTGACATCGATAGAACGGGATGCTGACGGTTCTTACTTGATAGGTTACTGGGGCGGTGCCATCAATCGATTGTGGCTTCCTACGGGAAAAATTCAGAAGGTGGAGTATAATGGAATAGATAAACCTTTGTTTACTACAAAATCCATCTTGCAAAACAAGGATGGAGTCGTCTACGTTGCATCTGCCGGTGATGGTATCTATATGAAAGAGGATAATCGTTGGCAGAGATTAAGCTTGAAAGATTCCTCTATGAATGATTATGAGGATCTGTGGACTGAGAGTTTGTTGCGGAATAAGGAAGGTAATGTTCATATATTATCATCGCGAACAATTTGGAGTAATGTGAAAACGCAATCTAAATCTATTTTTAAGTCAATCTACCCAGATATAGATAAAAGCAATACTCGTCAACCTCTTCATTTCAATCATGCTGTTGAAGACGATTATTTGTATGTAGCGTCTAATGAGGGTGTTTTTGTATTTAATCAGCAAGACTCACTGTTGCGAGTGATTAAGGGAGACGTGGTTTCTATTCAAAAGGATAATGAGGGTCTTTTATGGGTGTGTGGCGCACAGGGTATACATACGCTGAAAAAAAATGACTCAGAGCGTGTTGTCTCTATTATGACATCTGAGGAATTGCCATCTTCTGATTTCTTTTCTCGACATGCAAGTTGGTCGTCCGCTTCAGGAAGACTATTCTTTGGAACGAAAGAAGGTTTTGTTTGCATTAATCCGGCAAATCAAAAGATTACACCTTTCCAATACTTTGAATTTGCCCAATTGGTGGTGAAAGGGGAGAAAATAATGCCAAAGTCCCCATTGTTCGTATTGGACTATAATGAGACGCATTTTAGACTGGATTTTGATTTGATAGATTATTCCTTGATTAACAAACCCGTTTTACAGTATCGAATCTTAGAATTGGATAGTGCGTGGAATAGTTTGGGAGAGAAGCGAGAAGTGGAGATTTCTTACCTTCCATCGGGTAATTTCCATATTGAGGTGAAGGCTTCTACGCCGAACGGAGAGTATCAGCGCATCATTTCTCAAAGCATCAAAGTTTTGTCTCCTTGGTGGCATTCGGTATGGTTTAGATTGCTTTTGGTATTATTGGTAGCTTTGTCCTTTTATTTAGCCTTGAGGTTGAAGACTCGTAGAGTGGAGCAACAGAAGGTGTTGTTGAGCAAAATGGTGGATGAAAGGACTGAAGAGTTGAGGCTTGTGAATGAGAATTTAAGTCAGAAAAACGATGAGATCGCGCATAGGAACGAGTCGTTGTTAGAATCGTTGAAGCAGAAGGATCAGTTGGTATCTATCATAGGTCACGACTTGAAAAATCCGATGTTTGCGGTGGTTTCTACACTGAAAAGATTGTTGACGAAACAGTATACAATATCGGAGCAACAGAATATCCTTTCTGAAGTGACGAAAGAGACCGAGACGCTCCAAAACGAAATGGTAAAGTTGCTTCAATGGTCGGCAGAGTCGAGTTTTGAAACTATGTATCAACCGCAAGATTTCGATCTTATGCAGTTGGTTTCTGAAACGGTATCGTTTGTAAAGGGATTGGTCGATGAAAAGGCAATTAATTTGCAGCTCTCTTGCGATTGCAAATATGAAACCTATGCAGATCCTCGTATGGTATCAACCATCGTTCGTAATTTGTTGACCAATGCGATTAAGTTTACTCCGACTCATAAAAGTATTGATGTCTATGTGCAGGAGACGGAGAGTGTGAGTATTGTCCGTGTGGTAGATCAAGGTATGGGTATGACAAAAGAGCAGATTGATAGTCTGCTGAAAGGAACCAACAGGTTTTCCACTCAAGGTACGGAAGAGGAGAAAGGATTTGGTTTAGGATTCCAGATCGTGATGGATTTTGTAAAAAAGAATTTGGGTGAGATTGAGATTGAAAGCATAGTAGGTGAGGGTACTGAAATAAAGGTTGCATTCCCTCTGTCAGAGAAACAGATCGAGAAAGATAGGGGATCTAGTGTCTCGATGCCACTTGCTGTAAATGTAGATTTGTTACAGGGTAAATCCATTCTGGTTGTGGATGATGATCCGTTGTTGTTGTCCCATATTAGTGAGATTTTGTCACAATATGTCTCTGTATATCAGGCAAAGGATGGAGAAGAGGCCGTACATATTGCCATGGAAAAAATTCCAGATCTGATTTTAAGTGATATTGAAATGCCAAATATGAATGGCTTTGAGATGTATGAGGCGTTGAAAGAGAATATGTTGTCTGCCAATATACCTTTGATGTTTTTATCTGCTAAGAGTGACATTGAGGTTCGTCAGCAGAGTTTGTCGTTGGGTGCGATTAGCTTTATTGCCAAACCATTTGAAGACAGTGATTTGATGCTACAAATCGTAAATTTCCTTACTTGGCAGCAGAAAAAACAGATTCAGATGATGTCTCGCGCTTTGGAAGACAAGGAAGATCCGAAAGAGTCGATGAATCCGTTATTGGAGAGATTGCTCGAATTGGTAAAAGAGAACTATCAGAACCCTGACTATACGTTTAATGATATTGCTGTTGGTTTGGGAATGAGTAAGTCTACATTATCGAGACGATTAAAGTCACTTACTGATAAAACTCCAATTGAGATATTGTCGGAATACCGCTTCTCGTTAGCCAAGAAGATGGTCGAGAAAGGAGACATGCCTATTAGTGAAATCGCCTATTCTGTTGGTTTTAGCGATCCTTCTTATTTCAGTAGAAGATTTAAGGAGTTGTTCGGTGTAACACCGTCCTCTCAAATAAAATGATTATAAGTTTAGGAATGATGATTGTGTTCCAAAATCATCTGTTTTTTCTGCCCAAATAAGTTGGAATTCTCCCATTTTATCGAGGTTGGGGCGATTCTCCTATTCTTTGAAGTGATTCTCCTACTCGCAAAGGTGTGCCCTGTTTTAAATTTGCACCATAACCATAGCATGAACTAAAAGAATTAAAACCATGTATAAAAAAATCACAAACTTTTTATTTGCTGCGTTATTAATGTCTGGACAGATATTTGCAGCGGATGTTACAGAAGGGATCTACGAAGTGGAGTCTTCTTCAGACTATAATGCAACAATGGATAACACTCCTAAAAACTTCTCTGGAAGTGGTGTTTTGAATTTGAAATCAGAAAGCTCTTATGTCAATGTAAATGTAAGTCTTGCTGCAAAGGGAACTTATAAGGTATATGTTGGTTATAACTCTGTTTACGGATTCAAACAAATTGATTGTGCGGTGAATGGTGTTAGTGGAACAGTAAACTTAGGTACAGGTTCCGACGATGCTAAAGTAGATGCAAAAGGCGAAGCTCTTGCAGGCTCTTTTGACTTTGTTGCAGGCGACAATACCGTTAAACTGACACCAATCTGGACGTGGGCAGTAGTAGACTATGTTCGCATCGAGTTGGATGGAGATGCACCTTCTTACGATTTCAAAGTGTCGGATGTGGACGGATTTAAGGTAAACGGTTCTAAATTGCTAGATCGTTGTGGAAACGAGTTTGTTATGCGAGGTGTTAATTTGGCATACACTTGGTTTAAATCATCCGCTTTTGCACAATTGGAAGCAATTCACAAATATGGAGCAAATGCAGTTCGAATTGTATTGACAGATGGTAAAGGTTATGGATCTCCTGCAGACAATGCTTCTGCAGTAAAGTCTTTGATAGATAAATGTAAAGAGTATGGTATGGTTGCCATCTTGGAAGTACACGATGAAACGGGAAGTGATAAAATAGACGATTTATTGGATGCCGCTAACTACTTTGCAAATTTGGCATCGACCTTGAAAGGAACTGAACCTTATGTGATTATTAATATAGCCAATGAGTGGCACAACAGTTCTTCTGCTATGAACTGGAGAGATGGATACAAACAAGCAATCCCTGTAATTCGTAAATCAGGTTTAAGGCACTGTATTATGGTTGATGCAGGCGGATATGGACAGAGTGCCGCGTCCATCCATTCCTATGGCAAGGAGGTCTTGGCGGCTGATGAGGATAACAATGTTCTCTTTTCTATCCACATGTATGGAAACGCAGGAAATAGTGGCAAGGTGAGATCCAATATCGACGGAGTGATCAACCAAGACCTTGCCCTTTGCATCGGTGAGTTTGGCTGGTATCACAGTGATGGTGACGTGGATGAGGATTTGATTCTTTCCTATTGCCGAGAAAAAAATGTCGGATGGCTGGCATGGTCTTGGTACGGCAATGGTAACCCTGTTCAGTATTTGGATTTGGTAAAAGATGCATCTGCAGACCCAGTTTTGGCATTATATAATAATATTACCATCAACAACTGGAATAATACACAAAAGTGGACTGCTTCAAGCGATTGGGGTAAGATTGTGACAGATGCTTGGAAGTTGGAGGCAAAGCCTGCAAACTTGGATAAGTGTGGAAGTGTTGATGTGAATGATAAATATGCCGAGGAAAAAGATGCAAAGGTTTTCTTTTCAGAGGGTGGGGAGCAATTGAACATCATCGTGAAGGAAAAATCGGAAGTACGTGTCATTGATGCGATGGGAAAGTTCATTTATGAAGGAACTGTTGCTGATTTTGCTTCAATTCCCTCCAATCAATGGAACAATGGAATGTATATGGTATCAATAAATTATAACACATTGAAAGTTGTTAAATAGATTTATAGTTAATGTTGTTTTGGGAAATAACGGGCATCGGGATGATGCCCGTTATTCTTTTGCCAATTTTCTTTACTTTTAATTTCCCTATTTGAATAAAAAGATGTACATTGCGCCAGAAAACCAAGAAAAATTGAAAATATTTTTTTTAATAATAAAAACCATGAAAAGAAATTTTATTACATTTATTGCCGCTACATTATTGGGTATAAATGTAGCGGATGCACAGTTGAACCAAAATTCATGTAAGTTTTTGGGAAACATTACCACACGAGGACAAGTACAACCAAATGTGGGTGGATTGAGGTATGAGAATTTGTGGGATCAGTTGACCCCGGAAAATGAAACCAAGTGGGGCTCCATTGCAAACAAAGAGGTGTCATCCGTTGAGGAGGCATTGTCTTCTTGGAACTGGAAATCCGCAGATAGCGAATATAACTGGTGCAAGCAGAATGGCGTGCAATTTAAGTTCCACTGCTTGTTGTGGACATCTCAGTATCCTTCTTATTTGGCAAATTTCACAGGTGACAGATTAAAAAAACAGATCGACATTTGGTTTGAGGCTGTTTCTAGAAAATATCCAGATTTGACGGTTATGGATGTTGTGAATGAAGCTATTCCTGGTCATGCCGAGACTGACAACAACGGACAAGCTAAGACTTTTAAGAACAACTTGGCTAATGCCATGGTTCCAGGAAGTAAACCAAGTGATTACAAATGGATTACGGAAGCATTTAAGATGGCTCGTAAGTTCTTCCCTAACACTGTCTTGATTTATAACGATTATAACACTTTCACTTGGCAGAAAAACGACTTCATCAACCTTGTTTCTACATTAGTACAACAAGGTGCTCCAATTGATGGTTATGGCCACCAAAGTCACGACTTGGATGATTACTATAAGGATTTCAATATCTCCACTTTCGGAAACACTCTTAAGGAGATCCATAACTCAATCACTCAAAAGTCTGGACGTGAACTTCAATGTTATATCACTGAATTCGATATTTCCCAAGGAGATGACAATACCTATGTGACTATCATGGAAAATACCTTCAAGCCAATGTGGGAGGCTGATTTCGTTTCTGGTATTACCATTTGGGGATTTGTTAACGGAGCAACTTGGAGAAGTAACACAGGTTTGGTAACATCAACTGGTTCGGACCGTAAAGGTATGACATGGTTGAAACAGTATATGGCATCTTCTACAGCGAAGAATGCAAAGGCTAAGTTCTGCGGGAAGAGTGCCGGTGGTCCAACTGCAACTGTTGAGGTAACCAAGTCTACTATCGTACTCGGTAACAGTGTGGATTTCTCTGTTACACTTAATAATGTTGATGGTGGTGTTAGAAGCATCACATATTATGATGGCAACAATAAGATTGGAGAGGGCGCTAAGTTTACTTGGACACCAGAAACTGCTGGTAGCCATACAATTAATGTGGTTGCTATCACAAATAAAGGTGAAGAAGTAAAGGGAACTGCTTCTGTAAAAGTAGTTGAACCAAATAAACCTTATGGCGGAAAGGCTGCTGTTATTCCTGGTAAGATTGAAGCAGAGAACTACGACGAAGGTGCTGCAGGTATGGCTTATTCAGATAAGTCGGAAGGTAATGTGTGTGATAATTTCACCAACTTCTATCGTAAGGATGATGTAGATATTAAAGAGATTACTGATGGTGCGGCTATTGGTTCTTTCCAGGGAGGTGAATGGATGTCATACACAGTCGATGTGCAGGAAGATGGAGAATACAATGTCATCATCCGTTTGGGTGAAGGCAATGATAGCGGTGCATTGACAATTGAATTTGATAAATCCAATGCGAAACAAGAGGTTAAGGTAGGCAAAGTAGGTGCTTGGGGAGACTTCAAAGAAGTAACTGCAAAGGAAATGACTCTTGTGAAGGGCGAACAAAATATGGTTATCACAAATACAGGTGACTGGATTGACGTAGACTGGGTTAAATTTGAGAAAGTAGGAAGTACTGGTGTTGCAGAGACTTCAATCGCTTCTGTTTCTGTAGTTCCAAACCCAGCATCTTCTGTCATTGAAATCAGAGGTGTTGCTCCTGTTAAGGTTGAGGTTGTCTCATTGTCAGGTGCAGTAGTGAAAAGTAGCAATGAAAATGTAATCTCAATTTCTGATTTACGTAATGGAAACTATCTAGTTCGCGTTGTTACAGAGAATGGAGTTATGGTAAAGAAACTCATTGTAGAGAAGTAAGTTTTGATTTGAATAAAAGTAGAGAGGGTATGTCGTTTTGACATGCCCTCTTTTCGTTTTGCAGAAGTTTATGACCCACAAAAAAAACAGGCGCAGAAACCTGTCTTTTTTTTTAAAACTTAAGAGGCTGCATCAAGATGTAGAATTTTGATGCAGCCTCATCTTTGTTGGTGTTTATTTCCTATTCCTTGATGAACTTCAATACTTGAGTTCCTACTTGCAAAAGGTATGAACCTTTTGATAGGGAAGTAACATCAATTTGAGTTTGCTCTGACGCTTCAACGCTCTTTAGCATAGCTCCTTTCATATTGAAGATGCGTGTGATTTCACCTTTCTCCAAACCATCGATGATAATCACATCTTGTGTTGGATTTGGGTAGATGCGAACATTGCCTTTGGCAACTTCTTTAGCGTTTGTTGATTCTCCTTCCGCAAAAGTAATCTTACGAACATCCTTAACGGAAGATTGTGCCAATAACTGATTTGTGTTGGAGTAAAGATACATGGTCTCATTAGAGAATGTAATTTTACCGACTACCGACATTGCTTCTGCTTTCTCTGTGTTGTTAAGATAATGAATTTTTAAAACAGATTCTGCTGCATTGACTGAAAATGCGCCTGCAACAAGCAAAAGGACTAATTGGAATCTTTTTTTCATTTCTTTTAGTGTTTTTATGGTTTTAAATTTAACTCGACAAAGATACTCTAATTTTTTTAATTTCCAAAAAAGATGATTTTAATGTCCTGATTGATAGAATAACATCTTCTCAACACGTTTCTTGATTCCTAATTCTTGAAATTTTACGCTTAATTCTTTACGCTTAATTCTTAATTCTAAAATCCATTTCCTACCTTTGTAAAAATCAAATATGTGCATAATATATGAAACATAATTTATATAGGTTAATCGTCTCTATTCTACTATTATTGGCTCCCGTGAATCTATTTGCGGGGAAATCGTATTATGAGATTAAGATCTTTACGGAAATAGGTGCCACTTCGTGGACTTACCTGAAAAATGGATTGGAAGAGGCACGACAAAAGAATGTGGATGCAGTGTTCCTGCACCTTAACACCTATGGAGGTTTGGTAGATTATGCAGACTCTATGCGTACTGCTATTTTAAACTATAACAAGCCTGTTTATGTGTTTATCGATAATAATGCAGCTTCTGCTGGTGCTTTGATCTCCATTGCGTGCGATAGTATCTATATGCGACATGGTGCTAACATTGGTGCTGCTACGGTGGTGAATCAAAATGGAGAGAAGATGCCGGACAAGTATCAGAGCTATATGCGTTCGACTATTCGTTCTACTGCGGAATCGCATGGGAAGAAAACGGTTGTGGTGGATGGCGATACAATTGAACAATGGTTCAGAGACCCTAGAATAGCAGAAGCAATGGTGGATGAGAGTGTCTCTATTCCAGGTATAGTAGATTCTACTAAGATTTTGACTTTTACCTCTTTAGAAGCAAAGTCGCATGGCTATTGTGAAGGTGTTTATGAAAGTATAGATGATATTATTGTCAAGGCTTTGAATGAGTTGGATTATGAGATTTCGTCTTATACGCCTACTTTCTGGGATGATTTGAAAGGATGGTTGCTAAACCCCGTTTTGCATGGTTTCCTAATTATGCTAATCGTTGGTGGTATCTACTTTGAAATGCAAACACCTGGTATTGGTTTTGCTTTGGCAGTTTCCATAGTTGCCTCTATATTGTACTTTGCACCATTGTATATTGATGGTTTGGCTACTGCTTGGGAGGGTATTATGATTGTGGCTGGTATTATACTGATTCTGATGGAAATCTTTGTCATACCAGGTTTTGGTATTGCAGGTATTTTGGGTATTGCTCTGTTTGTGGCAGGACTTATCCTTAGTATGTTGCCGAATGAGTTCTTCTCTTTCGAACAGGTTACAACCAAGCAAGTATATGTTTCTTTGGCCACTGTGCTATTCTCCATTATTGGATCTACAGCCTTGATTGTTTACTTGTCTTCAAAGATTGGTACGGATGGTATCTTCAAGGATTTGGCATTGAATAAGAGTATTGATGAAGATTATGTGGGTGTTTCTCAAAAAGAGAATTCGTTGATAGGAAAAGAGGGCGTGACAGAAACCGTGTTATGTCCTTCTGGTAAGGTGATTGTTGATGGTGAGAGTTATCCCGCAGTGTCTGAAAGTGGCTATATAGATGAGGGTAGACGAATTGTCGTTCGCAAGTATTCTACAGGCCAGTTGTATGTAAAAGAGGTTAAATAATATGATTCAGATTAATAAGTTCACTCTTGATAATGGTCTCCGTGTGGTGCATCATGAGGATAGGAATGCACCTATGGTGATTGTCAACACGCTTTATGATGTTGGGTCGAAAGATGAAACAATAGACAAAACTGGTTTCGCGCATCTGTTCGAACACCTAATGTTTGGAGGTACGCCTAATGTGCCATCTTTTGATGAACCTATACAAAAAGCTGGTGGAGAGAACAATGCATGGACGTGCAATGACTTTACCAACTACTATGTAGTGGTTCCTGCCAACAACGCAGAGGTGGCCTTCTGGTTGGAGTCGGATCGTATGATGGGTCTTGATTTCTCTCCTAAAAGTTTAGAAGTGCAACGCCATGTGGTTTGTGAAGAGTTTAAACAGCGATGCCTCAATCAACCGTATGGTAATTTAAATCATTATATTCGCAAACTCTGTTTTGGTACGCATCCTTATGGGTGGCCTCCGATCGGATTGCAACTTTCTCATATAGAGGATGCTACATTAGATGATGTAAAATCGTTCTTCTATTCCCACTATGCGCCTAATAATGCAATTTTATCGGTGGTGGGAAATATTAGTTTGGAGGAAACCAAACGATTGGTTCATAAGTGGTACGATACAATTCCTATGCAAAACATCACTCGTAGAAACATACCAAAACTTCCAGTGCAGACAGAAGAGCAGTTTTTAGAAGTAGAGGAGAATGTTCCTACTACCTATTTCTGTCGAATGTATCATACAGGAGGTAGGCTAGCTCTCGATTATAGTCCTTCTGATTTTGTCTCAGACATTCTGGCAAATGGTAAATCCTCCCGCGTCCATCAAAAGTTGGTGAAGGAGAAGAAAATCTTTACTACTGCATCTGCTTATATATCAGGTGATTTGGAAGAAGGTTTGTTCTATTTGACAGGTAAGTTTGCCGATGGTACTACCTATTCGTTGGCAGATGAGGCTTTTGAGGAGTTGATTGATGAGTTGAAGAGAGAGGTCGTTTCCGACTACGAGGCGCAAAAGTTGAAAAACAAATATGAGACTCGCAATATTACAGAGAATATGGTATTGATGGATCTTGCAAGCGATTTGGCTTACCATGAGTTGTTGGGAGATGCAGAACTGATAAATCAGGAGGTGGCTGCTTATTGTGCAGTGACACCAGAGATGGCTCAACGATTTGTACAAGAGACATTTGTAAAAAGAAATTGTTCCACATTATTATACAAGGCAAAGAAATGAGTTTTTTAGAGACAATTCGCGAGAAGAAAGAACTGTATATGTATATGACAGTGTTTTGGTTATGTACCATAACAGCCTTCGCCTCTGTTGATATGACCGTTTGGTTGATGGAGGTGTTACCTGCCTATATCGGATTTTTAGCCATATTCATTCTGTTGGATAAGGGTATTAAGTTTTCGAAGCTGTTGAATGCGGTTATTATTATTCAAATATTGGTTTTGACTATTGGTGGTGTGTTTACCTATTCCAAAGTGCCTTTCTTTAATCCTACTGATTGGTTGGGTGAAACATTTGGATGGGAGCGCAATAACTACGATAAATTAGGCCATTTTATGCAGGGCGTAACACCTTATGTGGCAACGAAGGAGTTGTTGATTAAGAAGAAGTTGGTGAAACGAAGCACCATACAGGTATTTTTATGTGTGAGTGTCTCTTTGGCAGTAAGTGCTGTGTACGAGTTGTTTGAGTATGTTACCATTATGATGTCTTCGGATTTTGCCAATGACTTTGTTGCTTCGCAGGGAGATCCTTACGATACGCAGAAAGATATGTTGTTTGCTTTGTTGGGTTCTATTTTTGCAGCGTGTGCATTTGTCAATTATAGATACGACGAGGAAAAAGAGATAGGTAGATAAGTTTAGGAAGTGAGTTTGATTGGTTTATCAAAGAGTAGGCTACTGTTTAGTTGATAAGTAAAATTTTTCCTAACTTTGCAGTCGAATGAAGAAATGGTTGTTCATAGTTCTTTTGTTACCGTTCTTTTTGCCTGTTATGGCTAAGAAGAGGGCGGTAGAGGTCACATCCGACTCTTTGGTTGTTGATTCTACTCAAATCGTTGGTAAAGAGAAGAAAACAAGAGAGAAGAGTGAGATTTATTCTTGGAGATACCAAGGCCCTTTGACAGATAAGCAAAGTGCTGGTATCGATACCTCGATGGTTGAATTCTATGTGAATAATCCTGCTTTGAGGAAGACTATTGCACTACAAACATTGGGTGCTTTAGGATCTCCTGCACAATCGGCTATTTTTGTGGATCGAGTAAAGAAAACAGATTATATCTTTTTCCAACCTTATCAAATCTATTACAGACCAAGCGAAGAACTTTTGTATTTCAATACTAAAAAGCCATTTTCTTTCATTGATTATTATGGTGGAGGAACACAAAACAGGGATAACAGACGCATTGACGGATTGTTCTCTGTGAATGTGAATAAGCGTTTCAATTTTGGTCTTTACGGAGAGTGGACTAAGGCTTATGGTTGTTATAACTCTCTCTCGACTAAGTACTATGATGCCGGTTACTTTATGAGTTATGATGGATTGCATCAGCAATTCGGTGCATCGGTCTCTTTCAATGGTTTTCAATCATATGAGAGTGGTGGTATTGCCAATGAAAGATTGGTGACAGATCCGAAAAATACAGGAAAGATAGATGCCCCAAATATGCAGACCTTCTTTTCCAACAACTCTTGGAATAAGGTTAGAAACTGGAATGCATCGTTCAATTATCGATACAATATTGGTGTGGAAAAAGAGGTTGAGATCACGCCTGATTCCAGTTCGATTGAGATTATCCCAATCACTTCCATCATCTACAATTTCAGTTCAGAAAGCGATTGGAGAGGTTTCTACGAACGAAATCTATCGTCCGGAGGTTTGAATGTGGATAGTTTCTACCACAGATATGGATTAAGCGATACGTTGTATTACAGTAAACTATCATCTACCGATTCAACCAGATTTTGGAAGATGAAGCATACCATTGGTGTCTCTTTGAATGAAGAGTACAATACCTTGATGAAATTTGGTTTCGCTCCGTATGCTACGGTTACTGTAAAAAAATATACTTATATGGATGAGAATGAGACGGTTAATTCAGGTGAAGTTACGCCTCACTATGATTCATTGTCTTATCGTTATAATCCGGTTTATAAATCATTAATCCGTAGTCGCTTCGGTATTGGTGCGATTCTGTCAAAGCATCAGGGCGAGGCCTTTACTTATAACTTCTATGGAGAGTATTACTTTGTGGATGAAAAACGCACAGCAAGTACATTTGAGGTGGGTGGAGCTTTGAATAGTAAGGCTAATTGGGGTAAACAATTGGTTGAGATAGGTGCTTCTGCAAAGTTTGAGCGCTATTGTCCGGATTTTTACGAGGAGTATTACTATGGAAACCATATTAAATGGGATAATGATTTTGAAAACAAGCAAGATCTGACCATCAATGGAAAGTTGTCGTTCCCTACCTTTGCCTTCTACGATGGCTTGGGCTTGGACCTGTCTGCTGATTTTAGAAATATGAACAACTATGTATATTGGAACTCAAAGGCTTTGCCTGAGCAGTATACAGATAATCTACAAGTCTTAACAATATCGTTGAAAGAGAGAGCAAGAGTGTGGCGAGTACACTGGGATAATGCTTTGACATTCCAACAAACCAGTAACGATAAGGTGTTGCCTCTTCCTCAATTGAGTTGGTATTCGTCTGCCTATTTCAGATTTGATAAGCTGTTCAAAGTGTTGAATGTTCAGATAGGTGTGGATATGCGTTGGAATTCAGCATACTATGCGCCTAATTATATGCCTGTGACAGGTCAGTTCTTCGTTCAAGACTCAGAAGCCTCTAATTATCAAAAATATGGAAATTATGTCTACATGAATGCATTTGTCAACATGCATTTGAAGAGAGTACGTTTCTATGTTATGTTCAACCATTTGAACAAGATGTGGAGTAACCATTACAATTATCTTTATTTGAGAGGTTATGCAATGGATCCAAGTTATGTCAAGTTCGGTTTGTCAATGACTTTGGCAGATTGAGACTGACGCCTTTGTCTGCGTGCTGCAACAATCACAAGAATAACGGAGGTAAGGATTAGAATAACGCCTACAATCATTTTAGGAGTTAATATTTCACCAAATACAAATACACCTACACATAGTGCGGTTACGGGTTCTAATGCACCGAATATAGCTGTCTTGGTAGAACCTATGTGTCGTACCGATATTGCCATCAATAAAAGAGATAATAAGCCAGGGAATAGAGCCAATAAGAAGGCGAAAAACCATACGGTTCCGTTGTGAGGGAACATCAAATGTTTCTCTGGCGATATTAGTGAATCAATAAAAATGAAACAGGAACAGAATAGGGTTGCAAAGAAAGTGAGTTTGGTAGCAGATAATTTTAGTTTAGCTCTGTTGACGATAATCATATACAAGGCATAAGATAGGGCAGATGCCAATACCAAAATAACACCTAACAGATTTAAATTGACCTCTCCTCCATAGTAGAGGATTGTTACGCCTATCATTGCAATCGTGATGGATACTACCATAGGAGGAGTCAGCTTCTCGTGAAAGACTGTCGTCATAATGATTGCCACCATGATGGGGTATATGAAAAGGATGGTGGATGATATGCCCGCATCCATATAGTGGAAACTATCGTAATAAGACAATGATGAAATTGCGAACATGAGTCCTAAGATAACCAAGAAACATAATTCGTGTTTTGTTATTTTATATGACTCCCTCTGTATCAATAAAGTAAGTCCCAATAGTAGAGAGGCTAAAGAGAAGCGGTAAAACAGAGCAGAATTGGTGTTTACACCCTCTTGATATAGGCATAGGGCACCCAATGGATTCATTCCATAGCATACTGCAGAGGCTGTCGCTGCTAAATATCCTTTTGTATTAGAACTAATCATTGGAGTTGTTTTAGAGAATACACAATGCGTCTTTGTGGGGATGATCGTGCATTTTACGGTTTGCAAAAATATAAAAATGGAATTGTATTTGTTTCTGTTTTTTATTAAATTTGCTTCGTTTTCTGAATTATTTTAAAGTACATAATGTTAATCAAGTCGGCATATTCTTTAAGGATGAGATTGGTATCTCTCTTTATGTGTATAGGTTTCCTTTTTGTTGGTGGAGATTTATATTCTATGCGTTCGTGTTTATCGTACAGCATCATGGCTAATGTAGAGAGATTGACCTCTAATGTCTACATGGATCAATACAATCGTTATCCTAACAATACCATCTCTTTATTGACAGACACGGCTGGTTATAATGGCCAGTTGGCTTCTATGGATCAAACTTTTTTTGAAGTGCCTGATGGTATTTACTATTTTTCTGTAGAAGATCACGAGACTTGTTTGGTGACTATTGAGACTAACCGGTATATGGTTGCTCAAGATGATGAGTTCATCTTCCGTTACTATTGCAAAGAGAGACCGACGATGGAAATGGATGTGGTGAAGAATGATTATATCCATGCTCTAAATGCGCGAAACAAGTATTATTTGACATCAGACATGGTAGAGTTGAAGTTGATCTCGCAAGATCCTCGATTGTCTATTAACGAAGATAATAAGTTGGTGTTCGTCCCTGATGGCGCGGAATCAATCACTGAGACCTTCCAATATTGCTTGATTTATCACGAATTGCGGGATACAGCCTCTGTTACAGTTACTGTAAGGTACGAAGATTGTATTGAGGAGGATCCAGAAGAAGAGGTGATTATCTTGACTCCGGCGGATCTATTCACTCCTAATGGAGACGGCATAGCAGATACATGGAGTATTGAAAATCTATCCCTATACAACAGATTCCTTATCCGCATATATGATAGACGTGGTGTTTTGTTGAAGGAATATCAAAACGAATATGAGCCTTGGGATGGTATGTCGAATGGCAAAGCAATGTCCAGCGACGACTACTGGTACTATATCTACCTATACGATGCAGACCAAGCATATACAGGTCATTTCTCTTTGATTAGATAGTTTTATTTGGCAATTAAAGCGGATTTGTCTTCATTAAATCCACCTAACTCGATAGTTGATATTGTATTGACTAATTCCTTGTCGTATGGTCTCTCTACACAAATGTAGTTCTCTGAGAAACCACGTATTGAAGAGCCTTTCTTTCTCTCTTCCCAAAGAACATCTACTTTCTTTCCTATTTGTGATTGGTAGAAGGCAATTCTTTTCTCTTCGGATAGCTGATGTAATATCTCACTTCTCCTTTTCTTCTCCTGTGAAGATACCTTATTGTCAATCTTTAGGGCTTGTGTGTTTGGCCTCTCGGAATAACTGAATACATGTAGTTGTGAGATGTCCAAACTTTGAAGGAACTGAAAGGTCTTGTCGAAATACTCTTCGCTCTCTCCGTTTGTCCCCACAATCGTGTCTACGCCAATAAATGCATTTGGCATCACTTTCTTTATGGTTTCAATTTTGTTCCTGAACAAATCCGTTTTGTAGTGTCTTTTCATCAAAGCTAAAACTTCATCACAACCTGATTGTAATGGAATGTGGAAGTGAGGAACGAAATGACTTGATTTGGAGATGTGTTGAATGATCTCATCAGAAAGTAAATCAGGTTCCAAAGATGATATTCTGTAACGGAAGTCTCCTTCGATCTGATCCAATGCCACAACCAAGTCGTAGAATGTTTCGTTGGTGGACTTTCCGAAGTCTCCAATGTTCACACCTGAGATAACAATCTCTTTAGCGCCCATCTCTACGGCAAATTTTGCTTGCTTTACTGTATTTTCTACTGAGTCGTTGCGACTCTTTCCTCTTGCAATTGGTACTGTACAGTAAGAGCAGAAGTTGTCGCAACCATCCTGCACCTTCAACCAGAAGCGAGTCCTGTCACCTCTTGTGCAAGATGGGAAGAAGTTGTCGATGCCACTTCTTTGAGTGTGAATAACCTTTGTTGAGCTCTCTTTTTGAAGGTCTGTAAGGTATAATAGAATATCGAACTTGTTTTGTGTTCCCAAAACAAGGTCAACTCCAGGTATGTCTGCAATAACCTCAGGTTTTAGTTGTGCGTAACAACCAATTACAACAATATAGGCTTTCGGGTATTTGTTGATGAATTGTTTGATAGCCTGTCTGTCTTTCCGGTCTGCCACCTCCGTAACGGAACATGTGTTTATGATACAGATATCAGGTGTTTCGTTGGGTTTTGCAATCTCAAAACCAACCTCAGTCATAAGTTTACTGATGGTAGAACTTTCTGCAAAACTTAATTTACAACCTAATGTATGGAATAAAACCTTTTTGTTGAAATATATTGTAGACATATATCTTGTATTTGTTTCGTTTATAGTTTGGAAAACTGTTCAATCGTTTCTTCTTCGAAAGAAAGAAAAGGGTAGTCCTCTCTTAATTTCTCGATGTTTTGAAGGGTTTGAGCTTTGAACTTTGCAAATCCTTCGCTTTTAGGATTGAAGGGTCTGTGATGAATGGCTTGGTTGACCTGTTCGATCCTTTTGTTAAGTTGGTTGGTCTCTTCGTTGAAATAACACTCCTGGAATTTCTCCCAGATATAGGCTTGTGCTAAATCGTTTGGGTGAAGCATATCGTCAGCGTAGAAGCGGTAGTCTCTCAACTCATCCATTAACAATTCGTATGATGGAAAATAATGGCAGTTTCTCTCTGTCTCGCACAATTTGTCTATGGCTAATAGTAGGGTGGCCTTGCTTAGCTGGTTTCCGTGGGCGCCATCCTTCCAGTGTCTGATGGGACTAACCGTAAAGACAACCTTTGCTTCCTTGTTAATGCTTCTTATTTGTTGTATCATCAAAGAGAGTGCTTCTACACATTCATCGCAAGAGATCCTTCTTCTAGAGAAGAGGTTAGAAGGCATTTTATGGCAGTTGGCAACTACTTTGTGATCAGTGTTTTTCTCGTATACCCAAGACGTGCCCAAAGTAAAGAAGATGTAACGCGCGGATTTCGCAAATTGATGAGCCTCTTCAATTTGACGATTGATGTTCGCTATGTAATCTTCGGCAGACAGTTGGGCAAATTGGCTGTGGAAATCAAAACTATTCCACACACCCTCTTGTTGAAACAAATCCTTTTGGGTCACTTTCTTATTGCTTACAATCCTTTGGATAGTTTGCAGAATGGAAATAGGATTGAAAAGTATACCTAATGGATTGCATGATATAGGGAATAGAAGGTCGTTTAATCGTCGACCCATATACTCCGTAAAACAAGAGCCGAACATCATCATCGGGTCTCGATGGTTGATGCTCAGTTCTTTTTGTATAGGTATAATCGTTCGGAATGCGATCATCTCCGAGACGCTTTTATTTGTCGCTGTTAAGCATTGCCTCAAGCAACTCGTCTAAGTTTGGACTAAGAATAATCTCTGTACGTCTGTTCTTGCTACGAGATTCGGATGTGTTGTTGTCGTTGATAGGACAGAACTCTGCACGACCTGTTGCAGATATCTTAGAAGGATCTACGTTTCTGTTTTGAAGTAGGATGCGAACAATGGCAGTAGCACGCTTGGTACTCAAATCCCAGTTGTCCAAGATGTATCCGTTTCCACGATAAGCCAAGCTGTCTGTGTGACCTTCAACCACTACATTGATATCCTTGTTTTCTGATAGGAAGACAGCCAATGCATTTAGTGCATTGCTTCCTTTCTCGTCTACTTCCCATTTTCCAGATTTGAACATCAACTTCTCGTCAAGGCTGACATAAACCTTTCCGTTTTTGTTGACTACCTCAATTCCTTTTCCTTGGAAGTTCTTGAAGGCTGCATCCACTTTCTGGCGAAGATTCTTTAGAATGCTGTCTTGCTTGTTGATGATGCTACTCAATTCGTTAACTTTCTTCTCTTTCTCAGCCAACGATTTCGCAGATTTTTCAAGAGCTTCTTGAGAAGCCTTAAGACTCTTCTCCGATGCATTTAAAGCATCCTCTCTTTTTTGAAGTTTCTCTTGTGTTTTTTGTAGGTCAGACAACAATACTTTAACCTCGGATGAGTTGGTTGAACCTGTGACTCTTTCTGAAAGTTGTCTGTTGGCTTCTTTCAGGTCTGCGATCTCCATTTTAGCCTGGTGCAGACTCTTCGATTGAGAGACAGAGTCTCTCATGAATTTGTCTAATGCCTTTTGTGCTGCAGCGGAGTCATATTGTAGTTGAGTAATGTGTTTGCGCATATTGCTGATATCAAGGCTTTGCGCTTCACTATTTACTTTGCAATCTTTTAGTTGAGATGAAACATCTGTTAATTCTTTCTTGCTAACACAAGATGTGGCAAGCGCTCCCATAAGGAAGAATGTTGTTATTTTTTTCATATTCTAATTTAGTTTCAGAATTATAAGCAAATTTACATATTTTCTTTGAGAATAAGGCGTTTAAGAGAATATTTTTGCCATTTTTGGATTATTACACTTGGGCTATCTAATTTTTTTGTATCTTCGTAAAAAATTATGCGGTAAAGATTTTTCTATAGAAAAAGAGATAAAATAATGTCTGATACAGTAGGAACATTGTTAGAGAGGGTTGAATTTCCTTCGGATTTGAAAAAACTGAAGGAGGAGGAATTGCCTCAGTTATGTCAGGAATTGCGTCATTTTATCATTGACGAATTATCTCATAATCCAGGACATTTAGGAGCCAGTTTAGGTGTGGTGGAATTGACTGTTGCACTGCATTACGTATTCGATATGCCAACAGACAATATCGTGTGGGATGTTGGACACCAGGCGTATGGTCATAAGATCCTGACGGGTAGACGAAAGAAGTTTCATACGAACCGTCAGTTCGGTGGACTTTGTGGTTTCCCTAATCCGGAGGAGAGTGAGTATGATTCGTTTATTGCGGGCCACGCTTCCAATTCTATCTCTGCTGCATTGGGTATCGATATTGCTTCAAATAAACTGGAGAAGAAGAATGCTCATACAGTGGCGGTTATCGGAGATGCAGCCATTGCAGGAGGTCTTGCTTTCGAAGGACTTAACAATACTTCATTCTATAAAAACAACTTGTTGATTATCTTGAATGATAACCATATGGCTATTGATAAGCCTGTTGGTGGTTTGAGCGAGTCTTTGGTTAAATTGACCACATCTAAGGCTTACAATCATTTGAGAAGCAGACTTGCTCAGTTCTTGCAGAGCAAGGGTTTGATGGATGAGGACAAGAAAGGACAGCTGATTCGTCGCAATAACACTTTAAAGGCTGTTATTACGAACGAACATAATGTTTTTGAAGGTCTTAATATTCGTTATTTTGGTCCTGTTGATGGTCACGATGTTCAATTGTTGGTAAAGATCTTCCAAGGAATTAAAGATTATAAGGGACCAAAGGTTCTTCATATAAAAACAACCAAAGGAAAAGGTTTCAAACCTGCGGAAGAGTCGGCCGCTGAGTGGCATGCTCCTGGTAAGTTTAACAAGGAGACGGGTGAGCGTATTATTCCTCCAATAGCAAAGGATACACCTCCTTTGTTCCAAGATGTGTTTGGACATACTTTGTTGGATTTGGCTAGAGAAAATAAGAAGATTATTGGTGTTACTCCTGCTATGCCGACAGGTTGCTCCATGTCGTTTATGATGAATGAGATGCCTGATCGTGTTTATGATGTGGGAATATCTGAAGGTCATGCAGTTACCTTCTCTGCAGGATTGGCCAAGGCTGGCATGATGCCATTCTGTAATATCTACTCGTCGTTTATGCAACGTGCTTATGATAATGTGATTCATGATGTGGCTTTGCAGAACTTGGATATGGTATTGTGCTTGGATCGTGCAGGTTTGGTTGGTGCTGATGGTGCAACCCACCATGGTGCCTTTGATTTGGCTGCTTTCCGTTGCGTTCCAAATATGACGATCGCTTCTCCTATGAATGTGGTTGAGTTGCGAAATCTTATGTATACGGCATCTCAACCAGGACATGGACCTTTCTTGATTCGTTACCCAAGAGGAAAAGGTGTTTTGTTGGATTGGCATCTGCCTTTCGAAAATATGGAAGTCGGAAAGGGTTATTGTGTTACCGAGGGAGAAGATGTGGCGGTTTTATCGTTAGGTCCATTGGGTTATACCGTTCAAAAAATGATACCTATGGCTAAGGAGAAAGGAATCTCTGTAGCTCATTACAATATGTTGTTTATGAAACCGTTGGATGAGGATTTACTTCATCAGGTAGCTCGTAAATTTAAGAAGATTGTTACTGTGGAGGATGGCTCTGTTAAAGGTGGATTTGGTTCTGCCGTGTTGGAGTTCCTTGCTGATAATAACTACTCTGGTATTCAAGTGCGGAGAGTGGGCTTGCCAGATAAATTTGCTACTCACGGTACTCAGGAGGAGTTGTATCATCTCTATGAGATGGATGCAGAAGGTATGTTGAATAAGATTTTAAATATGAAATAAGGATGAACGGGGCAAAGATTGTTTCCATCGTTATTGCTGCATTGGTGGCGGTTTATCTATTATTCAGTTTAGTATTTACAGAAACAATGGACTATTTATCGGCAGTGCATAAGAATACAGTGCCTGCTTATGTCTCTTTTCGTGATAAATACCCTGACGGAAAGTATGTCGAGTCGGTCAATATCAAAAAATCTTTGCTTGAAGCCTCCTATTTTGAAAAAAAACATGAAAAAAACACCCTCCGTTCTTACGAAGAGTTTCTTCATGCATTCCCTTCTGATCGATACACGGCAGAGGCAACCCGTCTGAGAGATTCTTTGCTTCAAATACAATTGGATATAGAAAAGTATGGAAAAAACTCATTGCCACAAGGCTCTATGCCATACGAGGAGTTTTATGGAAAAAACAAGAAGCCTAAAAGCAAATATAGTACGGATGTGGTGGTGACTGCTCCTTTGGCTTTTGATATGGTGACTGTTATTAAACAGAACGATGAAAATGGAGCAGTGGTTGCTCATGCCTATATTGCTGCAGATAGTACGTATACGTTCAACATCGAGAATGGAAAATATCAGTTGTTCTTTTACATCGGTAAGGGATGGAATCCAAACAAGAAAATGGAGGATGGTATTTTAGGTGGATTCGTTCGTAATGAGACATTCTCTAAAGATGATCCTGTCTATTTGGCCAATGAGGTAATCACTTACCAGTTGAGTATGAAAAGAAAGAAGAAAATGTATAAGGAGAGTTCTCGAATGGAGATGTTTAAGAAACTATCTGAATAGACAAATATGGCTAGTTTTGATAAAGAATCTTTGTGGAGTGCCATTTCGTATTGGTATAGGCGTAAATTTGGTGATTGGGCTTTGGATTTGGATAAAATCTTTACTTTCCATACCAACTTAGACAAAGAAACCGTTTCAGAGGTGTTGTTCGCTTTGGCGAAGGTGTTGGCTCATATGCATTTTACATCGGGTGGAACAGAAGATGGGGAAGCCTTTATTTATGATTTTCTCGATGAACATTTTTCTCAAACATCATTGATTTCGTTAAGAAGAGAAAAGAGGGATTCTGAGTCTATTAAGCAACAATTTAAGAAGGAACTGGCTTTTTTGCAAGCGAATTCTATTCCTGTTTTGAAAGATTGTAATTTGCGAGATGCGTTGGAAGAGTCGTGTGATCTCATCAACAAATATATGCTTTGGAAGCGTATTAGAGTGAAACTGCTGGATGTTCTGAACTATTTGGTTTCAAACTCTCTGATGCGTAATGATAGTGAAGACCTCTTGTATATCATAAAATACCATTTCGTGTTTGATTCGAAGATGGTGGAATTGAAGAGCTTAGGTTATCAATATGATATCAATGGGAAGAAACCGAGTAGTTGGGATTTGGTTGAGAGTGACGCATACGAGTATGTTGCCTCTGTTCCTAGTTTGATAGCATACCATCTAAGAAGAATAGATGGAAATATAGAGTCGGAACTTTCTTTGGCAAGAGAGTTTTTGAGACAAAACTATTTTTCGTTTTATTTGAAAGCAATCTCAAATAACCAAAGGAATGTTTCGATTGTAACAATCCGCTACGAGGAAGGTATGTTAGATGAAACTGTCTTTGCATTAAAAGTTAAGAATTGGCGCTACTATTGTGTTAATGTTTTGTATGCAAAGTTGCCATATTTTTTCCGTGTAGAGTTGTTATATGTCCTTTACCAGATTTATGATGTGCAAGATGGTTTGTCGGATGAGGAATTGGAAATGTTGCACAACACGGCCCAATATCTTCGTATTGAAGATTCTGAAATAGAGGAGATTGAGAGTCATTTCTTTATTTATAAGGAGAAGAAAAAATCAACAGAGTCATTTGTTGAATATATACAAAATACAAAGGCTGATATGCTGAAAGTCTTGCATTTGGATGAATTGGCATCTTTGGCTGAGATAAAAAAAGCGTATAGGCATTTGGCAAAACAATATCATCCAGACAGACAACCTAAGGATGCAACTCCAGAAGAGTTGGAGGCTGCAAAAGAAAAATTCCTTGAGATTGACAAGGCGTATGATTATTTGATTTCCTTGTATTCGTAGCCAGAATCTGCAGCAATGGAAGGTGTGATTTCTTCCATCGAATATGTTTTAGGTGTTCCTTTTTTGTAAATGCTTAAAAAGGCTTCGTTCAGCCAATAGCATATCTCTTCCAAGGTCTTTTCCCTTACTTTGGGTTTCAACTGACATTCCCATACGATTAAGGTATTCCAACCTAATTTTTTTAGTTTTTTCCTTACCTCAACATCCCGTTCCTTGTTCCGATTGAACTTGTTTTCCCAAAATCGCGGATTAGTTTTCGGTGATCTCCCTTTAAGGCAGTCGTGTCCGTGCCAGAAACATCCATGGATGAAGATGGCGGTCCTGTATTTTCTCAATACGATATCGGGTTTGCCAGGAAGGGTAGAGACATTCACTCTATATCTAAATCCATTGGCGAAAAGGTAGCGACGCACGATGAGTTCGGGTTTCGTGTTTTTGCTACGAATCCTGCTCATTGTCAAACTTCTCTGTTCTGCTGATAGAATGTCCATAAGAAGAAAATGAGCAAAAGTAAAGTTTTTAGAAGTCACAGAGTAAAAACATCATCTCTTTTTTTCAAAAAGAAACATATCTTTTCTTATATTTGCAATAGTGTTAATGAATATTTTATTGAATAAAAGTTAGCAGAGTTATGGATTTTGAAGATATATTCCCGATACTGATATTTGCTGTGATCGTGATTGCCAACATCCTTAAATATAATAAGGAAGTCAAATCTGATGCGGAAAGAACACAGCGTAGAGCCTCAGAAACCATGCGTGATATTATCTCGCAGTCGGATGATGAATATACTGTTGAAGAGTACGAAGATGAACAGAAAGAGGTTTCTGTTAAATCTGAAATTCAACGTAAATTGGAGGATATGGCCAAAAGAATAGAGGCTGATTTAAATCCAAGGACACAGCAATCTGCCAACGTTATGGGGCAAAGGGGAAAATCTAAATTCTTAGTATCAGAAGAAGGACAACCTTCCGTTATGAACGTTCATAAGGGAACATCTCCCATATCACCTGTAGAAGAGGATGTATATGAGCCTGTTAAACTGAACTTTGAGGATCAGGAAGAGTTGAAAAGGGCGTTTGTCTATTCAGAGATCCTTAACAGAAAATATTGATTTGAGTAGTATTTGGTTAATATTAATATGAAAAAAAGACTAGTTGTCCTTTCTGGTGCAGGAATCAGTGCAGAGAGTGGAATACGAACATTTAGAGATTCTGATGGTTTGTGGAATGAGTATCGAGTAGAGGATGTGGCTACGCCTGAGGGGTTTGAGCGAGATCCCGAACTAGTGCTGAATTTCTACAATGATATGCGCAAGGACCTTAAATCACATCTTCCAAACTATGGACATATAGGTTTGCATGAGCTGGAAAGTGATTTTGAGGTTCAAATCATTACTCAGAATATTGATGATTTACACGAAAGGGCTGGTTGCCAAAATGTCCTTCATCTGCATGGTGAATTGATGAAGGTGCGTTCCGTTTGTAATCCAAACTTGATCACTACACTGACAGAAGATGATTGTGAGATCCATTTAGGTGATAGAGCATCTGATGGAGCTCAGTTACGACCTCATATCGTATGGTTTGGAGAGGCGGTTCCCAATATAGAGCCGGCTATTGAATTGACACAAAATGCGGATATATACTTAATTGTGGGAACTTCATTGAATGTATATCCTGCAGCAGGTTTAATCAATTATGTGCCTTTCGGTACCCCAATATATATTATTGATCCTAAAACGGTTCCTGTTCCTTCTTCTCGTAACATTACCTTTATTCAAAAAGGCGCTTCGGAAGGAATGAAGGAGTTTAAAACCCTAATTAGTGCAGAGAAATGAGAAAACTTGAAGTGACAGAGTTGAACCGTATTTCTACGGAGGAGTTTAAAGAGGTGGAAAAGTTGCCTCTTGTGGTGGTTTTGGATAATGTGAGAAGTTTGTACAATGTAGGGTCTGTTTTTCGTACTAGTGACGCATTTCTTGTCGAGAAAATCTGTTTGTGCGGAATTACATCCACACCTCCTAATCCGGAGATCCATAAGACTGCTTTAGGTGCTGAATTCTCGATGGAATGGCAGGCTTATGACTCTGCGCAACAAGCCGTTAAGGAGTTGCACGAACAGGGCTATTATGTTTATACCATAGAGCAGGTGGAGGGTAGCATTATGTTGCCTGATTTGAAGTTGGATCCTACCCGCAAATATGCTGTTGTGTTGGGCAATGAGGTAAAAGGAGTTCAGCAAGAGGTGGTAGATATGTCGGATGCATGTATTGAGATACCTCAGTTTGGAACCAAACACTCGTTGAATGTATCTGTTACTGCAGGTATCGTTATATGGAATTTCTTTGAAAGACTAAAGTAGTCAGGGAAACAACCAGAATAACTCTTTGTGATTGCTAGATTGAAGAATCCTTTCTGACAGAAAGAGATCAAATGAAAAGTCTGTTTGTCTTAATCACGCGTTTTAGAATTATGGATGAAAATAAGTATAGAGGGTACTTTGTGTTAAAATGTGCTATGTTTTGAAAATACCCATTTGAAAATAGGGTATTTTGCTGAAAAACCTATACTTTTGCAGAAGTAGCCCTATAAAAATAGGGGTGTAGATGCAAATTAATAATAAAATTTTGGTTTTTTATGGCAATTATGAGGTTCAATGCACTGCGTGAATTGTATCGCAGGCGTCCCAAAGAGATTCAGACTCCGTCTGATAAGTTAGCCGATTACTATGCAATTAATGTTTTTACAAAGGACAAGATGAGAGAGTATTTGTCCAAAGATGCATTCAATGCATTTGTAGAAGCAGTAGAAAGAGGCGTTTTGTTCGATAGAAATGTCGCTGATCAAATTGCTACTGGTATGCGTAAGTGGGCAAGAGAGAGAGGAGCAACGCATTACACTCACTGGTTTCAGCCTCTTACCGATGGTACTGCGGAAAAACACGATGGTTTCATCGATTTTGATGAAAATGCCGATGTGATTGAACGTTTCTCTGGTAAATTGCTAATCCAACAAGAACCAGACGCTTCTTCATTCCCTAATGGAGGTATCCGTAATACTTTCGAGGCTAGAGGTTACACTGCATGGGACCTTTCGTCTCCTGCTTTCGTTGTTGGATCAACACTATGTATCCCAACCATCTTCATCTCTTATACAGGTGAGGCATTAGACTATAAGACACCTTTGTTGAAAGCTATCTCTGCAGTTGATAAAGCGGCTGTTGCTGTTTGCCAATACTTTGATAAGAATGTTATGAAGGTAAATACCAACTTGGGTTGGGAACAGGAATATTTCTTGGTGGATTCGGCTCTTTATGATGCTAGACCAGACCTTTGTATGACGGGTAGAACTTTGATGGGACACGCTTCTGCAAAGGACCAACAGTTGGATGATCACTATTTCGGATCTATTCCGGAGCGCGTTACTGCCTATATGAGAGAGGTGGAGTTTGAGGCTCATAAGTTGGGCATCCCTTTGAAAACAAGACACAATGAGGTAGCTCCAAATCAATTTGAGTTTGCTCCAATTTATGAAGAGGCCAACCTCGCTAATGACCATAACCAGTTGATGATGGATCTGATGAAGCGTATCGCTCGTAAACATCATTTCCAGGTGTTATTGCACGAGAAACCATTTGCAAGTGTAAATGGATCGGGTAAGCATAACAACTGGTCGTTGACTACTGATACAGGTATCAACTTGCTTTCTCCTGCTAAGAATCCAAAGGGTAACCTTTTGTTCTTGACCTTCTTGGTGAATGTAATGGCAGCTGTATACAAACATCAGGATTTGTTGAGGGCATCTATTATGAGTGCCGGTAACACTTATAGATTAGGAGCTAACGAGGCACCTCCTGCTATCTTGTCAGTCTTCTTAGGAAAGAACTTGTCTTCCATGTTGGATAATCTTGCTAACCAGGTGGGTGATAGCAAGATGACACCTGCAGAAAAGACTGCTTTGAAGTTGGGTATTGCCCGTATTCCTGATATCATGTTGGATAATACGGATAGAAACCGTACCTCTCCATTTGCTTTCACTGGAAACCGATTTGAGTTCCGTGCTGTAGGATCGTCTGCCAACTGTGCAGCTTCCATCATCGCTTTGGATGCGTCAGTTGCTCATCAGTTGAATGAGTTTAGAACAGAAGTGGACGCTTTGATCGCAAAAGGAAAAGGTAAGGACGAGGCAATCTTCCAAGTATTGAAGAAACTGATTGTTGAATCTAAGGCAGTTCGTTTTGAAGGTGATGGTTATTCAGAAGAGTGGAAGAAAGAGGCTTCTAAGAGAGGATTGTCGAATATTACCAGTGCTCCAGAGGCAATTGGTAAATATTTGGATCAAGCATCAAGAGATGTCCTTTTGGGCGAGAATATCTTTAATGAGGTAGAGTTGCACGGTCGTGTAGAGGTTGAGTATGAGAAGTTCTCAAAGAAGGTGCAGATAGAATCTCGTACTTTGGGAGATATCGCATTAAATCATATAGTTCCAACAGCAGTCTCGTATCAAAATCGTTTGATTGAGAATTTGTGTGGTTTGAAACAATTATTCTCGGAAAGTGAATATGAAGAGTTGTCGGAAGATAGAAAGGATTTGATTCGTGAAATCTCATTGCATGTCACTGCTATCAAGAAGTTGTTGAAGAGAATGACTGATGAGAGAAGACAGGCAAACACTTCTGAAACAGAGGAGAAGAAGGCTGAGGTTTACGACAAGGTGGTACGTCCTACAATGGATGAAATACGCTCTCATATCGATGCCCTTGAATTGGTGATCGATGATGATATGTGGCCATTGCCTAAATATAGAGAATTGCTTTTCGCAAGATGATTTGTCTTGATAACGAAAATCGGCGGGTTCAACCAATGGGTGGAACTCGCCGATTTCTTTATAGGTTCTATTGGAATTTGTTTCTTAAAGATAATCTTGAAAAACAAATGATTGAGGGAAAAGATGTTTCAAATCGACAGCTTCTTTAAAAAGTCCGAATACGGAAGATCCGGAACCCGACATGGAAGCATAAACGGCACCTTGTTCATATAAAGTGTTTTTTATTCCTTCGATGGAAGGGTGTTGCGGAAATACACTGTATTCGAAATCATTGACTATCGAATTTTTCCAAGTATCCATCGGTTGTTTTATTTTCTCTTTGACGGGAACTTCCGTTTTCTTTGGTTTAATCAAAGAATAAGCCTCTTTAGTAGAGATAAATACTTCTGGTTTTACGAGAACCATAAAGGTACCTTTAAGGGAAATGTCTACCGGTTCGAATATGTTTCCAATACCAGTGGCATAGGTGGGTTGGTTTCTTACGAAGAAGGGACAATCGGCACCTAATTTAGATGCGTAATTTTCAAGTTGCTCTAAGGAAAGGCCCAAAGAGAAGAGTTCGTTTAATGCTTTTAGGGTAAAGGCGGCATCAGCAGAACCTCCACCCAAACCTGCGCCGAAAGGAATCAGTTTTTTCAAATAGATATCGACGTTTGGAATGGAGAAATCGGCGGCTAATAATCTGTAAGCCTTCATGATAAGGTTGTCATTGGTGTCACCGTCAATCTCAATTCCCGATATGTGAAGTTGAGTCTTTTCTTCGTTGGATTCGACAATTTCTAGCACATCTTTTACCGGAATAGGATAGAAAACGCTTTCAAGATTATGATAGTTGTCGGGTCTTTTCTCTGTGATATTAAGACCAATGTTAATTTTTGCGTTAGGAAATACAACCATTGAGTTTGATAGTTTGTTAGTTGATGTTTCAAGTATATTTTTAGCATAAAAACACAAAAAAAAGAGTCTTGATTTATGAATTATTGCATATTCAAAACAAAGGTATGTATTTTAATTCTCTTTTTTCGATAAAAAATCTGTTATTTTTATCGGTTTATTTGGATTTTTTTGAAATAAAATCACTATATTTGAAACGCAATAATATCTTAGACAGAGTAGACATTTAATAATGGAGGAGTAGGGATATGGATGATACTTTAGTAACGGTAGCAATACATACATACGAGAAGGCGCAGGTTTTGCGATCTGTCCTTGAAATCCATGGTATAGATGTCTTTATGCAGGATGTGAATCCGATATTGCCGGCGATGTCTTTGGGAATGAGGGTGAAGATACGTCAGAGTGATTTGGATAGAGCATTGGATATTATTGAGAATATGAAAAATGCTGATGCGGTTTCTAGCGCTTTGAACGAAAAGGGAGTGTTGTTGATGCCCGTTGATTTTTCAGATTATTCTTTGAAATTGTGTGAGTTTGGATTTCGCGTTGCAGATTCATTGGGGTTGAGTCCCATCTTGTTCCACACCTATACGGTGCAGAAGACGGTGATGGCGACCATCGGAGATGCTTATGCAACGAAGAAGGATGAAGCAAATAAGAAACAGGCAGAGGAAGAGGCGACAGAGAATATGAATCGCTTGAAATCCGTTATTGATGCTAAGATTGCTTCAAAAGAAATTCCAAATGTTTCGTATAGAAGTGCTATCAGGGAAGGAATTCCGGAGGAGCAGATTCTCGAGTATGCGCGATTGATACATCCTGTTGCCATTGTTATGGGGACGAGAGGAAGTAATCAGAAGGATTTGGATTTGATTGGTAGTGTGACTGCGGAGGTAATGGAGAGAGCAAAGGTTCCGGTATTTACTATTCCAGCTAATTCGCACATTACAAACTTCGATGGAATTAAGAATATTGCATGTTCTACGAACTTTGATGATGAGGATATCGAATCGTACGATATGTTCCTAAAGCAGGTGGATCGATTGATACCAGGAGGAGCCTCGGTACATTTCATTCATTACGAGTCGAAAGATGATGCTTGGGCTTCTATCAAGTTGAGAGGAATGAAAGATCATTTTGCGGAAAAGTATCCGAAGTTAAAGATTGAGTATCATTTGTTGGACGATTCGGATATGTTGACGGCGTATGATGTGTTTATTCGTCAGAATAGCATTGATATCATATCGTTGACCACGCACCGAAGAAGTTTGTTGACAAGAATGTTTAATCCGAGTATGGCTCGAAAAATCGTGTTCCATACCAATACACCGATGTTGGTGTTTCATGTTGAATAAGAAAGTTTAGAAAGATAAAGTGGTGTTGAAAGATAAGTTGAAATATTTTGTGCTGTTGCCATTGACAGTGGTCTTTTGCGATTGTACAAATGCAGAAGGGAGCGAACGAGTTCCTGAAAAAGTTTTTGAAGATTCTTTGTTGCAAGTGAACTACGCTCCTAAAATTCCAAGTTCTTTTACTATTTTTGGAGAGAATGTGGATTTGACGAACTACTATTTGAGAGAGCGTTTTGATCGAGAATTGATGAGTTTCAGTTATTGGCATTCTCAAATTTTCTTAATCGTAAAGCGAGCAAACAAGTTTTTTCCTATAATAGAGCCTATCCTCAAGCGTGAAGGGGTACCTGATGATTTCAAGTATTTGGCTTTGATTGAAAGTAATTTGGATCAACGAGCTTTGTCGCCTGCAAAGGCTGCTGGTATGTGGCAGATTTTGGCAACAACAGGACAAGAGAGTGGTTTGGTAGTGAATGATGATGTGGATGAGAGATACAATTTGGAAAAAGCCACAGTTGTTGCTTGTCAATATTTAAAGCGTACTTATGAGTTGACACAGAGTTGGGCGTTGGCTGCTGCTGCGTATAATTCTGGAAGAGCCAGAGTGTTGAAACAGATGGAGATGCAGCAAACAAATAACTATTTTGACATGCTTTTTGGTGAAGAGACCAATCGTTATGTGTTTCGCATTATGATGGCTAAATATGTGATGGAAAATCTTCAACAATTTGGCTTTATGCTTGAAAAGGAGGATTTGTACTATATGGTCGATTCGGATGTGGTGAAAGTAGATTCTACGGTTGATAATTTGACAGATTTTGCAAAAACTCATGGTATTACCTACCAGTTGTTGAAAGATGCCAATCCGTGGTTGAGATCAAATAGGATTTTGAATAAAGAGAGAAAAGAGTTCTATATAAAAATACCAAAAGTGGATGATTTGCGTTATTCTCCAGAGAGAATAAAGGTCCACAATGGTAGATGGGTGATTAACCCTTAATTGTTTTTATTGTTTAAGGTTATTATAGTAGATTATGAATAGAGTAGTTAAATATCTTTTGATTTTGGGATTGCTTTTGGGAGTAAATGCAGTCTCTGCCCAAGATTCTGAAGCAAATTTCCGCTCTTTTAGAGAGACAAAGGGAGTTGTGTCAAGTAAGGATAAGGGTGTTTATGTTTGGGGACCTTGGCAACAAAGTTCCACAGTATTCTCACTCAACATTTCCCAAAAGATGATTTTGGTGAATGACCGTGTGAACAATAAGATCACAAAGTATGCTATCTACGATAATCCTCAAAAATGGACAGTGAAAAAGGATTATAAGTACATTAACTTTGAATGTATGGAGAATAATACTATGGAGAAGTATTTCATTAGACTTTATGAATATGAGTCTGGTGAGTTCCGTATCACTATTATGTCTCCTTCAAATGCAGTTCGTTACTCTGTTGTTTATATGAAAGATGATGAAATGCAGTCTGTAAGCTTTGAAGATGTAGAATAATCATTATATGTGGAAATAGGATACACTCGTGTTCCTGTTTCCATTTTCTTTACAATTATGGAATTAAAAGTTACAAAGGAAAAGGTATTTGAAATTGTGAAAAAGATAGTAACCAACAAGTATCTGTTGGCTTGTACTATCGCCTTATTATGGTTCTTGTTTTTGGATTCTCACACCATTCTTGATTATTACGAATTGCGCCTTCAACATAATAGTATCGAAAAGGAGATCGCTTATTATCGTAATTTGAGTAAGGATAGTCAGGAGAAAATGACTCAGTTGGAATCTGACATGTCAAGTTTGGAAAAGTTTGCCAGAGAGCAATTCCTAATGAAACGCTCTGATGAAGATATTTTTCTATTCGAAGAGAAGTGAAAATTACTGATATTTTATATTTCGATTGTCAAACCGTCGTAGGCAAAATATACTCGGTTTGGCAATTTTTTTTGTGCCTTTGCGTGTGGACCTAAACTATGTGTCATGTGCACGAAATAGGTCTCCTTTGGTTGCAGTTTCTCTACAATCTCCAAAGCTCCATCTATATTGATATGAGAGAAATGAGGCTCCCAGCGTAGCGCATCCATCACCAACACATCCAATCCTTTCAATTTCTCTAACTCAGCTTCCTCTATAGTGCTGAAATCTGTGATATAAGCGAAGTTTTTTATTCTATAACCGAATACTGGTAATTGGTAGTGCTTTATGTTTATAGGTGTTACCTCTATATCATCTATCATAAACTTTTTGTCTGTGATAATATGGGTTTCCAATTGAGGAATGCCTTTGTAATCGTTATTGAAACAGTAGGAGAAAACATTATGGATGGCATCATGCGTCTCCTCGTTGGAGTAGATTCTCACATTCCCATAAGGACGTAAATCGTCTAATCCCAATATGTGATCCATGTGCTTGTGTGTTAACAAGATGGCATCAATCTTTTTTAGTCCTGCTCTCAGTGCTTGTTGTCTGAAATCGGGACCGCAATCCAATAGGATGTTCTTCCCGTTCACCTCTAAAAGAGAGGAGCAACGAAGTCTCTTATCTTTCGGATCGGTCGATCTGCAAGTCTCGCAGTCGCATCCTATATAGGGTACACCTGTAGAGGTCCCAGTTCCTAAAAATGTAAGTTTCATCATAACGATCTCTTGTAAAGTGAATAAACGGAAGAGTTAGGATAGTAATGACTTAAAATTTTTTGGTATTCAATTCCCTTGCTTGCCATTACTGCTGCACCTATCTGGCATAGACCCACTCCGTGTCCCCATCCGGCACCTTTTAGTTTAAAGATGCAAGTGCCATTCTTCATCTCTTTTCTTACGATGAATGCGGAACTATATAAGTGGGAAGTGGATAGAGCCTTTCGTATCTCCAATTCCTTGCCAATAACCATGCACTTCTTATCTCCCACTATTTTTAGCTCGATAATTCGGCCCGAAGCACCTCTTTTTAGTGGAATCAAGTCTTGGATGTTTCCGAAGTCAATGTCCGTCTTCTCTAATACCAATTTTGATATCTCCTCCTGGGTATAGACAACCTCCCATCTGTAGAAATCGGGAGTCTCTTGGTCGTAGTTGTTAAGAACCTGGGAAAGCACCTTCTTGTCCCTTGTGTTGCAGTACGATGGATGTTCTGTCATAATCCAATCCTCTGCATTCTTTTCTTGGGTTAAATCGGGTAGTTTTGCCTCCTCAGAATCTGCTACGGGTAGCAAGTAAGGATGATGCACCTCTTCCCAACAGTTCTCAAAAAGTTCTGTGGCACCTCCGCATGATTTGTAGAAGCGTGCGTCGCATATGGCATCGTTGTAGGCCAACACTTGTCCGTAAGTGGCTTTGATGGCCTCTTTTACAGCCTCTGTCGTGGCTTTGTTGATACCTTGATAGCGTTGACAATGGTCGTCTGCACAAACATCAAAAAGCGTATGGTCTTGATGATCATACCATTTTATGATCTTATCATCGGTAAAAGTCATACCATTGGAGTTGGATGATACCTTCTTGTCTTCTAATTTGTTTAGCAACCAACTGCGAGAAATCACAGCATGCGCTTTTAGTAGTTCTAGTGAGGATGTGGCACTCATTTCAGAAGAGATGACACTAGTAAGATAATCTTCCACACGAACGATGTTGATCGCTTGAATCTTATTGTCGATAACAATGAATTTAAGATCTCCATTGAAACTTTGGTCCTCTTTCCTTTCCCAGTGAAATTTGATACCGATGACAACATCTTTCAAATCGAAATAGTCGGTTGGATTATGGGAAGAAAAGGTTAGGGAAGTGTGTGATTTCCCGTTGAAAACGATTTTGTTATCAGATATGTGAACAGTTTGTGCTCCTGATAGATTACCACCTTCCTCTGATGAGTAGTTGCCGTGAAGTACAAACTCTATTTTCTCGCTTAAAACGATACCAACCTGAATGGTGGGTTCTGACGCGTATTGCTTCATATAATTTTCTTTTTGTGTAAAATTATTAAAAAAATGATTGGGAAACAAAAATTTTGATGTCCATTTGATGTCTGATTGAAGCCTTTCAATCTAAAATCGGATTGGGTATTTTATTTGATAATCGCAAAAACTTATTAACTTTGTTGTCTCAATAAACAGCAATGGAGCAAAAACCGAATTTAAACCCATCGAACGGAGAATATTTGACCTCTTCAAATGATCCGAAATCCAAGAAGGATTCCCGTTATTTGAACATGGACCTGGTTCGTTATGTAATGGCTTTTGCTGTGATTGTTTCCCATTATAACACATTGGTTAAGACCGATTTCTATTGGCCCATTGAGAGTGGACCTGCAGTAGGAGGATTCTTCGGTTTAAGCGGTTTTTTGGTCTATTTGAGTTATCTGCGTCGTCCTTCGTTTAAGGTCTATATCACAAGTCGTGCGCGTAGGATTTTGCCAGTCTACTGTTTTGTGGTGATTGCCAGTGCTCTTGCTTTGAGCCTTGTCTCTAATCTTTCTTTCGATGCTTATTTTACAAATGGAGATTTTTGGAAATACCTTGTTTCCAATCTTTGTTTTATGAATTTCATACAACCAACTTTGCCAGGTGTGTTCGAGTCGTTCGAGATACCTAATGTAAACTCTTCTTTGTGGACCATCAAAGTGGAGTGGATGTTGTATTTGAGCATCCCGTTGTTCTTTTGGGCAATCAAGAGGTTTAAGTGGAGCGTAACCAAATCGGTTGTGGTGATATTTATCTGTTCGGTTTTCTACAGACAGTTTGTCTTGTGGCTATATGAACGGACTGGACAAGAAATTTTGGTGAATTTGTCTCGTCAATTTGTCGGTCAATTGGTCTATTTCTATGCAGGTGTTTTGTTTTATTATCTGCTCCCTCACATCAAGCAAAACAAATGGATGTATGTTGTAGGAAGTGTGTTTTTGATCCTTGTTTCGAAAGCTGTTATGAACTATTTAGGAGATTCGAATTCGTGGATGGTTGCGGTGTTTGATGAAGTCTGTTTCCCAATCGGTTTGGTCTTCCTTATATTACTGATCAGTGTGGCAAAAAGTTTGGGCGATTGGATTGCTAAATTGGGAAATTGCTCGTACGAGATGTATCTGTTCCATTTCCCAATTATTCAAGTGGTTGTCTATGTTGGTTTGCCTGAAAAATATTCATCCTTTGGAGTCTTTTTGTTTACTGTGGTATTAATATTTGCTTTGTCGTTTATTGTCAATCGAGTTGTTACAAAACTGATGGCTTCAAAGAAATAAAAATGTGAAAAATGGAAAATCCGAAATTTCAAGATATGTCGATTGCACCGATGCATACGGCAGAGCATCTGCTGAATCAGACGATGGTTCGTATGTTTGGTTGTGAGCGCTCTAAGAATGCACATATAGAGCGAAAAAAGAGCAAGATCAACTACGACTTGGAGGTTTGTCCCTCTCAGGAACAAATCGATGAAATCGAGCGAAAAATGAATGAACTTATTTCATTGGATCTGCCTGTAACCTTTGAAATGGTTACACGCGATAATATTCCAGAAGGGGTGAAGTTGGATAAATTGCCAGAAGGTGCGAGCGATACTTTGCGTTTAGTGCGCATAGGTGATTACGATGTGTGCCCATGCATAGGCGCGCATGTGCCATCGACAAAGAGTCTTGGGTTCTTTAAAATTACCAGTACGAGTTATAACGAAGGCTCGTTTAGGATTGTTTATAAAGTAGAGGAGGTGTAAGATGAAGGAGAGATTGTTTCAGTCGTTTGCTGCAGTTGCTTTGTTATTGGCATGCGGATGTGCAAGGGTTGACTCTTCTAAGCCAGCGGAGGAGGGAAAAAAAGATTCAGTCGTTGTTGAGACTGTTATAGCAGATAGCACGGTGAATGCGGTAGAAATAGGAATGGATAGTGTTGCCCAGAACCCTTGTGAGGTTAAACGGGAAAGCTTTTCAAGAGGAGATTTGTTGGTTCCTCCTGTAAAAGTGAAAGGTATTTATGTGACGGGACCTACTGCAGGAACGAAGCGAATGAGTGAGATGGTGGATTTGATCAGCTCTACAGAGATGAATGCAATGGTGTTGGACATCAAAAACGATGGAGGAAATATCACGTATAAGATGCAAGACACGTTGGTGGAGAAGATAGGTGCAAGTATCCGTTATGTGCGTGACATGCCTGCTTTACTGAAGGAGTTGCACGAGAAGAACATCTATGTGATAGGACGTATTGTCTGCTTTAAGGATCCCTATCTTGCAAAGTACGATCGAGAGTTGGCTTTGTGTAAGCCCGATGGTAGTGCAGTTACCGATGGAAAGGGACTTCCTTGGGTAAATCCATACAAGCAGAAGGTGTGGGATTATATTTGTCGTTTGGCAGAGCAAGCCACAATTGATGGCTTTGATGAGATACAGTTCGATTATGTCCGTTTCCCTATTGGTGATGACGCCAATAAGGCAGATTATGGAGTAGATCTGTCTACGTATGGTAGAGAGCAATGTTTGTCCGATTTTTTTGCGTATGTGCAAAAGAGGTTGCATGCCAAGGGAATCATCTTTGGAGCAGATTTGTTTGGTACGGTTATAGGTAGTGATATCGACAGGGACAAGACGGGACAGGACTATTCGGATATTGCCGTAATGACCGATGCTATTTGCCCGATGATCTATCCTTCTCATTATGGTAGGAAGACCTTTGGAATAGATGTTCCGGATGCCAATCCATATCGTACGATCTACAAAGCCTGTTTGTTGTCGCAAGAGCAGTTACAGAGAGGGGATTCGTTGCCTACGGCAGTGGTTCGTCCTTGGTTGCAATGCTTCACGGCGCCTTGGGTGCCAGGTCATATCAACTATGGAAGCAAGCAGATCAAGGATCAGATACAAGCAGTGTATGATGCGGGATATGAAGAGTGGATATTATGGAATGCCTCTAATCACTATTCACAAGTGAAGAGGGCACTTTCAAAAGAGTCGTTTCCAGAAGAGCAGACATCGGAGTCTGTTAAAGTAAAAGAAGAGAACACAAAAGAGGTCGTGAAGTCAGATTCTATCGGAGGTAAATGAGAGTAGAGTCTTGGTAACTACGGAACCAAAAATTTTGTAATATCTCGAATATCTTATAAATTTGTAAAATTAATTTGCTTAAATTTTTGATTATGAATAGAGAAGAATTGTTTGAAAATATCAAACGCAAGCAGTCGTTCTTGTGTGTTGGTTTGGACACAGATGTAAATAAGATTCCAGAGTTTTTGTTCGATCGTGATGGTGAGGCATTAGATCCTATTTTTGAGTTCAATAAGAACATCATTGATGCAACAGCAGACCTTTGTGTTGCATACAAGCCAAACATCGCTTTCTATGAGAGCCTTGGTTTGCAAGGATGGGATGTTTTGGAAAGAACTGTAGAATACATCCGTACAAACTATCCAGATCAATTTATCATTGCAGATGCAAAGCGTGGAGATATTGGAAACACTTCTGCTATGTACGCCCGTACATTCTTTGGCTCTTTGGATGTAGATTCAGTTACAGTTGCACCTTATATGGGTGAGGATTCTGTTACTCCTTTCTTGTCGGAAGAGTATAAGGACAAGTGGGTTACACTTTTGGCTTTGACTTCCAACAAGGGAGCGTTCGATTTCCAATTCATGGAGGATAAGGAGAGCGGCGACCGTTTGTTTGAGAAGGTCTTGAAGACCTCTTTGAAGTGGGGTAATGAAGATAACATGATGTATGTGGTTGGAGCCACAAAGGCAGAGATGTTGTCTGATATCCGTAAGATCATTCCTAACCACTTCTTGTTGGTTCCTGGTGTAGGTGCTCAAGGAGGAAGTTTGGCCGAGGTTGTCAAATATGGAATGAACAGCCAATGCGGTTTGTTGGTCAACTCTTCAAGAGCAATCTTGTATGCTTCAAATGGAGAGGATTACGCCAAGGCTGCACGTGTTGAAGCGCAAAAGGTTCAACAACAAATGGCAGAGTTCCTTAAGAGTTTGTAATCTTTGATTCAAACGGATGTACAATAAGAAGAAGATAATAAACGATCCGGTACACGGATTTATAACTGTGCCTAACGAGCAGTTGTACGATTTGATCCAGCATCCTTATTGCCAGCGATTGAACCGTATCAAGCAGTTAGGTATGAGTTATTTGGTATATCCAGGTGCGCAACATACCCGTTTTCAACATTCGTTGGGTGCAATGCATCTAATGGATGAAACAATCGCCCAACTTCGCTCAAAAGGAAATGAGATTACGGAAGATGAGGCAAATGCGGTTTTGGCAGCTATCCTTTTGCACGATTTGGGACATGCGCCCTTTTCGCATGTATTGGAGGATACTCTGACGCAAGGTATCTCTCATGAAGAGATATCGTTGCTGATGATGCAGCAGATCAACAAGGAGATGGGTGGCTATTTGGATATGGCCATGCAGATTTATCAAAACCAATACCCGAAGAAGTTCCTTCATCAGTTGGTTTCCAGTCAGCTGGATATGGACCGTTTGGATTACCTTATCCGTGATAGCTTCTTTACAGGAGTGGTAGAGGGTGCCGTTGGTGCGGCTCGTATCATCAAGATGCTGAATGTCTATGATGACGAGTTGGTAGTGGAGGCTAAAGGTATCTATTCGATTGAGAAGTTCTTGATTGCTCGTCGAATGATGTACTGGCAAGTTTATCTTCATAAAACATCCGTATCTGCGGAACAGGTTTTGATTAAAACATTGGAGCGGGCGAAAGAGTTATCGAGAAAAGGTGTTTCGCTTTTTGCTGCACCTCAGTTGGAGTTCTTTTTGAAACAAGATGTTACGAAAGAAGATTTCCTACGCTCGGAAGAACCATTGAACTACTATTCCAAGTTTGACGATTCTGATATTCTAAGCGCAATAAAAGTATGGTCGTCGTGTGACGATAAGATACTATCCCTTTTGTGTAGGAACTTGATGGATCGCAAACTGTTCAAGATGGAGGTTCGTGAGCATAAGCCACAGAAACAAGAGGAGATGGAGTTGACAAGGCGAATGGCCGAAAAAATTGGCGTTTCAGAGAAAGAAGCCCGTTATTTGGTCACACTGCATCCTGTTTCGGCTTATACCTATCGTCCGAAGTCCGATTCGATAAAAGTGCTTTATGGAAATGGAGAATTGAAGGATATTACGGATGCTTCCGATATCTTAAATTTAACACTCATAAGCAAGCACGAAAAGAAGTATTATTTTGGATATGTAAAAGAGAAAGATTTGTTTTAAGGAGGAGAGGAGACCTTATAAAATGCGTTTCCTTAGTTTAAATTTTCTAAAAACAAATTTTCATACTTACTGATTTTCCTTATTTTTGCAAAAAAATATTTTTTTATGGAGTTTTCAGCTCAACAAATAGCCGATTACCTAAAAGGTAAGGTGGTTGGAAATCCAGAAATCAAGGTTTCTAATTTTTCCAAGATAGAATCGGGTGAGCCAGGAACATTGACGTTCTTGTCTAATCCTAAATATACAGAGTATATATATACCACAAATGCAAGTGTGGTTTTAGTGAATGATGATTTTGTGCCTGAACATGAAATATCTGCCACACTGATAAAAGTTCCCAATTCATACGAAGCATTAGCCTCTTTGCTAAACTTGGTGGAGAGCGTTAAGTCTAATAAGAAGAGTGGTATCTCGTCTATGGCGTGTGTGTCTGATCATGCAGTGCTTGGAGAGAATGCGTATGTGGGTGCCTATACTGTAATTGAGGAAGGTGCCAAGATTGGAAAGAATGCGCAGATTTATCCACAGGTTTACATTGGCGACAATGTGACGATTGGTGATAATGTGACAATATATCCAGGTGTGAGAATCTATAAAGAGTGTGTCATCGGTAACAACTGCGTTTTGCATGCAGGCTGTGTTATTGGTGCGGATGGCTTTGGTTTCGCACCAACAGAGGATGGCAAGTATGAGAAGATCCCGCAGGTGGGTATCGTTGTCATCAAGGATGATGTCGAGATCGGTGCCAACACCACAATCGATCGCTCAACTATGGGTGCTACGATGATTGGTGAGGGTGTGAAGTTGGATAACTTGGTGATGATTGCTCACAATGTGGAAGTGGGAGATCACACGGTTATGGCTTCTTTGACAGGTGTTGCTGGTTCTTCTAAGATAGGAAAGCATTGTATGTTTGGTGGTCAGACAGGTGTTGTTGGCCATGTGTCCATTGCAGATAATTCTGTGATGGCAGCACGATGCGCAGTTTCAAATTCGATAAAGAAGCCTGGTGGAATGTATCATGGTTATCCGCACATGGATGCTAATGCGTTCCGTAAATCATATGTTCTATTCCGTAACTTTCCGTCGATCAGACAAGAGATTACTGATTTGCAAAAGCAAGTAAAGGAACTTCAAGAAAAGTTAAATAACAAAGATTAAAAACCAATATGGCAAAACAAAAAACACTAAAAGAATCTTTTACGCTAAGTGGCAAGGGATTGCACACAGGTTTGAATGTGAATGTGACATTTTTACCTGCACCTCCAAACCATGGATATAAGTTTCAACGCGTTGATTTAGAGGGGCAGCCTATTATTGATGCTATTGCAGAGAATGTAGTAGAGACTTCTCGTGGTACAGTCATCGCAAAAGGTGATGCAAAGGTTAGCACCATAGAACATGCAATGTCTGCTTTGTATGCATATGAAATTGATAACTGCTTGATACAGGTTGACCAACCAGAAGTTCCTATTTTGGATGGTAGCGCTATAAAGTATGTAGAAGAGATAGAGAGAGTTGGTATTGAGGAACAAGATTACGATAAGGATTATTATGCAGTAACAAAGAAGCTTGAATACAAAGATCCAAACGGAGAGTCTTCTATTGTTATCCTGCCAAGCGATTCATTCAGCATGAATGTTTTGGTCTCTTATCCATCAAGCATCCTTTCTAATCAATTTGCTACATTAGATTCATTGGCAGATTACTCTAAGGAGATTGCATCTTCTCGCACATTCGTTTTTGTGAGAGAGATTGAGCAATTGCTAAAAAACAACCTTATCAAAGGTGGTGACTTGGATAATGCCATTGTTATCTACGACCAAGAGATGCAACAAGCTGAGATCAATAACTTGACAAGCTTGTTGAATATGGATCCTATCTCAGTTTCTCAATTGGGTTACTTGCAGAAGAGACCTTTGGCTTTCGCTAATGAGCCTGCTCGCCACAAGTTGTTGGATTTGATCGGAGATTTGGCTTTGATTGGAAAACCAATTAAGGGACATATCATTGCAACATGCCCAGGACATAAGGTAAATACAGATTTCGCTAAGAAACTATCCAAGGATCTTAGACGCCAGGATATTATGTTCCCTGTTTACGACCCAACAAAGGCTCCGGTAATGGATATTAACAAGATTAAGTCTTTGTTGCCTCACCGCTGGCCTTTCTTATTGATTGATAAGGTTATCGAATTGAAGGAGAGAGGTCTAGTTAGTGTTAAGAATGTTACAGGAAACGAAACGTTCTTCGTAGGTCACTTCCCACAAGAGCCTGTTATGCCAGGTGTGCTTATTGTAGAGGCAATGGCCCAAACAGGAGGTATCTTGGTTTTAAGTAGATTGGACGAGCCAGAACGCTATTCGACTTATTTCTTGTCGATCGATAAGGTTAAGTTTAGAAATAAAGTGGTTCCTGGTGATACTATCGTATTTAAATTGGACTTATTGACAGATATTAGACGAGGTTGTGCTGTGATGAAAGGTTATGCTATCGTAGGTGATAAGATCGCTGCAGAGGCTGAGTTCATGGCACAAGTCGTTAAAAACAAATAATTGTTTATGATACAAGAAATGTCTTTTATCCATCCTGATGCAAAGATTGGAGCTAATGTGGAAATTGCTCCTTTCGTGTACATCGATAAGAATGTAGAGATCGGTGATGGATGTGTGATTATGTCGCATGCAACTATTTTAAGTGGTGCGAGAATTGGTAAGAATGTTCGTGTCTTCCCAGGCGCTGTAATTTCTGCCATTCCACAAGATTTAAAATTTAGAGGCGAGGAGACTACTGCAGTCGTTGGTGATAACACTACAGTTAGAGAGTGTGTAACAATTAACAGAGGTACTGCTTCAAAGGGAACTACGATTGTTGGTTCCAACTGTTTGTTAATGGCATATTCCCACATTGCGCATGATTGTAAATTAGGAGACTACATCATCATCGGTAATGCATCTCAAATTGCAGGAGAGGTAGAGATTGATGATTGGGCTATCCTTTCAGGAGGTTCGTTGGTTCACCAATTCTCTCGCATTGGTTCTCATGTTATGATACAAGGAGGATCGAGAGTAGGTAAGGATGTGCCTCCATACATTACGGCTGGTCGCGATCCGTTGGTTTATGAGGCTTTGAACAGCATCGGTCTTCGTCGTCGTAATTTTACGGCTGAGCAAATAAAGGCAATTGAAGATGTTTACTTCATGTTGTATCAATCCGATTTGAACACTACGCAAGCTTTGCAAAAGATCGAAGCAGAGTTGCCAGATTCTGAAGAGAAGAGGGTAATCGTTGATTTTGTTAAGGCTTCTCAAAGAGGTATTGTTAGAGGAATAAAGAAAAATTTATAACTAAATAAATATTTATGTCTGAGGTGATTAGAATTAAAAAAGGTCTGGACATTAATTTGAAGGGAAAATCGAAAGAAGTTTCTGTGAAAACAGAAACTTCTGAGTTGTTTTCTGTCAGACCTGATGATTTTCACGGCATCAAACCAAAAGTGGTTGTCCACGATGGTGATAAAGTGAAAGTCGGATCCGTTTTGTTTTATAGCAAAACGAATCCAGAATTAAAATTCGTTTCTCCTGTCAGTGGTGAGGTTGTTGCCGTGAATAGAGGAGACAAACGAAAAGTTTTGGACATTACTCTGAAATCAGATGGATTGTTCACTTCTGAAGAATTTGCGAAGGCTCGTCCTTCTGAAATGTCTGCAGAGAGTGTGAAAGAGGCTTTGTTGAATGCAGGTTACTTTGCATTTATCAAGCAACGTCCTTATGATGTGATTGCAGATCCGTCAGAGTGTCCTAAGGCTATTTTTATTTCTGGTTTTGATACAGCTCCTTTGGCTCCAAATTACGAGTACCTAATGGTTGGTCGTGATGAGGATTTCCAATTGGGTGTAGATGCAATGGCAAAGTTGACCAAGGGAAAAGTTCACATTGGTATCAATGCTGAAAGCGCATCTAAGTTGTATAAGGGTACTAAAGGGGTAGAGTTGAACGAGTTCATGGGACCACATCCTGCAGGTAATGTAGGTGTTCAAATCCATCACGTCGATCCTATCAACAAAGGTGAACTTGTATGGACTATCAATGCACAAGATGTTGCAATGATTGGTGCTGCTTTCAAGAATGGACAAATCAACTTCTCTCGTACTGTTGCAGTTGCAGGTTCTTGCGTTAAGAATCCGGCATACTACAAGGTATGTGTTGGTGAGAACATCTCTAAATTGGTTGCCAACAACATCGAAGGTGATAATGTTCGTTACATCAGCGGAAACCCATTGACAGGAACTCAAATCTCTGCTAATGGCTTTTTGGGTGCTTTCGACCATCAGTTGACTGTTATTCCAGAGGGTGATAAGAACAACGAGTTCTTGGGTTGGATCATGCCACGCTTGAACAAGTTCAGCGTTAGCCGTTCTTATTTCTCATGGTTGATGGGAGGTAGCAAAGAGTATGATATCGACACTAATATCAATGGTGGTGAGCGTGCATTTATCATGTCGGGTGAGTACGAGAAGGTATTCCCAATGGATATTCTTCCTGAATTCTTGGTAAAGGCTATCCTCGCAAAGGATATTGAGCAAATGGAGCAGTTGGGTATCTACGAAGTAGCACCAGAAGACTTCGCTCTATGTGAATTCGTATGTACTTCAAAGATTGAGACTCAACGCATTGTGCGCGAAGGACTAGATTATTTGCGCAAAGAGTTGGCTTAATGAATGTGTAATTAATTAAAAAGAAATAAAATTGAAAGCGTTAAGAAATTTTCTCGACAAAGTGAAGCCGTCTTTCGAAGAGGGCGGAAAACTTCACGCTTTTCGTTCTGTATTTGACGGATTCGAAACATTCTTGTTCGTTCCAAATACTGTAGCGAAACGAGGAAGCCACATTCACGACTGCATCGACTCTAAGCGTGCGATGTCTATCGTGGTGATTGCATTGTTGCCAGCTCTTTTGTTTGGTATGTACAATGTAGGTTTCCAACATTACTTGGTTCATGGAGAAGAAGCTTCTTTCTTGGCTACATTCTTCTATGGATTTTTAGCAGTTTTGCCAAAGATCGTAGTTTCATACCTAGTTGGTTTGGGTATTGAATTTACGGTGGCACAATGGAAAGGTGAAGAAATTCAAGAGGGATTCTTGGTTTCTGGTATGCTAATTCCATTGATCGTTCCTGTTGACTGTCCGTTGTGGATTATGGCTGTTGCTACCGCCTTTGCAGTTGTTTTTGCAAAAGAGGTTTTCGGTGGTACTGGTTACAATATCTTCAATGTGGCTTTGGTTACTCGTGCATTCTTGTTCTTCTCATATCCAACTAAGATGTCTGGTGAGTCTGTATGGATCTTTAAGGATACTATCTTCGGTTTGGGTAGCTCAAATGCTTTGGTGGATGGTTTTACAGGTGCAACTCCTCTAGGACAAGCAACTGCAACTACTCAGGTAACTGATGCATTGGGTTCTTTAATGTCTCCAATGGATATGATCATCGGTTTGTACCCTGGTTCAATCGGTGAGACTAGCGTTATCGCTATTGCAATCGGTGCGTTTATCTTGTTGTGGACTGGTATTGCAAGTTGGAAGACTATGTTGTCTGTATTTGCAGGTGGTATCTGTACTGCTTTATTGTTCAACCAAATCGGTGCTAACGAGGTAATGAACTTGCCTTGGTACGAGCACATCTTCTTGGGTGGTTTCTGCTTCGGTGCCGTATTTATGGCTACAGACCCTGTTACTTCTCCAAGAACAGAGTGTGGTAAGTACATCTTCGGTTTCTTGATCGGTTTCGTTGCTATCGTTGTTCGTTGCATGAATCCAGGTTACCCAGAAGGTATGATGTTGGCTATCTTGTTGATGAACGTATTTGCAGCTTTAATCGACTACTGCTTCGTACAACAAAACATCAAGAAGAGATTGAAAAGAGTTTCTAACAAATAATCATTAATATCGAAAGAATATGAATACAAATAGTAATGCTTATACTATCGGTTATGCTTCGATAATGGTGATTATCGTTGCATTCCTTTTGGCTTTTGTTTCTTCTTCTTTGAAAGAAAGACAAACTGAGAATGTTAAGTTGGATACAAAAAGACAAATCTTGAGCGCTTTGAATGTTACTGATGGTAATGTTGCAGAGAACTACCAAAACATGGTAAAAGATTTCGTCCTAAATGCAGATGGTACTCTTACTGCTCAAGATGATGCAGATTTCCAAACTAACTATGCTGATACAACTAAACTTCATGTTTTCGAGTGTCTTGTAAACGGTGCTAAGAAGTATGTTTTCCCTGTAAGAGGTGCTGGTCTTTGGGGACCAATCTGGGGATATGTGGCTTTGAACGAAGAAAAGAACACTGTATACGGTACTTACTTCGGTCACGAAGGTGAGACTCCAGGTCTTGGTGCTGAAATCACTAAGCCTTTCTTCTCAGAGCAGTTCCAAGGTAAGACAGTAACAAGAAACGGCGATGTTGTTTTGAGCGTTGTAAAGAACGGTAAAGTAGAGGATGCTTCTTGTGAGGTGGATGGTATCTCTGGTGGTACAATCACATCAAAGGGTGTTGACGCAATGTTGAAGAACTGCTTGACAAGATACAAGTCATTCTTGTCTGGTACTGTTCAAACAGATGCTAACACTTCAGCAACAGTGAAGGCTGACTCTGCAGCAGTTGCTGATTCAGTGGTTGCAAAGGTGGTAGAAATCGTAGAGAAAGTTGATTCTGCTGCTAAAGTAGTTAAAGAAGAGTTAAATAAATAAGTAGGAGGGTATATAAATGAGTAATCTTAAAGAAACATTTCTTACACCGCTTGGTTTGAATAACCCGGTGGCTGTGCAGGTGCTTGGTATATGCTCTGCGCTTGCTGTTACAGCACAACTAGAACCAGCAGTTGTAATGGGATTGTCAGTAACAATCATCCTTGCAGTTGCGAATGTGGTTATCTCTTTGTTGAGAAATACAATTCCTAATCGTATTCGTATCATCGTTCAGTTGGTAGTTGTTGCAGCTTTGGTAACTATTGTTAGTGAGGTATTGAAAGCATTTGCTTACGATGTGAGTGTCGCATTGTCTGTATATGTTGGTTTGATCATTACTAACTGTATCCTTATGGGTCGCCTTGAGGCGTTCGCTATGCAAAACACTCCTCTAGACTCATTCATCGATGGTTTGGGTAACGGATTTGGTTATGCATTAATCCTTATCGTGGTTGCTGCCATTCGTGAGTTGTTTGGCGCAGGTTCATTTTGCGGATTAAAAATTCCAGAGTGTGTTTACGATTTTGGTTATATCGACTGTGGTTTGATGCTTATGCCTCCAATGGCATTGATCATCCTTGGATGCATCATCTGGGGGATGAGAGCAAAGAATCCTGAATTGCAGGAAAAATAACATAAGATATTTGGGAAAAGAATATGGAACATTTAATAAGTTTATTTGTAAGATCGATTTTCGTCGATAATATGATTTTCGCATTTTTCCTAGGTATGTGTTCTTACCTTGCAGTTTCGAAAAATGTGAAGACAGCTTTAGGCCTTGGTCTTGCTGTAATTTTCGTGTTGTGCGTGACATTGCCTGTCAACTACCTTCTATACACAAAGGTTTTAGGACCAAACTGCTTGGTAGAGGGCGTTGATTTGTCATTCTTGAGTTTCATCCTCTTCATCGCTGTCATTGCAGGTATCGTGCAATTGGTTGAGATGGTGGTTGAAAAGTTCTCTCCATCACTTTACGCATCATTGGGTATCTTCTTGCCTTTGATCGCTGTAAACTGTGCTATCATGGGTGCTTCATTGTTTATGCAACAAAGAATCACATTGGCTCCTGATAATACTCAGTATATCGGAGGCGTTGCTGATTGTCTTGCTTACGCTTTGGGTTCTGGTATTGGATGGCTTTTGGCTATCGTAGGACTTGCTGCTATACGTGAGAAGTTGAGCTACAATGCTGCTCCTGCTGCTTTGAAGGGTCTTGGACTTACATTCATCACTGTAGGTTTGATGGCTATGGCATTTATGTGTTTCTCAGGTTTAAAAATTTAATAGGAGGAATAAGAAATGGATTTGAATTTGATTTTAGCAAGTATTGGAGTATTCCTCGTTGTCGTATTGGCACTTGTTGCTATCCTTCTTGTTGCTAAGAAGTATTTGGTGGCTTCTGGTCCTGTTAAATTGAAGATCAATGGGGATAAAGAGTTAGAGGTTGAGTCTGGTTCTTCTTTGCTCAGCACTTTGGCTACTAATGGTGTGTTCTTGCCTTCTGCATGTGGTGGTAAGGGTGCTTGCGGACAATGTAAGTGCCAAATCACTGAAGGTGGAGGTGAGATCCTCGATTCAGAGAAAGGTTTCTTCTCTCGTAAAGAGCAAAAAGCTAACTGGCGTTTGGGTTGCCAAGCTAAGGTTAAGGGAGATATGGAGATCAAGGTTCCTGAGTCTGTAATGGGCGTTAAGGAATGGGAGTGCGAGGTGATTGGAAACAAGAACGTTGCAACTTTCATCAAGGAGTACAAGGTTGCTTTGCCTAAGGGTGAGCACATGAACTTCGAGCCAGGTTCTTACGCACAGATCCGTATTCCAAAATACGATATCGATTATAATGTAGACTTCGAC
>JAZRXL010000056.1:0-4778 GCA_045600225.1 Paludibacteraceae bacterium
GAATCCAAAACTATAAAAAAATCCCCTGCAGGGTCTTCTCTGTAGGGGTCAATTTTATTTCGTTCAAAGGGGTCAGCGCATTTTCGTCAAGAGGGGTCAAATGCGAACGGCGCAGGGGGTCACGCGCGCGCGGTTTTTCCAACAACATTAAGTAATCATAAAAATAAACTTTGTTTCTTTTCATTTTGCTTGATTATTATTAACTTAGCGAAACACCTCCTTTGCAAACAATTCAAACTACCGTTATTATGAGAAAACTGTTTCTTCCCATGGCTTTGCTGCTGGCCATGTGCTCTTGTACCAAGGAGACTACAACCTCCGAGGAATTTGTCCCTCTTGACACTATTGTCTGCACTAGAACTGTCACGTTGAATAATGAAACAAAAGCTGGGGTGTTAAAACCTGTTGATATAACATTGACTACGGAATATAATGTTAATGATAATTGTGTAAAAACATTCTCAATATCATGCGAGGATTGTGATGTTGATGTGGACGGCATGAGAGAGATGGTAAAAGAACAATTTGAAGCTGAATATGGCTTTCCTCTTGAAAATTCTGACCTGAATATGATTATGGAGGCATCCGTGTCTAACGATCCTTCTTCCAATCCTACAAAAGACTGTTTTATGGATTGCCAAAGCAAGAAAAAGGGGGAAGGCCGAGGATGGTGCCGAGCAGGTTGTATTCTTGACTTAATAATTAGAATCCTTGAACCTATTTCAAAATTAATTAAATAATATCAATTATTGATCCGAATTGTAAAACAGGCCATAAATGCCTTAACTCTGTTAATCGTCTTTGTATCAACTGTCTGTTGTTCAAGCGCAGCTCGGTTTGGCGTACCATTGACTTCCGCCAAGCTTTATGACTGTATCAAATCTTTGGCTGATTCAACTGGAACAAGAACTGTTGTTCTTGTTCCAGTGACGCACACAGCAAAGTCGTCGCACTATCAGAAGATTAATGATTATTTGAATACATTACGGGCACATGGATATGTTACATTTAGCGAAGGCGTCATGCGGTCAGACAAATTTACAGACACATTGGATCTTCCCTTAGTTCGTGACGTATATGATGTATTCTGCCCTATAGATTTATCAAGGTTGGATACTTTGAGTAGGAAGATAAGAAAGATTATGGGAGTTAATCTTGCTCATAAATATGACAAGAGGGCATCCAGATGGAGAAGGGATAAAGATTCCGAAGCTCTGGATGTCTTTGGGGACAAAGATTATTGGGTGGATGAAACTTACGCGGATCTCATCGATGAGTTTGAAACGCGTTTTGGAGAAATTGAACTCTCCAAATATGATTTCGAATGTCCACTTGACTCGAATGAATATAAGGGGAAGGAAGATGAGAGGTGGATATCTTGCCGACGAAATAAGAATGGTTACTGCAACACAAAACTGGCAAGATGTATCCTTGAATCAGGTTTTGATAAAATAGCAGTTGTGTATGGTTATAGTCATATCCATACGCTATATTGGTTCGTCTTACCTGATAACGGATATAAGTTAGTTGACAATCCGTATTATCAATGAAAGTCTTAAATAATTGTATACTCGTGTTTTCTTTGTTTGCATCGTTGTCATGCACGGCAAAGGTGAACAAGTTTGAACCATCTACATACCTTGGATTAAAAAAGTGCGATACCACGAATTTACTCAAAGGAAACTTGGCCAACATTTTGAGGAAATTGCGAAAAATGGCCAAAAAGATTTTGAGGAAGTTCAAGAAACAGAGTAAAACACGATTAAGCTTCCTATAAGGAAATCGGCCTCCCACACATGTGCGATGCCGATTTCCTTGAATTTTCCTGTTATGGTTCTATTTATTTATAATAGACTTATGCGTTATCTCTGTTGGGTTTACAATTGGAGCTGGGAAAGACTCTAAAACAGTTCCAGCCGTTCGAATTGCTAGCATACCACGCATCGTACTATAGGATATACTAAATAATGTCGGCACAATCCCAACTTTATCGTCCACTTTCCCATTAACCGAAAAGTCCAATGCCGAATCGAAATTAGATATTTCAAAGGTTGATGATGACTCTTGTTTAAGAATCTGGTCTTTACCTAGGAAATACAAGGCGGAAATAATAAATGAAACCTTATCTTCACCAGAAGGAACGATTCTGAATCCAAATCTAAAAGAGACTGTATTCAAGTCTACCTTCATTGATGCAGACAGTCTTGTTTCAAAAGAAAGCTCCTCACATTTTACTATGCGAAATTGAATTTCATTTGCGGTGTCCATCTCTGATTCTTTTTGAATGATACACGATTCCTTGGAGTACACTTTGTCTTCACCGGATGGTCATCAGTTTTTTCTCCAGAAAAACTAAAATGCGCTGACATAGAAGTCTCTTGATATATCATCAAATCATCCTCTGGAATATTTATTAACGATATACCTAGTTTCTCCCCGTATTCTATTGCAGTTTCAATACGAAATGACTTTTCTTGTCCATGAAACAGTTTGTGTATATACTGAGGAGAGACATCCAATTTTCGGGCTAAGTCACTTTGACTCAGCCCAGAGTTCTCCATATAATCCATAAGCTTAAGGATTATCTTGGTAGTTGCTCTGATTTCTTTTTGATGAGTAAGAGCATACTCATTCTCTTTGATCCAGGAAGTAGAGTCAACCACGGTTGTTCCTGAATTTATTTTTCTTAATCCTTTCATTGATTGGTCAGACCAAACGTTTACACTAATAATTTATATAATCTAACAAAGTTGCCATTGAGCAAATACCGGCAGCATCCAAAGCGTCTTCGACGTATTTTAGCTTTCGCATCTCTAAGTCTGTATTTGGTGCATCCTCCATCTCTTGAACCAACTTAATCGCCCCTCCTGTTATCAAATAACAATTTTGTTCAATTTCGATAGCATAAATACGGAATGCAATTCTATCTAATATCAGACCATATTTGGCTTTTAACTTTAGAATTCTGTGTTTATTTGTCGACTCGTTGCGTGCTCTAATACTTTCATCACGTTTGCTTAATGGCTCAAAATGGGAATATAATTCTTGGTTACTACAACTTTGCTTAAAATCATGAACGATATTGATTACAGAACTTGTGACATCCAAGACAAAACGATTCTTTGAGATATTGTGCCAATAACTATCAGACAAGAATTTAATGTTGCCATCATAAAACTCTCTTAGTAACGTTGGGTCCTTCCATTGGGCTAAAATTTTCGAATATTCATCTCTGCCAAAATAATCCTCAGAAAAATCCCATGACGTTCTGTCTACGCCTAAGTCATCCAAATCTTCTTCGTCATATGTAACGGCCATGACAAGATACTCTGGCTTGTGAGGATTGTCTGACTCTATTGAGAATATTTTATGACGTATCTCCATACTTTTAACCTACCGGTTTAAAGGCCCTGCAAATATAAACATAGTTTTGATAATATCAACTAATTGGTTTAAAAATAACATTTAATTTCCTGCGAAGGCTTATTTCATATCAGCCCATTAAACTTCGTCATTGAAGTAGCCTTGATGGAGTCTACGATGTCGATGTATGGCTTCATGGCTTTGTAGTCGTTGTGGCCGGTCCACTTCATTACGACATTCGGCGGGATGCCGAGGGAGAGGGCGTTGACGATGAAGGTGCGGCGGCCGGTGTGGGTGCCAACGAGTTCCCATTTCGGATGAATTTCATCCTTGCGCTCATTGCCTTTGTAGGTTGTGACTCGGATTTCCTCGTCAATGCCGGCACGGATCCGGAGGAGGCCATGTCACGCGGTGTCGAAGCTCTTGCAATGGACAAGAAAGGCATGTTCAATTTCAACTCAGGCATCGAGCAGCGAACATTCCCGGCCTACAATCCATACACCATCTCCAAGTGCGCAACTTGCCCGAAGGCTCTCAATCTTGCGGCAGATATTCTGGATAATGAATTATGTAAAGCATGTGCTATCAATCATAATATTTTAGGCAATCAAAAGGGAGAGCCCATACCTAAAACTTCTGCTGAAGAAAGGCATAGGATTTATTCAAAGCCTATTGAAGAACAATTCGAACTTGTTTATAAAAATGGGAATGCCGAAGTAGTCAAACATATTTTGAAATCGACTGAATCAGAAGATTACGCAAGAGTTCTTGACGTGGCAAAGGCAATGGCCATTGCTGATGATGGCAAAATTTGGATTCTCCCGGAGATTCATAAATCAGAGACAGAATTCCGCAAATTGCTAGGTCTTCCAACAGATAACGGTCATACCCCTGACATAATGCGACAAATTGGATGTTTTGTTGACGTAAAATCTCCGGAAAGTCTTGAGAAACTATCAGCAAATGCATGCAAAGCATTTAAACAAGGCGCAGTGGCGTGTATTACCGATCATTCTTGTGAGATGTCCATTCAAGATATTCCTCAATATGCTAAATGGATTTTGGGAAGCCAAGGATATCACTACAATGAAGTCTACTTCTATATCGACGGCACAATAAATAAGAAGGCTAAGAAATAAATCATTAGCCTTCTTCTTCCCCACCTTCGCAGGGTGGTCTCAGCGTTATATCTCCCGCACTACAAATATAACAATAATTCTTAATTCCAAGCACTTATGGTCAAAAGTATTATTCCAGTCGAAGACGATATCATGGACGGCATCGCAGCTCTCTTGAAGATGTCATGCAAGCCTGCAGAGTGAAATACGATCAATACCGTTTTGGCGAAAATCAAACAGGCCGGCACTGCTGAGGTCAGCCCCAAAGCTATAAATGAAAAGAGTCAACAGAAGCGC
>JAZRXL010000057.1:0-3449 GCA_045600225.1 Paludibacteraceae bacterium
CGACCTCCCCGCCGCCGCTTCGCTGCTCGACAGCCTCGACGCCGCCCCGCTCCGCGGCGAGGACGCCGCCCTCTACGCCATCCTCAAGACGCAGGCCGACTACAAGCGCTACGTCCCCCTCACCTCCGACTCCCTTCCCCGTCTCGCCACCGACTACTACAGCACCCCCTACCGCAAGAACTATCACGCCGCCATGGCTTGGTATTCGCTGGGATGTTGCTATTTTGATCAGCGTTCTGACATGGAAGCCATTGACGCTTTCCTTAAGGCGAAGAGCCTGTACCCGGATACCCTGTCAAGATATTATGCCCTGTGTGAGCAACAGTTAGGCAAATTGTACATGGTTCATCATCTATATGCGCAATCGTTGAACGAATATACGTCTTACAAGCATGCTGCCGTACAAAATGGCGATCCGAAATTGATGGCTATGGCTGATTATTATTGCTCTCTTGCAAATATTCGGGTGAAGCGATTTGAAGAAGCGAAATCTTTGTTGATGCCTTTAACAGATACAACATCCCTAAAATTCAGATATTATAACGATGTCTTTCTACAGTTAGGAAAGACAGAGTATCTCATGAACAACTTAGAAGAGTCAAAAGCATATCTGAATAGGTACATTAGGGGAGAGCAGGACCCCACGTCCTTAGGAGTTGCTTATCTTTTTATGGGAAAGATCTTTTTTGACACACAACGATTTGACTCCGCTCAGTATTATTGTGCCAGAGCGCTTCAGTGTGACAATGACTTGGGCACTCAATGTGAAGCAAACAAGATCTTATCGTATACAAGTCAACTTGTCAAGGGTGACACCGCATCTTTTGATTATGCTGCGAACTATACCATACTGCTTGATTCTATCTATAGACAAAGCAATAAATCGGAGATAGCCTCTATTCAATCGAGTCACACCCTTGAACTACAGGCCCAGTCACAGAAGATTAAGCGGCAACGTTTCATTTTCTTGACCCTTCTTGCTGCTGTCCTCTTGCTGAGTGCTGGTGCCATGGCCTTACTAAGCTATCATCGGCGTAAAGAAAAAAGGTATATTGCTTATTCGGAGAAGATGCGCGAAAGTATCTGTGAACAGATCAAAGTGCAAGTCGATTCAGAAACGGAAGAAGACGAATCGGATGATGGAGAAGAAGGCATGGCTGTGTGTCCTGCTGAAGAGAAAGTTGTCCAGGATGTATCGGAAGAATCTTTTGATCCGCTTGTGTTTGCTCTCCGAGAGGAACGAATCCAATGTTGCCGCGAACAATTCTCCAAAAGTGAATGGGATATCTATTTACGAAAGAAACATGCAGCCATTCTTAGAGGTGAATATATGCGTGCGGATGACCAAGAGATTTTTCGTGAGTATGTTTCCAAATTATTTTCTGGAATTACTTTGGAACTTATCCATGAATCAAAAAAAATGAATGGTGAATACTTGTTCATATGTCAATTGAGCATGTTGGGTCTGTCAGGGAAGGCCATCGGGCACTGTATCAGTGCAACGTCTCATTCTGTATATTGCCGAAAAACTCGTATCAAAGAACGCCTCAATGAGGAATGGAGTAGGCACATTTTCCACTCTGTAAAGGAAAAATACGGAGTCTAATACAGCTGCACGTTTCCCCGTAGACTATCATTTTTTGACAGCGTGAAAGTAGCAAGAGCCCTCCTGATAAGGGGGCTCTTGCCGATTTGACCATGTCTCACTTGTCTCATTTTTGCACTTTTTCCGTTGTGTGAGACATATGTGAGACATGTTTTTCTTGTTTCTTGCCTTTCTGTGATGTAACTTTGCTGAAAAAATATAAATGCGTGAAATGCAGCGAGTTCCACCCCCCCCCCCTATCCATTCCTTGTGCAGTAGAATGCATGAGCAAAAGTCTAATATACCTTTTCGTAAGGAAATATTGGAATTCTAATTCAAAATTACAACATCTCGAATCATTCAATAAAGGACCCCCCTTATTGGGAACTTTGTTATATTATTCAAAATTGAAATTGTTTATTATAAAAACGAGATATGAAGAAAAGATTATTATTAGCCATTTTGATAATGTCTTCCATCTCTTTGATGGCAGAAGACATTAATATTTTGTTGTCAACAGAAAAGAAAGATATTTCTTCCTCAGGAGAACGTTCCAATTATGATAGCCCTTCGGCTGCTATTAACAATACAGCGTTAACTATTTTGTATCCTCTTGCGATAGGGTCACAGGTAATTCTAATTGACCAAAGCACCCAGACTCCCGTATATTCAGAAACCTTCGCTGCTTCCCGCAGCGTTGTCATCGACCTCGCCGAAGAAGGCCTTGAAGAAGGTACATATACCCTCCGCGTCTATGCTTTTGGCAATTGGTGGTGGGGTGAATTTGAAATTCAAACAGAAGATTATTAACAAATAAAAAAGAATCATCATGAAAAAACTAGTCATTTTATTACTATCAAGTGTGTGTGTAATCAGTTCATACGCACAATTGGTTGTTGAGGAAAGTGGAAATGCTGCCATTGGATATTCAGGTAATGCTCAAATAAACTCAACCCTCTCAATAAACTCAGTTGGTAGTTCTGCTGCTTGCGTCTACATTACAGGAAGCAAATCCGGGCAAAGTCAAGGGTTATATATCTATAGAAATGCTTCAAATGACAACCAATCAAATTTTGGAATAGAAGTGTCTAGTAAATTTTTTACAGGCAAATATAATTACGGAGTCTATTCTATTGCATCAGCCTCAGCTGCTACTAATGGTCGATCATATGGTGTTTATGGATTAGCTGGTAATGCCACGCTAGGTCGTAATTATGGCTTATTTGGAAGAATAACTGGAAATGAAAATGGAGCAGCTATATATGGATCTGCCTTACCTAGTGATATGGGAATTAGCATTAATGACGTTTATGCTGGCTATTTCAGAGGTGATGTTTATGTTGCAGGAACAGTAGTTAATGGTATGTCTCTAGTTACTTCTGATTATAGGCTAAAGAAAGATATTAAAAATGTTCTGAGTACATTAGATATGATTCAACAGATGAATGTCGTTGAGTTCAACTATAAACAACGGGAAGTTGAATCTGATTCTGTGGAAGTCGGTTTGTTTGACGAAGAATCCCCTATTCTTACCCACAAACATTATGGTTTAATTGCCCAAGAACTACAAAAGATATATCCAGATTTAGTAGTAGAAGATGAAGAAGGATATCTTTCAGTGAATTACGTAGAAATTGTTCCATTGCTGATTCGTTCCATTCAGGAGTTGAGTGCCAAGTTGGATGAAGCCAACAAGAGCATTGTTTTACGAGGTGAAGGTGGTACGGGTATAGAAGCCCAAGATGCCCTTCAGACAGAACTATTCCAGAACACGCCCAATCCGTTTACGGAGAAGACAACCATCCATTGCACGATAGCAGAAACCGTAAGCCAAGCCATGCTGTATGTTTATGACATGAACGGA
>JAZRXL010000058.1:0-23324 GCA_045600225.1 Paludibacteraceae bacterium
TCAGGCTTCTTGGTATCTGTGACGGTGATGGTCTGGTCGCAAGGCTTAGACTCGTTCTCCTTTTTGTCCTTCACCATCCATGTAAGGATATGCTCGCCGTTGCCCAAGGTCTCCTGGTTGTTTCCGTCGAACTCGGTGTAGGCGGCAGCTCCGTCCACCTTGTAGAAGTAGGTGAGGTTAGTCTCGCCACAGTTGTCGTCGAAGACGCCTGTAGGCTTCAGGATCTTTTAGAGTGTATCTCAAGTGTTCTTTGGCTCCAAAGTGATGGCAGCCATAGCCGAGCATGTGACAGTCGGATTAGCAGTATCCTGCAGGGTGACGGTCGACTCGCAAGTATCGAGCATTGCGGCGATGTTCTCACCACTCTTTTCGAACACCCAAAGGATGTTGTATTTCTCGTCGTATGTGAATTCGGCAGCATCGGTCAACGGAGCAAAGTCGTCATCCGACTCCTTCTTGAAGAACATCTGAGGCTTGATAGCGACAGAGTCGGACGAAGCACAGTCGATTCTCTTGGCAGTAGCCGTCTGGTTGGCGGTGAACTTTGTCTTGATATCCGCCCATGTCATGTTCTCGCAGGTGTTTATGGTCACATCCTCCTGAGCAGGGCAGTGCTTGTCGATCTTGGTGCTATCCAAGACGGTAATCTTTTGGTCGCAGGTCTCTGACTCATTGAACTCGTCAGCCACCTTCCAGATTACAGTGTGTACACCGTTGGTCAGGTTCTCCTGATTGTCCTCGAACAGTATGAATCCGTTCTCATCCAGGTTGTAGTAGTATTTAAGATCCGCATCACTACACTCGTCGGAGAACACGCCGGCAGGCTTGATCATCGTGTAGAGCGTGTCGCAGGTGTTCTTAGGCTTCAAGGTGATGTCTTCCATCTTCGAACAATCTACAGTTGGCACTGAGATATCTTTCAAGATGAGGGTAGTGAAGCAGGCCGTATCCATCTTCGCCATGAAGTCGCCATCGTTGCCACCCTTGGTAAACAACCACTTGATGTCGTAGGTAGTGTTATAGGTGAACTCCGTAGCATCTGTCAGCACAGCGTATTCATCGCTGGCGGTCTTGTAGTACAAGGTTGGTATGATCTCTACCCAACGTTCTCCAATAGGTTTGTCGCAGTCGCCAATGATGGCGGCTGATGCCTTTGCATCTTCAGGGTACAAATCCAACTCTTTGATCTTAGCCCAAGTGAGGTTGACGCAAGTATCGATGGTCACGTTTTTGAGGGTAGGACAGAAGAGGTCGAACTCAGTGCTGTCGATGACAGTGATGGTCTGCGAACAAGTAGCAGAAGTGTTTTCTTCTTTGTCAGATACCCACCAAACCAAGGTGTGCTCACCAGGCTTAAGTGTCTCGCTGTTGCTGCCCGTACTGATCATTGGATCGTTGGTGTCGAGCTTGTAGAAGTAGATCAGTTTCTCATCATCACAGTTATCGTGGAACACGCCTGTTGGCTTCTTAATAGCATATAAAGTGTCGCATGTGTTCTTTACGTTAAGAACGATGCTCTTCTCAAGTGCCTCACAGTTGACAGATGGGCTAGCCGTATCTTTCAGAGTGACGGTAGAGTAGCAGGAGTCTCTCATGTCAGACACGTTGTCACCGGTCTTGATGAACAACCAACGGATGTCATACGTCTTTCCGTAGGTCAATGTTGTGGTATTGGTAAGTGCAGTGTAAGTACCATCCTTAGGACCGGCATCTTTTACATGTACTTGGTAAGATAGGGTAGGCTCGATATACTCGGTCTTGTTCTCCGCGCAGTTCATCTGTGCGACAGTAGCCTTTTGCGAGTCGGCATATTGTTTATAGATATCGCCCCACGTCATGTCCTCGCAGGTAACGATGGTTACATCTTCCTCTTTTGGACAATGTTTAACCAGACCGATACTATCCTTGACGGTGATAGCGGAGTGACAAGTGCTGGATTGTTTGCCTGCCTCGTCGATACCGTACCAATAGATGGTGTATTCGCCGGCTGCTAGCTCTTTAGAAGCACCTGCTTCGTATTTCGTGAAGTCGGTACCATCGAATGAGTAGTAGGCATCCACATTCTTCGTACAGTTGTCGGTGATGGTTGCCTTAGGGAAATGGTAGTCATCCGTACATTCAGTGAGCAACTGGATCGTGGTGTCGTTTGGACAAGTGATGGTCGGATTGGTCTCATCCTTTGCAGTGACGGTTTGCTCGCACTCCGAACGGTTACCGGCTTTGTCTTCAACTACCCATGCAATGGTGTAAGCGGTAGTGCTAACAGGAAGAGAGATGGTGACTGGAGATGCGCTATAAAGAACGTATGTGGTGTCTGTAGAGAGACCATTTACATAGTAACCATACTTGAAGTCAGCTGGCGATTCCTCGCAGTTGTCTGAAGGATTGAACTTGCTTAGATCGATTGATACCAACGCATTACAATCAGTAGCATTGTCAGGTGTTTGAGCAACGGCTTCGGTTGGACATGTGAATGTAGGCTCTGTAACGTCTCCAATACGAATTTTGTAAACGCAAGAGTCGGTCATCTTAGCTGTGGATGCTGTTTGTTCTACAGAGAACATCCATTTGATGGTATATTCGCTCTTCAATTCTAATGAAGCAACATCCTTCAAAAGATCCCAAGTGGTTTCTTCTTCCTTTTGGATATAGACAGTCTCTGTGATGGTTGGACGTGTGAGTCCTGCACAGTTCTTCTTGAATTCTGCTGTCGGTTTGTAACTTGCGTTAGTCAAAGAGTCTAGCAAGACAACACCGGATGGAGCCTCGCATGTTTGTACGTCATATACTTTGTCGTCGCCCTTTTCAGGACATGTAAGCTCGAACAAGGCAGAATCGCGAACTGACAATGTTTGATCACAGGTAGCAGAGGTTAGTCCCTCTTGGTCTTCTGCCCACCATGTGATGGTATAATTACCTGGCTTGAATGTAAGCTCCTTTGTAGTCTCGCTATAAACGATAGGCTCGGATGATACACCATCGTTGAACTTCCACTTAAAGTTGATGTTCTTGATACTACAGTTGTCTGAGAAGACTGCTGTTGGTGCCGAGATAGCGATGGTTGTATCGCAAGCTGTCGCACTCTTGATGAACACATCTTCTAGTGCAGGCATTTTAGAACAGTCGGCAACTGGGTTGGAAACGTCCTTGATAAAGACGGATGTGTAACAAGTGTCGTGTGCCTCTACGATATGGTCACCTGTCAATGTGAATACCCACATCAAGGTGTAATTCGTTTTGTATGCAAACGATGTACCTTCTGTGTAAACTGACTTGTAGGTGTCATCGGCATCTTCCGTCACCTTGTAGTAGATGGCTGTTTGTACGTTTGGTGTGATCGTTGCTGGTTTGCATGATGTGAAGGTAGCTGTTGGCCTGTTATCTGCAGTCATCTTGTTGGCTACCTCGTTCCATGTCATGGCGCCACATCCGTCGATATTCAAAGCCTCTTGTGTAGCACAGGTTGCCTCAAACTTGCGGTGATCGTTGACGATGATGCTTTGTGGACAAGCAGGCTCCTTGACGGTGACATTGCCTACAGCATCCTCGATTCTCCAAGTCAATGTATAGGTCTCGCCTACGTTGAGTGTCTCAGTGCTTGTTGCCGACCATTGCTTTTCTGCTCCTCCGTTCAACTTGTAGAAGAAGTGGAACTTGTCGAAATCGGTTGTACAGTTGTCCGAGATGGCTTCGTCGCTCGGACGGATAATTGTGTAAGTAGTGTCACAGCCGTTGACTACGTCCAAGGTTATGTCTTCTACCTTCGAACAATCGAATGTGGCAGCAGTAGTATCTCCGACGAACAATTCCAGTTCGCAAGTGTCTTTCTTTGTCTCAATATAGGAAGCCTCCTTTGTGTAGATCCAACGGATGTTGTATCCTGTTTGGAAGGTAAAGACAGATTCAGAGGTGAGTTCTGTAAATGCGTCCTCGCCCTCTGTTGTCATCTTGTAATATGTCTTGTGGGAAGCACTCACTTCCTTTTTTTGTACGCAGTCGTAATATTTGTCGTTGGCGATTAGACCTCTTGTTTCCAAAGTTGGTTCAACTGCAGCCCATGTGAGGTTAGTACAGCTCTCGATAGTGTCGCTAGTGATTTCAGGACATTCGATCTCAAACTTGGAAGCATCCTTTACTGTTACGGAACTTTGGCAAGTGTCTTCCACTCCGTTGGCATCTTTTACGAACCATAGGAAGGTGTATGTGATATCGCTCACCTCCAAATCAACATTCTCTACCGGAACAGTCTCCGTGATAGGGAAGGAGAAACGAACGTGATCTTTGCCGTTATATACCACACCGTTTTGCTTAATGGTGTAGTAGTATTCCAAAAGGTTATCGTTGGAACAAAGATCGCTCGCCTCAAATTGCTCAGCCGAGAAGGTATAAGTCACTTTACACTCTTCTGCAGAAAGCAGTGTCTGGTCTTCCGGACATTTGTACTCTGGCTTTGTATCATCCTTTACAATGATTTGGAAAGAACAGCTATCCACGTTGCCTCTTGAATCCTTGACGATCCAAGCGAAGTGGTGGTTGCCGATGGTTAGCGCAATATCCTTGCTCTCCTCGGTGAAGGCAACCGTATCGGCAGCAGTCTTTCCACCATCCAAGACGTAGAAGTAAGAGACTGGCTTAGAACAGTGCTCCTCTACGTTTGGTTTGTCTTTGATTGTGTATTTTCCTAGACAGTTTTTCGCGTATGCCTCATAGTCTGGATGACTCTTGTTGACGGTCTTGACAATCACGTCCTCCGTCTCCTTACATTTTACGATTGGAGCGTTTTGGTCTTCTACCGTCACTTTCCAAACGCAAGAATCCTCCTGACCGATGTTGTTCTTGAAGTGCCATACGTACTTGTGGGTACCGATAGGCAAGTTAGAAAATGCACTGGTCAGTTGCTCTTGTGTGAAGTGGTTGTGACGAAGGATGACGGAAGTTTTGGCTTGAGATGTACCGTTATCTTCGGTCACATAGTTGTATTTCGTTTGTGCGCCACCAGGGCCAGCACCAGGGCCAGGACCAGCGCCAGGACCTGTAGGACAAATCTTTTCGGCAATGATTTTTGTTACCACCGTATCACCGTTAGCTACGGCTGTTGCCCATGCTTCACTGCCATTGTTGATGAATGTATGGGTGCCTCCATTAAGCGTTTCTGCATCTACGTTTTTATAAATGTCCAAGCGGAATGGATAACCTGTGACATTCTTATCCTTCATGCTTAGGATAGTGGACATCTCATCCCAAGTTTGATGGTGGTTTATTCCGGACGGACATTCAATGTATTGCTCCTTTGTAATTACCCAATAAGGCATATCGGCAGTTGGCACCATCTCCGTTGTCATGTTGTAGCTGTTTACGCAAGTGTTGATGTCTGCGTTCAGTACGATCGGAGTGTATGGATCAGGACAAGTTACTACTGGCTTGAATTCTGCCACTACTTTGATCTTCTGCTCACATTTGTATGTGTTGCCCGCCTCGTCAGTCAAAGTATAAGTGATGGTACTTGTTCCTGCATTTTCAGACTGCAAGTAGTAGAACTTATGTTTATTTATCTTATCCAATGCAGCTTTCCACTCTGCATCACTGTATTTTTTATTGTCTAGGATGGTTTCTGTTTTCTGAGTTGCATCTGTGTAGCTGGTTGGACCCTTGATGGTTACTGTAAGTGTCACTTCTCCTCCACAATCATCCACTAAATCTGCGGCAGAAGGAAGACGTAACTTATCTTTCAAAGAGAAATCGACATTCTTGATCTGCCATCTACCATTATTTCCCCATCTATCTTGTCCGTCCTTGTCTGGATAACCGCCAGGATTCATGCCAGATGCAAAGTGGGATAGGTCTTCGTATGCTGGGTCGTTTACCGTTGTTGCCCAAGGCCCGAATCCCTGAGTCACCTTAGGGAAATAGGTATTCTTGTCATTGTTGGCTACAATAGTAATATCATCGAAACAAACCATAACTGGTGCAGTTGTATCTCTCAACATAAAGTCGATAGTACAATCTACTACTTTCGTTTCAGTGAAATCACCTTCCTTGGTGAAGGTCCATTTGATAGTGTAGGTGTTGTTATCTTCTTTTTTATTGTACTCTAAAACTTCATCGTTGGTGTATGTACGGAACACTTGTTCTCCAGCAGGACCGAAGTTCTTCTTGATGGTTACTGTCGGTGTCAATGTTACTGTTTCAGATGTGGTGCAGCTGACGTAACTTGCTGTTGGTTTCAATGTTTCTAGTTGAGAAAGGACGTAGCTTACTTTGCGTTTGTCCGACTCTGCAGACATACATGAAAGAATAATGTGAGTATCCGTATTGTCAGGACACTCCACTACCAACTCGCGGTTATCCGTGATGGTGACGGTCTGACGACAATAGCTGGTGTTGCCAGCATTATCTGCGAATGCCCACAGGATATAAGTAGTACCTACAGGGTAAGAGTTGGTCATTGGCGTTTCAAACTCTCCCTTGCTATATTGACTAGGATCTTTGTCGGCAGCAGGATCGGTGCTACGACCTACAAACGTACCTGTGATTACACCATCCACACCGTTGAGGTCGGTAAGTTTTGGACTAGCGATGGTGGTGAAGGTGTATTCACAACCAGAAGTGACGCTCTCTGTGATTGGTGCGATCAAATCACAATCTAGGTTTGGCGGCGTGACATCCTCTACAGTCACTACCATTGGACATCCAAGGCTACGTCCGCAACCATCCGTAACGGTATAGGTCAACGTGTGCGTACCTTCCGGCAAATCGATGGTTTCACCCACCTTCTTAGTGTAGTCTATGTCATTGATCCTAGTGGTGATGGTGATGGTAGCCTGACCGCAACCTACGCTGACGCTAGTAGGCTCTGGAAGCGTGTAGGTATATACCGCTGATGTTGCTGGCAATGCTAATGAACCTGAAACTGACGGACAAGTAATGTCAGGCAATGCTTGGTTGATAGGGATAGAGATTTCCACGCTGTCTTTACAACCTGCGTTGTCAACGTAATATTTAGCTGTGATGTTCTTTGTTTGCAGACAGATCCCCATCGCATTGATATTCAATTGTGCGACCGAATCTTTGAATGCCTCTAAAGCACCAACCCATTCTGTTGTGTAGTTTTTTAGTTGCGATGGTTTTGCCCCTGTCAGTCTGATGGTATCTTGTTCACTAGGTGTGTTGGCTGTAGCAGGGCAGTATTCTGCCGCACCGTTGAGTGCTAATCCTAAGCTAGAAGGGTGACGACGTAGGTACACGTCGGCTGTATCGGTACAAACTTGGCTGCCATCTTTTTTGGCAATGAGCACCAACTTATATGGTTGAGCCACACCAGCTTTTATAAAGTCCTCTTCGCTCAATCCTGCAGAAGAGTTGAAGGTGATGGTAGCTGCTTCGCTGTTGGTTACGGTTTGTACTGTGTCTTTGTTAGGGTTGTACAATTCCCAGTCGAAGGTATGTTCGCCCATCAACACCTCCTTGTCTTGCACATTGAATATAGCAGACAAGTCGTCCGTTCCCAAACAAAGTGTAGAGTCTGGGGCAGTCGCACAAGCGATCTCGTCGCAGGCTTCACCGATAAGGGTGAAGCCTGCGTATGGATTAGCAGGCTTTGCAGGCCTTCTTTTCATGATTTCTGAGGTTGCCTGATTAAGTTGCCAACGTTGACTTGGATCATCTGCAATTTTTGTACTATCAGCTTTCCATGCTGCGTAGTCTGATTCAAAAGATGCTAACTTTGATTCGTATTCGCTTGCTTCCGATACGGAATATACTCTGAACTTATGTTCTCCAGCCGTTTTTAAGGTAAATTTTGCGGTTTCTTTGGTTGATGAGTTAGGGTATGTGACTGTTTGACTGATTGGGCCATAAGTTCCTGTCGCCTTATTAAATTCTTGCCATTCAAAAATAGTTCCGTAGCGGTATCCAGCTGCGTTTACGTCGATTGGTTTACCCACACAAGCGTTTCGTGGTGTCACACAAACCGAACGGTGTACGAAACTGATATAGTCAGTGGCTACATTGAAACCGTTGTTGTCACAGTGTACCTTGGGATCAATAATCGTGTTGTTTTTCATTGTGAATGCTCCTGTCAGAATCATGTCAACTGCATATAATTTACCAGATTTAAAAGCACCTGCCGTGAAACCGATTTGTGGTTGCATATCTTTTACATCGCCTTCGTCACCGCACCATATTTCGTTTCCTTCAACGTGAACTTCTCCTGTTGATTCTTTTTTGGCGTATGTGCCGACCTCTGTATTTGGAGTAAATATAGCATTCCCGTTGGCGTCGTAGGTAACTTCGTAAACAACCAAAGTCAATATTTGATCTTGGGACATTTGTCCGTATTCGCCCTCGAACTTAAAGTTGACATTTCCGGAACCGTATGATGGGTATGTTCCTGTCCATTCCAAGTAGAAACGAATGTTAAATGCAAAGGGGACTCCTACGTACTTAGAGTTGTCAAGGTTCAGAGTCGTAGGATATGCGTTTTGATTACTCGTATATATATATGAGTTGTTCCCGTCTCCTGGTAAATGTGTTGTAAACCCGTAGTTGCTTGCGTCCGCTAATGAGCCTGAAGAAATATATGAATCTGTTTTTGGGTTGATGACAATGCCTTCTGCAAAGGATTGATCAAACTGATTCATAGAGGTATATTTGTCTCCATTGTTGAATGAACTACCTACAGCCGGGTCAAAGTCCGTACCAAAGAAATATTCACCAGTGGATGTCTGACGACAAACCGCCTCGGAGCAGTTGGTGGTGTTCATCGTTACGGTAGTGGTGGCACTTGGCGCTTGTACTGTTGGTGAGTATGGTGCTGCACCCACATGAAGGTTGTTGTTCGGCATTTTGTGGTAGGTGAACGTGTTGCCGTCCATTACCTTGTCTTTTGTCCAGTTGATACCATCACCCGAAACAAACCATTGCAGACGTTGGCCTGAGAATCCATCTGCAGTAAAGAATAATGGATCGTTTGGACACGCTGATTCTGGTCCGCTAACAGCCTGTCCAAAAGCACCAGTGCTAATGAACACGAAGAATAAACTAATAAATCCCTTAATAAAGTAGTTGTACTTAGAGTTTAAATTCATATTGTGAGACAGTTATATTCGTTTTTTTGCAATATTAAAGTTCATTGACCGACACCACACACCTCAACCGTTCATCTATATTGCATACTTATTCGGTCTAAAAAATCAAATGCAAAGGTACTGCTTTTCTGAGAATATTCGTGTTTTTTATTATTAAAAATAGTCAAAATACGTCAAATTATTGTCAGTTTTGTTTGCTGCTTGTTTCTTTGTGTTCTGAAATCTAAATATTATGCATTTGGATGCATATATATTCGTAATATATGCATAGTGGGAAAATGCGTTGGAGTCTTTTCTTGCTATAATCCTTGATGCAATCCTTGCCGGATACGACCTTTGTTTTTTCCCCCTTCTCGGTAGGTCTCTATGGCGTTATTTTGGTCATGGTGGCGTCAACATGGTGGAAGATGCCAATGTGTCCCTCTTTTTGTCATATTGGATATGCGTAGCATCTCTTCCTTATATTATAAAGACATGCAATATGGGAGCAATGAACTAAGAATTGTTCAATATCCCATGTTTCGCTAATATCTTCCTGCGTTTATACCCTAGGAGGAATAATTGGTAAAATGAACTATATTGAAATATGAGTTACTTCGATCTCATGTCTCAAAAAAATGGATGCAGAATGTTTAAATTTTTCCTCTGATTCGGAAGTGAAAAATTGGCATGTGCCATTTTTTGTAAGAACTAAATTGGTATGTCGCTGTAGATAATCTGCCAAACTTTCGGCAACAATGTCGCCCTGTGCGATAATTTGGATATTTTCAGGTAAATATTGCCGGATTTTTTTTTGCAATAGAGGGTAGTGTGTACATCCTAAAATAATAGTGTCAATCATAGGGTCCTTAGACATCATCTCTGTGATGTGTTTTTGAATGAAGTAGTCTGCTCCGTCACCGTCAAATTCCTCGTTTTCTACCAAAGGTACCCACATAGGACAGGCTACTCCCGAAACATGTATATCTGGGAAAATTTTGTGGATTTCAATAGGATAGGACTCGGATTGTATAGTGCCTGCCGTTCCAAATACACCGATATGTCGGCTACGGGTGATTTCTCCGACTTTCTCCACTGTTGGTCGGATAACACCTAATACCCGTCTGTTGGGATTCCATATCGGAAGGTCATTCTGTTGAATGTTTTTTAAGGCTTTAGCTGATGCTGTGTTGCATGCAAGTATAATTAATGGACAGCCCATGGAAAAAAGTCGTTCGGTAGATTGTCGGGTGAACTCATACACCACATCAAAGGAACGCGTTCCGTAGGGTGCCCTCGCATTGTCTCCCAAATATATATAGTCGTACTGAGGCATGCGTTCGCGGATCTTTTCCAAGATGGTAAGACCTCCGTAGCCAGAGTCGAATAGTCCGATCGGACCCGATATGTTTGGGAATTTTGTCACTTTTTTCTCTGTTTAATCCTGTTTGAATTTTTAAGCTCTTACTCGCTCCCATTGGCTGAGCGAAGCCGAAGTTAAAAGAAACGGACAATGCAAAACATTGTCCGTCTTTATTTTCAATAGAACAGAAGTCCTTACTTGCCCATTGTTTGAGGAGCAAAGTTCTTCAACTCTTTGATACCCAATTTCTTTTGGACGAATGGAGTTACATCGATCGCATCGTTTGATTTGAATTGTAGAGTGTTCAAATCGAAGATGTACAAGAAACCATTCTCAGCACCTACCTCGTTAATAGTTTTGCGAAGTTTCTCCAAGATAGGAACTTGCATTTGCTCTTGTTTTTGTTGAAGCAAAGTTTGAGCTTGTTGGTAGTAGTTTTGCATCTTTGTTTGCAAAGATTGCAACTCCTCCATACGGTTCTTCTTTATTGTCTCGTCCCATGTTGCTTCGCCCTCTTTGAATTCAACCAACTTACGAGTGTATTCATCTTCCATTCTCTTTACCTCAGCTTCGTGAGCAGCCGCCGACTTCTTAAGAGCAGAATCTGCAGCAGCAGTCTCAGGCATTGACATGAAAAGTGTTTGTACATCGATGTAACCTAACTTAACATTTGCATTTTGTGCAAAGGCTGCAAAAGGAGCAACCAAGAAGAATAATAAAAATAATCTTTTACGCATTTTATTTCTTATTTAATGTTTTCAAAAATTGATTGGCAAATATACTACTTTATTTTGGATTTATTTCGAATACCCCATCTTCTCTAGGACTTCGTCGCTAATATCTATTTTGGGAGTGAAGTAGATGATGTTTGTGCTACTTGCACGCTCCAAAACGACCTGGTATCCTTTTGTGTCGGCCACTTGTTTAACTGCCACATAAACCTCGTCTTGGATAGGTTGGATAAGGCTTGTTCTCTTTTGATAGAACTCGCCTTCTGGTCCGAAATATTTTCTCTTCAAATCGTTGGCTTCCTTCTCTTTTGCAACGATCTCATTTTCTTTCTTAACCTTCATTTCGTCAGAAAGGAATACAACCTCTGTCTGATAGTTCTTGTACAATGTCTTAGCTTCCTCTTTCTTGGCCTCTACCTCTTTCTGCCATTTTTCGGAAACTTGTTTCAATTGTTCGTTCGCTGACTCATACATTGGTATGTTTTTTAAAACGTATTCCATGTCGATCACTGCTACCTTTTGTGCCGATGCGCAAAGGGATGCTCCCAATGCTAATATTGCTACAATAATCTTTTTCATGACATTAAAATTTTAGTTTTAATTCTTTTCTTAAATTCACTCTCAGTTTGTTCTGTTTTTTATTAATGGTTTGAAACATTAATCGTTTATGATGTCGGATTAGAACTCTTGTCCGATTACAAAGTGCCATTGGCTCTTGTTACCATTGGGATCGTAACACTTGTCGAATCCATAACCCCAGTCAACACCAATCAATCCCAACATTGGAAGGAACACGCGGACTCCAGCTCCCAAAGAACGCTTTAGGTTAAATGGATTGAAGTCTTTGAAATTCGACCAACAGTTTCCTGCATCTGCAAATGCAAGTAAGTAGATGGTGGTGGAAGTTTGAAGCATAATAGGGTAGCGCAACTCCAAAGACAAACGTGTGTATAGGTTACCTGCATCACGTTTAGTAATAGGGTCTCTTGGAGTCAATGCTCCGTTGTCATATCCACGAATCTTAATGGCTGTGGTTGCATAAGTACTGCTATATCCTGTCATACCATCACCTCCTACATAGTAGCGCTCAAATGGAGATTTCCTGTTTTCGTTGTAATAACCTAGGAAACCATATTCCAAACGAGTCATCAACACTAATTTCTGTTTTGGAGAAAGCGGAGTAAATGTTTGTGCCTTGAACTCTACTTTGTAGTATTCTACCCAACGGTAAAGTTCTCTTTGCATTTCGCTATACTCATCTTCAGACAATCCTCTGAAATCTTCTGAGGCATTTCCATTACGATAACGGTTGACCAAATCTTTTACCCTGTCATTGTTTTTAAATGCAGAGTAAGGAGGGGTAAGTTGTACCATCAAAGAGAGTTTAGAACCTCTTCTTGTATAGTATGGGTTATCGATAGAGTTACGACTCCATGTGGCTGCAACACTTAGGTTGTTGGCATGTCCGTCCGAAATGTCCAAATAGGTCCAGTTCTTCAATGTGTAGTGGCGGTAAGCCAACTCTCCATAGATAGAGAAGTAGTCATCCGGCCAACTCAATCTCTTACCAATACCGATCGATCCTCCAACAGTCATAATGTATTTGTCTGGGTCGTACGAACTACTGTAATTGTAGTTGTAGTTGTCGTAGTAAAGACTGTTATAGTAGTTCTCTGAATAGTATTGAGAGTTAACACCTGATTGTCTTGACCAGTATGCGGATGCAGATAGGCTGGTAGGGCTCTTTCCACCCAACCAAGGCTCCAAGAAGGAGATGCTCGCAGAGGTATAGTATCTCGCATTGGTAGAGAAGGATAGAGAGAATGTCTGTCCATCTCCTTGTGGCAATGGATGATATGCCTTCTTGTTGAAGATGTTACGCATTGAGAAGTTGGTGAACTTTAGTCCTAATGAACCTGTCACACCTGTTTGTCCCCAACCGAACGACAACTCTACTTGGTCGTTTTTCTTTTGTTCCAAATTGTAGACAATATCCACGGTTCCGTTTTCTGGATCTGGTTCAGGGCGGATATCCATTGTTTCAGGGTTGAAGTGACCAGTGGCAGCTAATTCACGAGCAGAACGCTGAAGGTCTGACTTGCTGAAGAGTTGTCCTGGTTTTGTTCTCAATTCACGGCGAATAACATGCTCATATACAGCATCGTTTCCATTGATAACGATATTGCGGATGGTTGCTTGTTGTCCCTCATATATTCTCAACTCCATGTCGATAGAGTCGCCCTCTACATTTACCTCTACGGGTTCCACATTAAAGAATAGGTAACCATTATCAAGGTATAGGTTAGACATGGCATCTTCGTCGACTGTCAATCGGTTGTTAAGCAGTGTCTGATTGTATACATCCCCTTTCTTAATACCTAATACTTTTGATAGATCGTCGCTTGAATAAACTGTATTTCCAACCCAAGTGATGTTTCTAAAGTAATATTTCTTACCCTCTTCGAATTGCATATAGATATCGACACGATTCTCTTTCTCTGGGTAGTCAACGACACTATCACAAACCAAAGTAGCATCGCGGAAACCATACTCGTTAAACTTGTCGATAGCAAGTCCCTTATCGTTTTCGTACTCGCCTTCGATAAACTTCTTTGATTTGAATATGGTTACAAGACTTCTTTCCTTAGTCTTCTTCATGGCACGCTTAATCTTCCTTGGGTCCATCTCGTTGTTTCCTGAGATGTAGATTTTATGCACCTTTACCTTCTTTCCTTTATTGGCGCTGATGGTTACGGCTACGCTTCCCGGATGGCTCGCATCATCCTTTACAAGTACATTGACTTCTGCGTTACGATAACCCTCTCCCATGAAGTGGCGTTTGATGGCAGCTTTTGTTCTGACAATCAAGTTTGGTGTGATCTGCCCGCCCTTTTTTATAGGTATGGCTTTGGATATGTCTTCTCTTTCTTTGTCTTTGAATCCTTCAAAAGTGATGTCGGAAATACGGTCTCTTGATTTCAAATCAATGTTCAACCAAATCTTCTTACCGTCTGTCTTAGTGGCAGTTATCTTCACATCAGAGAATAAACCCTGTTTCCAGAATTTCTTGATGGCCTTGCTGATCTGATCGCCAGGGACTTTTACCTTTTGACCTACGGAAAGACCTGAGTAACTGATAACAACTGATTTATCGAACTTGCAAGTTCCAGATACGGTAATGTCTGCAATCTCATACTCTTTTGGGGTGTCAGTGTAGACGATGTTAGGAGTGTAGGTTGCAGGAGAGTTGCTGTTTACTGATTCTTTCACTGCAGCGACAGAGTCGGCACTCAAACTTGCGATGGAGTCGGAAGCAACTTGTGCGGCAAGATTGACGTAGCAGAGAGTAAAGAACAATATGTAGGATAAAAGTTGTTTCATTCTAGCTTGATAAAATTTAAGAGAGCTGTTCACTTGTTTTTCCGAAGCGGCGCTCGCGTTTTTGATAATCGATGATCGCTTCGTAAAGTTGCTCTTTTTTGAAGTCGGGCCAGCAAATGTCTGTGAAGTAAAGTTCAGAGTAAGACAATTGCCACATTAGGAAGTTGCTGATGCGATACTCACCACTGGTTCTGATAAGTAGGTCAGGGTCAGGAATTCCTTTGGTTGTCAAGTAGTTGGAGAATAAATCATCATTAATGTCGTTGATGTTGATTTTGTTCTCTTTTGCATCGGAGGCGATCTTCTTCACAGCGTCGATGATTTCCCAGCGAGAGGAGTAGCTGATAGCCAACACCAGTTTCAAGCCTGTGTTTCCTTCTGTATGTTTCATCGCAGCGCGAAGATTCTCTTGTGTTTTATCTGATAAGCGGCTCCAATCTCCGATGACAATTAGTCGGACATTGTTTCTGCTAATTTTATCGATATTGTTTTTTAGTGCAGATGACAATATCTCCATTAAGGCGTCAACCTCAGTTTGAGGTCTGTTCCAGTTTTCTGTGGAGAAAGCGTAAAGTGTCAGATATTCGATACCTAGTTCAGCTGCTGCCTCGGTAACCTTGTCCACCGAGTCGACACCATTCTGATGACCAAAGATTCTCTCTTGGCCATGTTGCTTAGCCCAGCGTCCGTTACCATCCATGATAATAGCGATGTGGCGAGGCATTCTCTCTTTGTTTATCTGATCGATCGTTGCCATTTTCTAAAATTGTAAAGATCTACAAGCACCCTTGCGTTTCAAGAAGTCCATTGAAAGGAAAATGAACGCGCAAGTATAGTAGTCGTTGTTTTTTATCCAAGAGTGTCCCAAGTTATATGGGTCGTTCAAGATTCTGTTTTTCACACCTGTAACATCGAAATCATCCACGAATAATTTTCTCATAGACCATTCAAAACCAAGGTTGAATCGGTCGCTAAGTTTGAATTTATATCCGACACCGAATGTGAAGTTGAACGTAAGTTGGCTTCCGCTCCATTGGTCATAGATGGAAAGACCGGGTCCTACCAAAATGTATGGAGTGTGACGCTTTCTCTCGCGATCCCATGATTCCATGCCATATTTTAAGAAGTTGTGTTCAAAATGAAGACCTATATCCCAGAATTTTTGGTCGAAGTCCACTTGGATCCCATTTGGAAGTTGGGTGTTGAAGTTTCTCGAATCTCCAGAAGCACCTCCTCTGATAACGCTAGCCTTAATCATGAATCGGTCTGTGACATGGGCACGAATCAAACCACCAAAAGCCAAATGATTCTCTCTAAAGATCTTTGTGGAGTTTAGATCTCCATTGTAGTATGACACACCACCCAAAATACCAAACTCACCCAAATAGCGGGCTTGCGCATCTGCCTGTTGTGCAGCGCAAAATCCTATGATGAGTAGGAGTAGTGGTCGAATAAACTTTCTTATAATGTACATTCTCTCTTATATATAAACATTTAAAGGCAAACGAGAATAATGTCTCTTTATTTTGTCCGGACCTCCCGATTAACCTTTTTTAGGATTTTTTCCGTTGTTGTAAGGCGATAAAATCCCAATCGACCGCAAATTTAGTGAATAATTTTCAGTTGTGAAAGATAGCCACTTGCTATTTGTATATAAAATTCCTCCATTGGTCTATGGTAACTCCTGCTTTTTTCTAACTTTGCATTTATGGCAGGTATTTATGTTCATATTCCTTTATGTGAGAGTCGTTGTTATTATTGCGACTTCTATTCCTCTACCTACAAGGGTAACAAAGAGCAGATTTTGACTGCACTGAAAAAAGAACTTCAGGATAGGAGAACTTACTTAAAAGGTGAGGTGGTAAAGACTATCTATCTAGGGGGAGGAACTCCTTCCCAACTGCAACCGCAAGAGATTACGGATCTCTTGAATTGTATCTTCGAAAACTTTGATTGTCAACCAGAAGAGATCACTATAGAGGCAAATCCGGAGGATTTGACGGAAGAGTATTTGAGGGACTTGAGAAAGTGCCCTGTGAATCGTTTGAGTTTAGGAGTTCAAAGTTTTTCTGATGAAGATTTGAGAGTGATAAACAGAAGACATTCTGCACAAACGGCTATTCAGGCAGTGAAGTGTGCACAAAAGATGGGGTTTGATAATATAAGTATTGATTTGATCTATGGATTACCCAATCAGACGATGGAAGGATGGATGCAAAATCTAAAAGAAGCAGTTGGGTTGAATGTGCAACACATCTCTGCTTATAGCCTTACCTTCGAAGATGGGTCTATGCTGACCAAGATGCGAGACCGAGGCGAAATCAAAGAGGTGGATGAAGAGGTCAGTTTTGAAATGTTCAAGGTCTTGAGGCGTTTCCTTTCTGAAAATGGATTCTATCCGTATGAGATATCTAATTTTGCAAAGAAAGGATGTGAATCCAAGCATAACTCGTCGTATTGGAATTATGTTCCATATTTGGGAGTGGGCCCATCTGCACACTCATTTGATGGGGAGCGGCGTCGATGGAATGTGTCTAACACGAGACTCTATTTGTCGAAAATGGAGGATGGGGAGTCTTTCTATGAAGAAGAGAAACTTGATTTGCCCACGCAATACAATGAGTTTGTGATGACGTCCCTTCGTAAATCGGAAGGAGTTGACTTGGATGCAGTAGAAAGTCGCTTTGGAAGGGTGTTGGCTGATTATTTTAAGGAATTGATTCGACCGTTTGAGAAAGATGGACATGTGATTTGTGAAGAGGGACGATATCGCCTTTCTGAAGATGGAATATTTATTTCAGATTTTATCATTGAATCGCTTCTTTGTGTAGAATAAATATATTTCATACCTTTGCCGAAAATATAAAAACAGTATTAAATGACAACTGCAATTTTTCCCGGAAGTTTCGATCCATTTACGATTGGACACTATTCCGTTGTTATGAGGGCTTTATCGTTTGTCGATCGGGTTGTTGTGGCAATTGGTGTGAATGAGGCAAAAAAAACTCTCTTTTCTATAGATAAGAGAAAGGATATTGTTCGAAAGGTCTTTAAGGACGAACCTCGAGTGGAAGTGGAGAGTTATGAGAGTTTGACTGTTGATTTTGCCAAGAAGATTGGGGCTACCATAATATTAAGAGGTAGTCGTTCCATACAAGACTTTGAGTATGAAAGAACCATTGCTGATGCTAACCGTCATATTTCAGGAATTGACACCATTCTTTTGTTCACGGAACCGCAGCATTCGTTTATCAGTTCTACGGTAATGCGCGATGTGTTGAAATATGGAAAGGACATCACTTGTTTTTTACCACCTAATGTTACAAAAGAAGACCTTAAATTAGAATAATTTGGTTCTTATGATAAAATAGATGCTGGCAAATGGGATTTTCTCGTTTGCCAGTTTTTGTTTTTAACTTTTTTTATATCTTTGTGATTTGGATATAGTGTATTGTTAACCATTATTGCAACTTATGATTTTGAAAACCATAAAGTTGTAAGATTTTGAATATTTGATAATAAAAAATGAACCATGAATAAAATTAAAAGGTATTTTGGTTGGACGCAGATGCTCTTGATGTGTTGCATGTTATGTGGCATGGTCAATGTATATGCTGCTGGGTCGTGGAACTATGGCAATTATGTTCCTGTTAATATAAATTCAGGAAACCCAGCATTCCCGTATCCCCAATTCTTAGAGTATAGGACAGGTAAAACCTTGGCGAAATATAATCCGGAAGGCGTGACTCATGCCGATATGGAAAAGACCGGACGTGAGGCTTACGAAATCATGAGTCACCGTTGTCGTTACGACGGCGGTACGCATTGCGGTGTGCCTTATATCACTTTTAATAATTTTAAAAAATTTGGTGACATAGAAATGCCGCAAGGCGGTGCACAGTTCTGCACCGAGGGTGATGGATATATGTTGTTGGCGGCTGCAATTTTTGGAGACCAACCTATGTTCAATGGCCTCTGGATGTGGATTCACGACAACCGTATTCCTCATCGTGTAAGATACCAAGATGGACAGGTGAGACTGCCAAACTATGAGTTTGGTGGAGGCCTCCCGATCTGTTATGCATTGGAAGGTAGTACTACTGAGAATGACGGATCTGCTACTGATGGTGACGACGATATTGCAATGGCTCTACTGATTGCCTACAAGCAATGGGGTGAGTTTATGATGCAAAATGGGGAGATTGTCAAGGATTTCAATGGTAACCCTATCTCTTATAAGGCTGCAGCAGAGGATTTCTTGAAGGCTTTTGTCGATACTGTTCCGTACAGGGATGGCAATTATAACGGTGGACACATGAGTGGTAATATCGGAGTTGATGGCTACGTAAAGGGTGGAAACAAGGGATCGGAGGTCTCTACATGGAGATTGACTCAAACAACCTATCCGGATATCAGTCCAAGTGTAAATATCGGTGGTGTTGGTAGTGATGGAAATACTCACATAGACTATTGCGCCCCTGCCTATTATAATGAGTTCGCTAAATGGTTGGAAAGTGATGATGTTGAGGCTAACGATTGGCAGATAGGTCAGTTCAAGCGTGCAGAGGCCTCTTCCGATTGGTTGTGTGGAAAACTGTTTGAAGAGGGTTCCATGTCTTCTGTTGGTACTACGACGATGGCAACGGATGGAGTTCCTAATTTTATTGCATTCCTTGATGGTGAGGACTTCCGAACCATGTGGCGTTTTGCCCAAAATTATTTGTGGCATGGTGCTCCTGAAACCATTTGGAATCCTAAAACCCACCAAGTGGAGAAAGGTACGAACTCATACGAGTTGGATATGGCCAAACGAGTGGCTGCATACATGAAGGAACCAAAGGATGGCTTGAATGGAGAGCTGAAATGTAAGAAGATGGGTAAAAGTCCAGACCCTGGTCAACCAGAATGGTTTGGACCTGCTCAGATTGTACAGTCCTATTTTAAGAATGGAACTGAGCAAGAGGCATCTGGCTCGAATTATGCTTTGGGAGCCGCCGCTCCTGCTGCCGTTCTTTCTGGGGATTTGGAAGTGATCAGTGACCTTTATCGTCAGAGTGAGCTGGTTTGGGATGATGCTTCAGGAGAATCACATGACCTTACTGATGATGAGAGATACATATTGAGTATGCCAAAATATTTCCACGGATGGTTCCGTTGTATGGCTCTTCTAACTCATACAGGAAACTGGCATGCACCAAGCGATATGGTCTCTGCGGCAAATATGAAGGTCTATATGTCTGTGGATAAGACCTACGCCTATCAAGGAGATAAGATCGATTACACTGTTCAATATCGTAACTACGGTTCTGCGGAAGCTAAGGGTGTTACGATTGAAACGGAGATTGACCCTAATTATGATGTGGTTAGTATTTCCGATGGCGGTAAGTTCAGTGGTGGCAAGATCGTATGGAACATAGGTGAAGTTCCTGGATTTAAATCTGGACATTTGGAGGAGACCATCAATTCTGTTTCGTTCCGTGTGATTGCTCGCGACACGCTTAATCCTCGTGTTTGCTTGACCAGTACCATTTCGGGTGACAACTTCGAAAATTGGGTGAGCAACGAATATCCAAACCATGCTACTTACACGATGGAACGTAACTGCGTGGATATCCTTGCTAATCGTTCCCTTGCCATAAAGAAGACAGCCAATCGTGATAAAATGAATCCAAATGATATTGTAAAGTTTACGGTAGAATTTGAGAACAAGTCGGAAGGCGAGGCCTCTTGGTTGAATGGAGGTCGCGATAATGTGCGTCTCTCATACGGAAATTATTTGCCTAATGGACTTAATGATGATGGAGATTGGACTAACACCACTTTCTATCAATATTATCGTTTCTGGAACGATGCTTCTGAGGCTTATATCAATATGGGAAATTACCGTGTCTCTTATTTCATGAACGATATCAATAAGGGATTTTACGATGCTGGTTCTAATCCTAATGGATGGCAGTTCTACTTGGATAATGAGAACGATGTCGCTAAATATGGTTATTTCCCAGAGACTGGTGGTGCAGAGATTCTCTTCCAAAAGATACCTGCCGGTGACGATGAATATGGTGCATGGAACCAACGTTTTATCGTGAAGTTCCCTGATGTGGTTAGTGCAACCACTACGCATGTGTACGACAAGCTGGATAGTAAATACTTGGCGCATAAGGGAATTTTTGGACCAGGACTTTACAGAACTGCCCTAAAGACATTCAAAGCTACGAATATGAAGGCAAAGGTAGCCGACGATTGGTCTTATTCGACAGCTTTGCAAAATACAGGTTCGTATGATGCTCTTTCTGGACAAGCGCTTTTATTTACCCCTATTACGCCAGGTTGGTATTCGTATGATGAGAATGGAAAGATAATTCAGCAGGAGATTACTAATTATTCACGTCACTCATGTGCTTCTGACCTAAAGGGCTATGATCGTGTGTTGGTAGAGGAGTTTGACGGATATACTTGGAGACGTATCCAAGGACGTGGCCCGCTCCCTGGCCGTGAGGCATACGATGTAGAGGTGCTCGATACTATTCCTATTGAACTTGAATGGAAAGGCTTTGTGACAGACAAGGCTTTGGGCGTTACTGCTACGTATACTGCAGCATCTGGTGAAGATGTAGGTAAGTTTACGGGTATCGTCAGATGGTTTGTTCCAGAGATGCTTGTGGGTGAGAAGGGAAAATTGGTTTATGAGGCAGTTGCCAAAGATATTGGTTGCGATAAGACCCCTCAGCCGGAAGATGTATATTTTGAGAATGCGGCTTGGATCTCTTCCAAAACAGATTCTCCGGATTCCTCAAAGGTGGATTTAATGATTTCTTGTAATGAACTTCCTCCTGTAATTGATCCTCAAACTTCATTGTTCAAGGACGCTGATAAAAAATTTGCGGATGTGGGAGAAACGGTAGAGTATACTGTCTATTTCAAAAACACAGAAGGAACCGTTGTCGAAGGAAACATGAATGATGCTTCCGACTGGGTTAAACTAGGTAATGGAAATGTTCCGAAGGTTAATGGTCAGATCTCTATGGATCAAAATGCCAACCAAGGCATCTCATTCCCATTCCTTTTCGCAAATCAGAAGTCGTATGGTAAGGATGTGACCTTGGAAACTACTTGGAACATAAAGAATGCAAGTACGATTTATTTGTTGTTCCGTTACCAATCAGGTGTTCCTTATAAGTCTGGTTTTGAGGGTGTTTGCTTGAAGATATCTCCTATTCCAGCTGGAGATGGTACCATTAAGTTCGAGGTCTTGGATGGTAACACTGTTGTTGCTACAGAAAAAGCCAATGTGGCTTGTCCTGCCAAGGAGGATGGAACATACAATCCTATGGAGATGAAAATTTCTGTAAAGGATGATAAAATGTATATTTATGTCAACGACTTTGAAACAGTCTTGAAAACGTACAAAGGATTGCTTACGACGGAACCGGGTTATGTGGGTGTCTATAGTGATGGACAGAGTCAGCAGGTGATGAACCGTTTCTATACAGAGGTCGATTATGCTTTCGATGTTACGCTTTATGACCAGCTACCTGAGGAGTTGGGTAATGTAACAGGTTTGGATCCGAAGGCAAAGTGGGATGAGTCTAAAAACTATATCACATGGCCAACGGTTGCAACTACTACCAAAGATGCGTTGGCTCCAGGCGATTCTATTGGATATACCTTTACTGCAGAAGTCCTTTCTTGTAACAACTACATTAATAATTATGGTCTTGCTACAGTCTATGGCAAGGATACATTGAAGGTCTTGAACACAATTGAGTGTGGTGCAACAGAGTGTCTTTTAACTTCTGCTACCGCTTCGTTGGAAGAGACAACGATTTGTGAAGATGATTCAACAGTACTTCGTGTTGAGGTAGAAGAAAAAGGAACCTACCTTTACGAGTATTATCTAGATGGAACAAAATTGTGTAAGACCAAGTATGATACATTGGTTGTGAAGAAAGCTGGTAAGTATTCGGTTATTGTTAGTGATCCTTCAAATGAAGATTGTTTTGCAGAGAGTGAGAAGGTGGCTTTGAAGGTGAATAGTAAACCAGCATCTACTGAATTAAAGGTTGGAACTTTCTGTAGGAATGTTTCCTATTCAGAATCGGCTGAGTACAAAAAGGCAATATTGGTTATCAACGGACTAAAACTACTTGGTCTTGATTTCGAGTGGTACGATTCGACTGGAGTAGTGCTTCCTGACATGCCAGATCCAGATGAAGAGAAATCTACAGGTGATTTCACCTATTATTATAGAACAATATCTGGCGGTTGTTATAGTGATTCGACTAAGGCAACCTTCACCATTGCTGATACAGTAACTGTTGAACTGAAAGATTTCACAATCTGTGAAGGTCAGGTTGCAACTCTTACTGTTCCAGAAGATCCTACTTACTCTTACTTGTGGAGTGATAATTCAACAGAAGCAACCCTTACTGCTTCAACTGCTGGAGTTTATAGTGTTAAAGTAACTAACTCTAAAGGTTGCGAGTCTCGAGCCAGCTCCACAGTAGCAGTGGCAGACAAGCTGGTTGTGGACTTGGGCGAGGACAAGACAGTGTGCGAGTCGGATCTTCCATACTTGTTGGATGCCACGGCCAACTACGACAGCTACGACTGGAACGATGGCGAAGGTACAGAGTCCACCTACCAAGTGGCCAAGACGGGCACCTACACAGTGAAGGTGACCCAGGGCGAGTGTTCGGGCGACGGAAGCGTCACGATCACGGTGTCGGGCGTTGAGGCTCCGGTCGTGGACCATTCCATCACCTACATGGTGTCGGACACTTC
>JAZRXL010000059.1:0-6894 GCA_045600225.1 Paludibacteraceae bacterium
ACTCCCTTAGAAGAAAAAGTACGGCAACATTAACAGAATCTCAAAACAATGACTAATTTTGCATCGCCATTAGGATAAAGAGCCAGAAAAGTGAACGGATATCCCCGTTTTGGGTGGGTGGATATCCTCCGTTTTCAGCAACTGCCTCACAGATGGAAGCAACAGCATCAAGATGCCATAATGACAAAGCTGCGCGAGGAAGTATAGCACAACCATAGCATACAGGTACAAAAAGATTACAGCGATTATCAACTCCAGAATGAAGTGATAATCGCTGTAACTATAGTATGCTGGTATTGCTACATGTAGTTTATCGAATGCTTACCAAAAAAGCACAACCGCACTGACTCGTTTGAATCGGTGCGGTTGTGCTGGATAGTGAGTGTTTGTGTGGTTTGTTACTCCTTTAGTAACACATAGAATGACCTGACGAAATAATATAAATCAGTACCAAGCTTCATCAAACCTCCCCAGAATAACGCTATAAAAATTCTTTTTGACCAGTAATCCAATTGTATTCCTTGTACTACAAGATCAATTTGTATTTGAAATGTTGATACCAAATATGTTGTTATTGTTAAGATAGCAGATACATAAACAACTCTTTTATTATACTCAATAAACAATGCAAACAAATCCTTTCTACTTTTGATGAAAGTAATTGTTTTGTTGTCTGATTGTAGTATTATTGCAATGAAAGTTAGCATGAATCCAAAAACTCCCAAACCTATCGAAGGAAAGGTTTTCAAAAGTTCGTGATAGTCATACAACTCTTGCGGGATGAATAAAAAGGTAGCAAATATTATGCATGCCATAATCCATCCTCCATGTTGTTCCATTATCTTGTCTAGCGTTTTCATTTTATCTATGTGCTATTATCTGGTCTATTTCTGGCAGTACTCTGTTATATACTGCTATTATCCCATCTTTCCTTTCAGGACGTTGCAATGATGTTTGTATATGAACTTCTGGGATTGGGAATCGTTCATTGAACTTATCTGCTAACAAATCAATCGTTGTACCTTTCAAGTGTTCAGATGCGGGGTCAATTGTATATCCCTGCACTTGCAATTTTTGTACACTTATGTTATTGTTGTCTCTAAAAGCCCTATTTACAGAATCAACCAAGCCACGAACATATCCTGCTTGAATACCTTGTCTATTGATATGAATAGGATCACATCGTTGTTCGATGGTTATATAGTCGGAATTTCCTGCTACTGCGCTTTCTGCCTGCGATCTCAACAATTGTTTATGTAACGATTCTTCTTCTCTTTGTAGTGCTTGTAGCATAGCAGAAGGGTTTCTTATTTCTATTGCAATCTTTCTATATGAGGTCATGTTAATCATACGGTCATATTCATCTCTGCGTAGAATAAGAGGGAAATGCACCTCAATAGGTTTATTTTCATGCTCTTCAGCCCATACACTTTCCAGAATCTCCTTTACCGACTGAAGGTAGCATCCATTCCTATTGATTTCGTAAATGAGCATATTTCTATTTGTATCATAAATGAATATGTTTGCAAATGCCAATCCTTCTGTAGCGGTATTTATCTGTACTGGCGAGAACACCTTTGTCTCCTTATTTTTGATAGGTGGTATATCTTTATCTTGCGTGGTCTCAACAAAGCCCATAATACAATGGTTGATATCACATTCCAATCTTGAGAATTCAATAAGTTTACCACCTAAATGGAATTCACGCCCCCAGATAGAGTTTAGTAGCGTCTGAAAATCTGGTGCATCGCCTTCAAATATGCTTACAGAACTTGATACTATATCAACTTTTTTATACTTATTTGCCATTTGCGTATTATATTTGTTATATCAGTAATTTGCAAAATATGAATCACATTCGTTTATTCATGATGCAAAGTTACTAAAATAACTTGAATATAGCCACATTCATTCATTAACATCGTTTTCGATACATCATTTTTAGTGTTTTTTATTATTTCTTGCTTATAAAGGATAGCATCGCATTCAAAAAGGCATAATGAATATCTCAAACCAAAATGTCTGAATAATAATCTTCAAAAAAGCAACCAATTTGACTCGTTTGAATCGGTGCGGTCGTGCTGGATAGTGGGTGTTTGTATGGGTTGTTATTCTTCCTCTTCCTTGTCGTAGTGGAAGGCGTAGCTGTTTGACTCTGGCTTGTCAAGAACGATATTGCCCTTGTTAGCATCTGCTGTCAGACACTGGCTGAGTGTAGTGTCCTTGACATCCTTGCATAGATCAGGGAACATCTTCTTTAAGAAGCATGCGCACACCATCGTGTTATAGCCGTCGCTCATTCCCATGCGTATGGCTATATTCCAAATAAGATGGCGTAGGTCAAGATGCTTTACCTTGACCTTTGCATCCTCTCTCCATTTCCAGTTACGACCGATAGGATTGTAGCAGGCATCGTCAAGCCATCCCTCTATCTCGAGACAGAATACCGGAATATCCTCCTCTTTCAGTATCGTAGGCACTACATAGTTTACATAGTTCATGATCTCTACTCTCTTCTGCTGGCGTTCTGCCTCTGTCTTAACTCGGACTTCCTCGGCACGTCTGACATAAAGGTCGGGATCTGCTGCCTGTACTTGAATCGGTATTACGGGTTCTGCCTCAGGAATCTTCTTGCCAGATTTTCTATCCCAGAACTCGCCTATCTGGACGAACGTCATCATGAAGAGTACGAAGAACATTTCTGCAAGAGCGAAGATTGACCATTGCAGAGTGGTGTATGGGATTAGGTCACTGGCAGCAAAGATTCTTCTTGCTGCGAGAATTGAAAACAGGTAGATGATAACGCTGACAGATACAAGTACTGCAACGATGAACAGTTTGGCATGTGTGACATGCTTCGCTGGGAGTATGATACTGTTTCTATGCATATAATTATTTATTGGTTTTTGCTGAATCGTGGTGCAAAGGTACGTATTATTCTTTATCGTTGTACTACTTTTTATTGCTCAATACCAGTTATTTATACTTGTTTAGGAATCATACTTAAAGCGAGTATGATTTTTATTTGCAGATGTTTGCATATGATTACCTACATACGATAGAATAGAGAAATCATAAATCTGTTATGTATATCTATAGCTGTACATTTTGTCAATAGTTCGTTAAAAATTAATATGTCGGCTTAAGCAGTTTTCCGCTGCCAGCCAAAGAGTTCTTTGACAATCTTACTAATTAAAGTTTGGTTCGGTCGTATGCGGGACACGTCAAAAATTCTTTTCGTGTAGTACGAGTTGAACATCAGAGACTTAAATGAAGCCATAGAATATGGCTGTTCATTCTCCTTCATCATGACCTTCGCCACGTTGAGTGCGGAGAAGGAAGCGTTGTATGAGAAGTCCATCTGCCGCGTGTGCCTTGCCTGACAATGTGTGAGCCCGACAAACTGCTTTGCATCGCGGTAACAGAACTCTATCTGGAATCTGGATCTGTAAGTCCTTAGAACTTCCTCGCCAGTCATTGTGAGTTTAGTTGAGAAGAAAAGCTTGTGCTTCTTGTTTGGCATTATCCATATGACAAGCCGCACTTTCCTCTTCATTGCCTTGGAGTATGCGAGCAGCGTGTAAGCCTTGCCTTCCAGTCCCTCCATATGGAGTCTCTCCATACGGGAGTAGTCAAGCTTCTCGTAGTTGATCTTTCCGTCGATAAGCTTCGGTCGTCCTCTCTTGCCGGTTCTGGGACCTTCATAGATATATCTCAAATCTGCATTGTCACGGAAACGGCTTACAAGGTGGAATCCGAATTCAGCAATGCCATCCACGAATGTAGATGTGGAGAAATAAGCGTCAGCAACCACTATGTCAGTCACTTTGATGAGTTCCTTACTGTATCGTTTGATGACTCCGATGTAATGCAGTACAAGAGTCCTGTTCCTCTGCCTGAGCTCTGACATGCCTGGCGTCTGATGAGCACGAAGCATCATGCAGGTGTTTGCCATGACGTCAACAAGCCCGAGACCCATGATCTCAAGTCCATGCTTCATGGCACCGGCACATCCCGACCAGAACGTACCAATATGCGCTGTCTTCTTGCCAGCTTTGCTGATGTAACACGGATCAATGGATATAGCCAGAAGTCCATTCATGTCGAGCGAGCGTCTGGCAAGTGACAGGTTAAACGAAAGCCAGTTGATACACTCCGCCCTCTTACGGTTGAAGTTGCTGCGGTAGGTCTGCTCGCAGTGGCTGCCATACCGCTCCATCTGGGTGAAATTTATCTTTCTTGGGATAATCATGTATAATAACAGTATCTCAACGACGAGTTTCTCGAAACTTTTGTTTAACTTCGCAGAAGATTTCTTAATGGCATCTCTGCAGATATCCGCATATTGGTCAAGCGAGTCTGAAATGGTCATAACTTTTTTATAGCTTAGTACACTATAAAGTTAGTGATTTTCAGCGACTTGACCAATTCTATTTAGTTGTAAATTGTTAATACAACTCATTTATTTTTAGAGAGTTAAATGCAATTTGAATTATAAATTAACAGAGTATTGTTTTGTGCAAAAATTATTATTTTCATTGGCACAAATCTATAAGGTGTTTGTTTAATTTTTTATTGAAAGCGGAGCACAAAAAGTTATGTTTGCATTGCGTATCAAGCAAAACAATGTTAAATATCGTAGGTTTACTACAGAAATACGCCATATTATTTGTGTGTATAAAATAAAATACTTATTTTTGTAGCAAATTTACATAAATGTATAATAAGAATTTTAATACAAGCCATGATAAGAGAATTTTGGGTTAAGAATTATTTGTCCATCCGAGACAGACAAGAGATTAATTTCCTGGCCAAAGGTCCGGCATCGGAACTGGTGACTGAGGTTACGGAAGGAGTCTTTGTCTATAAGTTGGGCATTCTGTACGGTTCGAATGCTTCTGGCAAGTCGAATATGCTGATTGCATTAAATGAAGTGTTCCGTCTTTTGGTATTGCCAAAATCGGATGCGAACAAGCATATAAATGGATTTATGCCGTTTGCCTTGACCAAAGAGGAGCCTACAGAGATGCATGTGTCGTTCTATGCCCATGGGGTGAGGTATGATTATGATGTAAAATTCAATAATCGATTTATCCTTGCAGAGACTTTGAATTACTATCCAAATAATTCAAGGGCACTTTTCTATGAACGTACATTTGTGAACGAGAATGTACAGGCAGAGATAAAGTTCGGTTCGACATTGAAATTACAGCAGAAGACTCAGCAGACAATTCGTGAGAACACCTTGAACAACCATAGTGTATTGGCTGTCTGTCGGAAAATGGCACTGACAGAGGATATTATGCCATTCAATAAGCTGCATGGCTGGGTGATGGAGAACTATCACGATGTAGATGGCGACAGTGACAAAGAAAAGGGTCTTGTCGAAATTCTAAAGGATGCATATAAAGATGATAAGAAGAGAAAGTTCTTTAATCAAATGCTTCAGAAAGCAGACCTGAATATCATCGACTTCAAACCTGTTCAGGAGGACAGATTCATTCCTCTGGATTTTCGTGAGCGAGTTCTGCGTGAGAGCATTCCTGATGACATGAAGGAAGCTTTATTGAGACCTACAACCGACTCCGTGGATTTTGTGAATCACTCAGATTCTGGCAACTTTGACATACCTTTGGGATGGCAATCAAAGGGTACGCTTAAGTATATAAGAATCTTGGATGTGCTGTATGATTTGATTACGGGTGATCATGTATATTATCTGGATGAGTTGGGGGAAGACCTGCATTATGACCTTCTTTTCTATTACTTGAATGTATTCTTGTTTAACTCGGAGAAGTCGCAGTTGATTATCACTAGTCAGGAAACGGCATTGCTACAGCAAGACCTGATAAATGACAACAGAGGTGTAGTGTGGTTCGTCGAGAAAAACAGAGAAACAGCAAGTTCTGAGTATAACCGTGGCGATTCGTATGGTCTGCACAAGAACCTGTCGCTTTACAATTCGTATCGCATCGGACGTTTAGGTGCTAAGCCAGAGTTAGGTTCTATCTTCGTAAATCTGGATGAATAACATGGGAAAACTCAGAAACGCAGCGTTAATTCTCGGAGAAGGTCCAACGGAATTCTACTATTTCAAGTCGTTGTGCGATGTATTTAAGGGATTGACTATCAAACCTGACTACCCAAAGCATACAAACATTAAGGACTTGGATGCCAAGATAGCTGAGGGTGTAGCCATGGGCTTCAATCGCATCTTCTGCATCATTGATATGGACACCAAGGATCGAGAACCTGAGCGCTCGCAATACGAGCGATTGAAGAAAAAGTATGCCCAACCAATAAATAAGCCCAAGAAAGGATTGTATTGTGAGGTGAAGTTCTTCGAGACTCACCGTTGTACGGAGTTGTTCTTCCTGTACTACTTCCGATACACTTCACGTGCTTATACCGACCAGGAATCATTGTTGAAGGACTTGAACCAGAATGTGGAATACCGCAAGACAGCTGAGTTCTTCATCAAATGCAAGGGCTTGCACTCATACTTTGAACGCAATGGCGGTTCATTGCAATCTGCTATCGCCAATGCAGAACATTCGATGGATGAGAAGCTAGCAAGTGCCAGGGACTATACTTACTCAGAGCTCGGAAAGCTGATGACGGGATTAAAAGGATTAGAAAAGTAATAATAATCAAGAATTTTTCATGTACATCACAAAAATCCGCCGAAGGTCATATTTGCGTATAAGCGTTAATAGCAAATCCAATTCTTCAATGGGCTTCATGGTTCTGGTTCATGCTTATTAGATTCTACAATTTCGACTTTCCAACTCAAATTGAATGCCTTGAAGATTCTTTCAAGTTGGCGCTTCTTGGTTATGGTATTGCTATGTACATTGACAAAATAGCCATCACCCACGTCATGTTGTGCCGTAG
>JAZRXL010000060.1:0-48661 GCA_045600225.1 Paludibacteraceae bacterium
ATAGCCCTAAAATAGAAAAAATAGCCTTTTCTTGAAATGTCAACTTGTTGTGTTTCAATTATTTGAAAATCGCAGTTTCCCATTAATTATGGGTAGGGGGAGTTGTGCGCTTTATTATAGGGGTAAATGAAAGAGCCGTGACATACCCGGAATTTCCCTCTTAAATTTGTTCTATGCTTTTCTAGATTGTTGCATGAGCTGCAATCTTATAGATGTTTTCGATGTCTTTTGCTTTTAGGTGGACGAATCCTCCAGTTTCTCCATCACCAATGCCAAATGATTTAACAAGGTGTGGAATGTCTTCTTCTTTTGCACCCAACTCTTTGAAGTTGATAGGCATTCCTATGCTATGAAGGAATTGTCTGAATTTTTTGATACCTTCCTTTGCAGTTTCTTCTGGTTGTGCAAAGTTCATTTCGCATCCCCATACTCGTGTGGCTACTTGTGCAAATCGCATCACATCATGTTCCATCACATATTCCATCCAAGAAGGCATGATAACGGCAAGTCCTGCACCATGTGCGCAGTCATAAAGACCTGACAATTCATGCTCGATGCCGTGACTATTCCAGTCTTGCTCTCGACCAACACCTACGATATTGTTATGACATACCATTCCTGCCCACATTATATTGGCTCTTGCTTCGTAGTTATTAGGGTCTGCGATTACTCTTGGAACCTCTTTGATCATGGTTAATAGGATGCCTTCACATAGTCTGTCTGTGATTTCCACTTCTTTTGTGTTAGTGAAATATCTTTCAAAGGTATGGGCCATGATGTCGGTTGCACCGCATGCTGTTTGGTAAGCTGGTAGGGTACAAGTAAGTTGTGGGTTTAGAATAGAGAATTTAGGACGAATGCAATCTCCTCCTGCACCTCTTTTTTGCATTCCCTCTTTCTTTGTGATGACAGAGTCGCCAGAACCTTCACTACCTGCTGCTGCAATTGTAAGTACAGTTCCAATTGGAAGGGCTTTCTTTGCTCTTTGTTTCCCACTATAAAAATCCCAAAAATCACCGTCGTAAACAACGCCCATGGCAATTGCCTTGGCTGAGTCGATAGCTGAACCTCCACCAACTGCTAAAATGAAATCAACATTCTCTTTTTTGCAAATGTTGATGCCTTGGTATACCAATGTGTCAAGAGGATTGGGATGAACACCACCCAATTCTACATAAGAAATATTTTCAGCCTTTAGTGAGTTGATTACTCGATCTAATAAACCGGATTTTTTTGCTGATGATGATCCATAGTGAAGCAATACCTTGGAACCTCCATGTTTCTTCACATATTTACCACATTCGTTTTCTCTTTCCTTTCCGAACACAAATTCGGTTGGACTGTAAAAATTAAAGTTTTCCATTTTATTTCCGTTCTCTGTTAATATTGTGTATGCTATGTTAATTAACTACTATTGCAAAAATAAGAAAAAGAGTTAAACCTATTATTTTTTATTTAATAAGATTTTGAAAAATTCCCCTCTTACTTTTACGATATACAATCCATTGGAGAATCTGCTTAAATCTATGAGAGTCGGATTCCCAGTAGAATTGGTTTCTAATACTATATTCCCTATTGTGTTATATAGAGTAATGCTTTCTCCTAGTTCTAAACCGGCAATGGTTAATACATCATTTGTTGGATTTGGATGGATTCTTAATTCAAATTGTTTGAATGTTATTATTTTTTGTTCACAATAACTTATGTTGTTATTGTCGTCTGTAAAGGTCCATACAATAGAGGACGTTCCGATTGGAAAATATTCAGGAAGAGTGGCCTCTCCAAGAACAATTACTCCACAATTATCAGTTGCGAATGGAGTAGGTATTGCTATTTCTGTTGATCTAATCTCGTTTGCGTTGACGGGGAGAAGATAAGATAAATCTACTACATGGTCACAATTTACAATAGGCGCAAATTTATCCTCTACAAAGATCTCTTGCATACATGTTGTGCTATTGTTCGAGCTATCTTTGAATATCCATTGGATAAAGGTTGAGCCAATATTGAATTCGCTTGGAAGGTATTCGATTGATCCATATATTGTAGTTTCGCAATTATCTATGGCTTTTAATGTTGGTATGGAGACCTTTTCGTTTGGAACATTGCACAGATCCTCTGTTAACTCATAATGGATGGTTGGAAGTTTGTCACACTCTTCCATGAATGGTGCACTTTTGTCTAAAACAATAATGGTTTGTTTGCAGGTTGTGCTATTTCCATAAGGATCGGAAAAAATCCAGAATATGGAATCGCTACCAATTTTTATTTTTTCGTTAGCGACCATTTTTCCTAAAATGACCTTGTCACAGTTATCGTATGCCAATGGGGTTGAAATAGGCATGTCGGTAATTTTTGCAGCACAGTCTAACGATAATATTTCATATTTAACTGTGTCCATGTTGTTACATTTGTCGTATGCTGGTGCATATCTGTCATAAACGACGATTGTTTGTTTGCAAGTGGTTGTGTTACCTGCTGAATCCGAGAAAACCCAAACGATGGAATCGTTTCCTATGTTAATGTAATCGTTGTAGACAGACATTTGTCCAGAGATAATTAAGTCGCAATTGTCGTATGCTAGTGGGGTTGGTATTGATATCTCAGAAAGAGCGACTTCACAGTCTGGTGTCAATATCTCGTAAGATATGGTATCCATGTTGTAGCACTTTTCGAATGAAGGTGCACATTTATCTTTTAATATTATGGTTTGAGGACAGGTCTGTTCGTTTCCTGCCGCATCTGTAAATCGCCAGGTTGCATGATTTTGCCCAAATGAGAAATATTCTTCGGTAGTAAGTTCTCCTTCTATTATGATACCACAATTGTCTATTGCGGTAGGTATAGGTATGTCCAATTCGTTTGGGTATACATGACAAGTTTGGTGAGTAATATCAAACCATAGGGTATCCATATTGTTGCAATTTGTAGGAGAAGGAGTGTAAGCATCTATGATTTCGATAGGTTGGAAGAAGCTCAAGGTATCTTCAAGAAGGTCTGTGAAAATCCATTGGAGTTTTCCCTTGCCAATTGGTATTTCATGTTGGACAAGAGCTCCTTTTATGGTGTCTCCAAGGTTATTGGTAATGTGTGGAAAAGAATCCAATCTGTCTTTTACATCGAAGAAACATGATGTGTCTGAGATAGAATAGGTTAGTGGAGGTAGCTCCTCAAACAATGGAGTTGAAATGATTGTATCTGTTATGTAGACGTTCTTTGCGTGATGAGGAATTTGAAACAATAATGAGTTGCCTCTGTGTACTTCTCTAATTGTCGAGTCGTTGAGTGTGTATTTGACAATCCAATAAGAATTGGTTGAGAGAGAATCTTTTTTTGTGATTTGAAATGTATCACCTTTGTATACGAAGTCAGCCGAGTCTCTTGAAATGTAAAACTTCCTTTCTTGAAAGTACTTTCCTTCGAATAAGTTGTTTTCTACTTTTATGTTGTTGAAGTATATTTGTTTTGGACTTAGACAGTTTATTGTTAAAGATGTAGTATCTCCAAGGTTGAAGAAGTCTTGTAGGTGATGGTACATAAAGTCAGTCCTTTTCTCATTCCATACTCTCATTCTTTCTGTGAAAATTTCCCATATGGACATGTCAACATTGTATAGGCCACAGAAATATGGCATTTCATACCTAATGTTATTGTTAAGACTGTCTAATCTTTCTATATTTTGTTTTGAAGTTAAAAACGTTCCCATGTAAACGGAAAAACATTCAATGAATTTTCCTTTTGATTCAGGAATGTTTAATAGTTTGTTGAATATTCTACAAGCTGTTTTGGGGTTTGTTGGAGTATCTTCGAAAGGTTCTATTCTAGTGTTGTAATTTAATGAAGGGTAGTTGTGGTTTTCCTCAGGATCCCCGTATCCTGATGTTATATCCATATCTTTTGCGATCCATCTCCAACGACCTTGTGGAGTTTTTTCTCTCCATGTTATATAGTTGTTAATTGGAAAATCTTTGTTGGCAAAATAGATGTTCATAACATAATAGTTTATACATTCATTAACATCCATTTTACTCTCTAAATCTGATATCGTTTTAACTTTTGAATCACTTGCCATATCGGAAAAGAAACTATTCCATTCTTTGTCATCTCCTGTTTCTACTTGATAGTAGTTTTGTATGTAATCAATGTTTTCTAAATGATTGTAGTTGCTCCAAATGTAGTTTTTCTTACTATGCTCCCTTAGATTTATTATCCCGTAATATTGGCCATTGAGGAGTATTATGGTTGGTTGGGCTGGACTCCAATCTAGGTCTACATGAGGACCAAGGGTGCTTTGCGCATAGTAATCTTTCATATAAGGGAGAGGTATGAAGTCCTGTCCGGCATTTCTTAAATAAATAGTTTTAAACTTATCGATGTTAGGTTTCTCTTTCCAGAATGGATAAGAGAATCTTTTTTTTCCGAATCTTTTGTTTGCATATAAAACGAGAGACTTTAGAGGATTGAAACGGCTTGTGTTCCCTCCGATTCTCATTTCACATATTTGGTTGATAACAGCTTCCTCTGAATCACGATTGTTTATATCGAAATATTCAAAGTTGCAAGGTCTTTTCCAATTGAATAGATAGTTATAGTTTCCGATAGAAGGAATTTCAGATTCAAAATCAGGATGATTGTTTCCAAATGTTCCTTCTGTATAAATTCCTGTCTCATCGTCATATAAATTAGCACTATCTGTTGTGATGGAGATGACAGGGAGTGTTACATCTCTGCCATGAAATATGTAAGAATGAGTTTTAGAAAGAGGAGAATGCCATCCTTCTGCGAATTGTTTAGCTCTTATTATTGTTGTGTGATCAATCAGAATGGAATCCTGGAAAATAGGACTGGTTTCATTAGGTTCACTTCCATTGGTTGTGTATCGAATTATTGTGTTATTTGGGGCGTCTTTGTCGGTTTTGATACTTAGAAAGAAGGGATCCTTAAAAAGTCCTCCTTTTTGAGAAAATTTAGCGTTCCCCAACAGCAATTGAGAAGATACACTGTCATTGGGTGCATTGATTGAAGATGTTCGTAGATAACCCCAAGTTTCACTAGGAATGGTTAATACAGAATCATTATCGATCGATACCTTATGCCATTCGCGACCATACGAAATATCTGGGGCTAACATAGCAGGTATTTGTATTTTCTCGATTAGACTGCTGTCTTTGCCGAAAAGGTATAATGTGGTTTCTTCCTCTGAATCGATTCTAAAATGTGTGTGTTTGCCTATTTCTTCCTCATCACAATAAATTGTGTAAAAACCATAAGGAGGAATTTGGGTCGTATCGCAGATCCTATATGCTTTTGTTATATCTTCTGAAACACCTATATACAGTCCCTCTGTTTTAATGAACTCTTCAGAGGTGTTATAGATTTCCACCCATGAATCAGGGAATTCATTGAGTTCATCCATTACCCCGTTTACATTAGAGTGCATAACCTCATTGATAATCAATTGTTGTGCATTCGTGTTTTTTAAAGGTAATAGAGTTGTTAAGAAGGTTAATAATATAAGTGTGTATTTCATGATTAGTAAACGAGTTCAACTGCGTTATATTGTACACTTGAAAAAATAAAGGGTGAACCTCATTGCAGTTCACCCTTCTTTATTTTGAGTTGTTTCTCTTATTTCAAAACAGCCAATGCGTTTTTGATGCGAGTGAACGCTTCCTTCAAGTTCTCTTCTGATGTTGCATATGACATACGGATGCAATCTGGATCACCAAAAGATTCTCCACCCACACTTGCCACATGTCCTTCAACAAGAAGATACATTGCCAAGTCTGAAGCAGAATTGATAACATCACCCTTAGGAGTCTTCTTTCCGAAGAAGGATTTACACTCAGGGAACACATAGAATGCTCCATCTGGCTTGCTGTTCATCTTAAGACCTGGAATGTTCTCAATCATGCTTACGACAAGGTCACGTCTACGCTCAAATGCTTGACGCATTGTCTCTACGCAAGATTGGTCACCTGTATACGCAGCCTCAGCAGCTTTTTGTGTGATAGAACAACAACCTGAAGTGTATTGACCTTGTAGCTTATTGCAAGCCTTTGCAATCCATTCAGGAGCAGCAATCCATCCTAAACGCCATCCAGTCATTGCATATCCCTTAGATACACCATTGATGATTACAACGCGATCTTTGATTTCAGGGAATTGAGCGATGCTCTCGTGTTTTCCGATATAGTTAATGTGCTCGTAGATTTCGTCTGCAATCACATATACATTTGGATGCTTTACCAATACATCTACCAAACCCTTCAACTCAGCTTTCGAATATACACTTCCCGTTGGGTTTGAAGGTGAACAAAGAATCAATGCTTTAGTCTTTGGAGTGATAGCAGCCTCTAGTTGAGCAGGAGTGATTTTGAAGTTTTGCTCCATGCCTGCCTTTACAACTACATTTGTTCCTTCTGCTAATTTCACCATTTCGATGTAACTTACCCAGTATGGTGCAGGTACAATCACCTCGTCTCCTTTGTTAACCAAGCAAAGAATTGCATTACATACAGATTGCTTTGCTCCACCAGAAGTGACGATTTGACTTGGCTCGTAATCCAATCCGTTCTCTTTCTTCAATTTTTCTGCAATGGCTTTTCTTAATGGCATAAAGCCTGGCACTGGAGAATAGAAAGAGAAATTGTCGCTAATTGCTTTTTGTGCAGCAGCCTTAATGTGGTCAGGTGTGTTGAAGTCTGGTTCTCCCACACTTAGGTTAATAACATCTACGCCCTGAGCCTTCAATTCTTGGCTTTTTTGCGACATAGCAAGCGTTGCTGACGGTGATAACGCTGCTAAACGATCGGATACTTGATTCATTTTTTTATTTTAAATTATAGTTCTTTTTCTGTAAAACTTTGAATTATAGATGGTTATTAAATCTACTCCACCTAATTTTTCAATTTGCAAATTTATATAAAAATATAATTATTACAAAAAGAAAGTAAAGAAAGTGTTTTGCTTACCTTTTGTGCCTTTTTTTTCTTAATTTTGCAAGTGAGATGTTGGGCATTTGGGTCAAATCATCTTGAAATTTTCATGGTTGATTTTTTAAATAAAAGCAGGGAAAAGACTGCTACTAAATAATTTTTGTTATGTTGCAAAGAATACAAACTGTTTACCTACTGATAACTTTCGTGTTATCGTCATTGCTATTTTTTATTCCTTTTGCGGGACTTGATTTCGTTGGATCAAATTCTGAGGGTGTCTTATTAAATGAATATGTGTATAAAGTTATAGGACTAAGAGAGTCTGTTGAGGTCGATGGTGTTGTGACTTCAAGTTGGTATGCAATATCTGCAGCGTTGCTTGCATTGGAAATTGTTGTTCTTTTATGTAATATTGTCGGAATTGGGTTATACAAGAATCGAATCTTTCAAATGCGTTTTAATACACTAAGTATTTTGTTGAATTTGGGATTTTATCCATTGTTCTTCCTTTTTGCTTGGTCTTCTTCAGAAAGGTTATCCGCAGAATTGAATGTGGATTTCTCCATCCATTATTATTTGCCTATCGTATTCCCTTTGATCAATATGCTTTTGACTTATCTTGCAATTCGTGCTATTGGTAAGGATGAAGCTTTGATTCGTTCTTTAGATAGAATTCGCTAATGACATTCAGAGGAGATTCAATATCGTTAAGGGCTGTTGAACCTGGCGATGCAGACCATCTTTATAGATGGGAGAACGATGCTACAATGTGGAATAATTGTAGCACTATTGCTCCTTATTCCAAGTATCATCTTGAAGAATACATTAAAACAGCTGGTGATATCTATGCATTGCGTCAACTTCGTTTGATGGTAGTGTTGAATGCCGAACCGAATACGACGATTGGTTGCGTGGATCTCTTTGATTACGAACCTCGTTACGAAAGAGCAGAGGTTGCGGTATTGATTGATAAGGATTATAGACAAAAAGGTTATGCCAAAGAGGCATTGTTGCTTTTGGAACACTATGCTTTCCATTTTCTGAATTTACATCAGCTTTATGCATATATAGGTGAGAGTAATTGGGCGTCGCTTGCCTTATTCTCTTCTTTAGAGTATTCTAAGTCCGCTTTTTTGAAAGATTGGTTTCGGGTCGATGAAGAGTGGGAGAGTTGTTGGTTGGTTCAAAAATTCAAAGAAAAAGGAAACACCAATTAGTTGTTCGTTTTGTATATTCTTCACGACCTAGAGTTGAGTAGCGACACTGTTCCTCTTATAATAGGAGAAACACCACACGATAGTAGATTCGCTGCATTGAACGATAAAATCGCAAAAGTACCCGACAGCATCCCAACCTCTCATATTGTATCGGCAAGAGGATTAGAAGGGAAAGGAGATTCAATACATTTCTCCAATACAAGCTACAGGGAATTAGGTAAACGCTATGCCGAAACAATGGCGGAATTACTCCCCGATTCTATCTTTAAAGAACCAATACCAGATCCCAAATCCCACATCTATCGAAAGCGAAACAAGAGTAAGGAACAAATGGAGGACCGTAATTCCTCCGCTAAACCATTGTTGGTTGGAGTTAGGTCCAATCGATCACTTCGGTCGAACAAAGTGCGAAAAAACGGGCGTTAGTATTTGTATTGGAATCGTAACAGAGGGGGCTTAACGCAGACATCATACTATTCGACAAAGACAGTTGCGAATCATACCTACAAAAGGTGTGGGTCCACAGATAATCGTATAGTATACGACCTTTACAGAGGCAATCCCTACAGACGATTTGGAATCGGCACAGAGATTCCCAGAGGTGGGTGTGATCAATCAATCTCTTGCCCCGAGCCCATTCTTTCATAAAAATTAACTTATTTGTTAATCTGTCCAACTCTCCGGGGGGCACTTCAAAAGGGCAGCCTTTCCTGATTTTGTGGAAGTTGTTAGTTCTTGCATACTATTTTCTTTTCCTCTTCGTTGAAATCGATTGTGATGGTGTCTCCCACCTTTGCAGCATTAGCTAAAAGAACCTCTGCCACTTCGTCTTCTACGTACTTTTGAATGGCACGTTTCAATGGTCTTGCTCCAAATTGAATGTCGTAACCTTGTTCTGATATGTAGTTTTTAGCCTTATCTGTCAACGATAGGTGGTAGCCCATCTTTTCAATTCTATCGTATACTCCCTTTAATTCCAAATCTATGATTTTGAATATAGACTCTTTTTGTAGTTGATCGAACATAATGATGTCGTCAATACGGTTTAGGAATTCAGGAGAGAATGTTTTGTTTAGAGCCTTATGTATAACTCCGTGAGCAAACTCCTTGTCTTCTAAATTGACAGTGGTTGAGAAACCAACACCTTTCCCGAAGTCTTTAAGTTGACGTGTTCCTACATTAGAAGTCATGATGATGATAGTGTTCTTAAAGTCCACTTGACGACCTAAACTATCTGTTAGGCGACCTTCATCCAATACTTGTAATAGAAGATTGAACACATCTGCGTGTGCCTTTTCGATCTCATCCAATAGAATGATGGAGTAAGGTTTCCTTCTTACTCGTTCGGTGAGTTGTCCTCCCTCTTCGTAACCAACATATCCTGGAGGTGCTCCTATCAATCTTGATACGGAGAACTTCTCCATATATTCGCTCATGTCAATTCTGATAAGCGCATCTGCAGAGTCGAACATCTCTTTGGCTAGCATCTTTGCCAAGTAAGTCTTACCAACGCCTGTTGGACCTACAAAGATAAATGATCCGATAGGTCGGTTTGGATCTTTCAATCCGATTCGACTGCGCTGGATGGATTTGACAATCTTCTCTACCGCATCGTCTTGTCCGATTACCTTTCCTACGAGAGTGCTCTTCATTGAAACCAATTTCAAACTCTCTTCTTTTGCGATATTTTGGATAGGTACACCAGACATCATTGATATGACATTTCGTACTTGTTCTTCATCAACAACCAAGCGCTCCTCTTTCATCTTGTTTTGCCATTCGTTTTTGGCATTTTCTATCTCTTGGATGCATTGCTTCTCTTGGTCGCGATAGTTGGCGGCTAATTCGAAGTCTTGTTCGTTTACTGCCTTCTCCTTTGCTTCTTTTAATTCCAATCGTTTATTCTCCAACTCAGAGATGTTTTGAGGAATGGCAACATTGGAAATGTGTGTGCGTGCACCCGATTCGTCAAGGGCGTCGATAGCCTTGTCTGGGAATGCACGGTCGGAGATGTATCGTTCTGTGTATTTGACACAAGCACTTAATGCTTCATCCGTGTATGAAACATAGTGATGATCTTCATATCTACTCTTGATGTTCTTTAAGATCTGAAGTGTCTCTTCTGCTGTGGTTGGTTCCACAAGAACCTTTTGGAATCTTCTTTCCAGAGCGCCATCTTTTTCGATATGTTCTCTATACTCATTAAGGGTGGTTGCTCCGATACATTGGATATCGCCACGCGCAAGAGCTGGTTTTAAAATGTTGGCAGCATCAAGCGATCCTGGAGATGAACCTGCACCCACAATAGTATGAATTTCATCAATGAAAAGGATTACATCTTTGTTTTTCTTCAACTCGTTGATGATGGATTTGATTCTCTCCTCAAATTGACCACGATATTTTGTTCCTGCAACAACAGATGCCATATCCAAAGAAATGATTTTCTTGTTGAATAGCACATGAGAAACCTTGCGGTCTACAATTCGTTGGGCTAGTCCTTCGACAATGGCAGACTTTCCAACTCCTGGCTCTCCAATCAAGACCGGATTATTCTTCTTCCTACGACTTAAGATTTGAGAAACGCGTTCGATTTCCTTTTCTCGTCCAACAACAGGATCAAGCCAGCCGTTCTCTGCAGCTTTGGTAAGATTGGTTCCAAAACTATCTAATACAGGTGTTGCAGATCCTATTTTGTTCTCAGTCGAGATGCTTGAAGAATTTGGGTTGTTGGCTTCTTCCGGTTTTGAATCGCTCTCGTCTACAAAAATATTTTGAGGATTCGTTGCTGAGTTGGTTTTTTGAGACAAAATATAATTTTGAATGCTTTTGTATGTTACATTTTCGCTTAGAAGTACTTGCGCTGCTATGTTTGCATTATCTTTCATTATGGCAAGAAGAAGGTGTTCTGTCTCTAATATCTGACTTTTGTATAGTCTTGCTTCTAGTGCCATTAATTTAAGAATCTTCTCTGTAGACTTGATAAGAGGAATTTCATTTGTTGAGGATGAAATCGCAGATGCATCAGAACTTAATTTGTCGTCTAACGTATCTTTTACATATTTTAAATCTACTTGTAAATGTTTTAATATATCAATGGCTAGACCTTCCCCTCCTCGAAGAATGCCCAATAAAAGATGTTCTGGACCAATATAGTTGTTACCGAGGCGTATCGCTTCTTCCCGGCTAAACATTAGCACTTCTTTTACTCCTTGTGAATAACTTGTTGTATCCATAATCTTTATAGTTGCTTTCCTAAATCTACAATTTTATGCAAATATATAATAATCTTAACCCCTAAACCCCTTGAATCCTCGTTTTCTATTAATATTGTTGAAAACTATTTGTCTTAATATGTATTCTTTGTTGATATATATCTACTTTGTTGCTCCTGCCTACAGTTGTAATTACATTTTGGGTGCTTGAACCGACTACATTCGAATGAGTTTTATCCATTCGTATAAGTTCCTTTTCCTTAAATAGTTTAGATTATTTTCGTGAAAATAGGCTTCTCTTTCAAAAGAAATGTTTTTATAGGCTTTAAAACTGTTTTTGTAGTAACAGAGTTTTATAAGCCATTCTGTCAAGTAGAAAAGATAGAAGGGGATGATTAACATTTCAAGCATCTGTCTTGTATGGATGCGCTCATGGTTCAGATCAACTTTCGTTAAGTTGAACTCTTTCCTTACGAATAATACTCCGAGAAGATTTATTGCCTTAAATCCCTCGATAGGTAGTATTTTGTTTTTGATGATCTTCATTTCTTCATAGATTGGTTTATCAACTCTTGGACAGCTGTTCTTGCAATCTTTCCCGTTTCTGTCAGTGGAATATTATCTGTGTTTATAATTGCCTTGGGTTGCCAGTATTTTGGGAGCGCTTTCAGTTTCTCTTTTAGAGAAGGAAGATCTCTATTGGTCGTTAGTAATACAATAATTTGACCAAATTTCTCGTCAGGACAGTTGCCTATGGCAAACTCTTTTTCTCCCAATGCTTTTATGGCATTTTCCACCTTTTCTATTTGAATTTTAATTCCACCGCTATTGATGACATTGTCTTTTCTTCCGATCACTTTAAATAGCCCTATTTCGTTGATTTCAACGATGTCGTTTGTGGTCAGTTCCTCTTCACAAACGTAAGGTGCGTGGATACATAGACAGTTTTCTTCATTCGCCCATATTCTAACTCCATCAAATGGTTTATACCAATATGAAGCATCCTTTCCATTTATTTTTCGTAAGGCAACATGGGATAGAGTTTCGGTCATTCCGTAGGTAGACCAAATGGAATTAGGAAACTGTTGTAATTCTTTCTCCATCTTTTCGTCGATGGAACCTCCGCCTATGATGAGGTGTTTTATCCCTTTTAGTTTCTCTTTCTCTTCTGCTATTTGAAGGGAATTGTATACTTGAATGGGAACCATGGCAGCAAAATCGATCTTTTCTGAAACGGAGGATAGAGGATGTCCTGTTGCAGGAACTTCTATTAGTCTTAGATCTCTTTCAATGCAACGAACAACCATCATTTGTGCCCCTATATGGTCGAGTGACATACATAACAGAGCCGAATCACCTGGTTTTAGTTGGAGAAAGTCGCAAGTCATCTTGGCACTGGCTAACATGCGCTTCTTTTCCATTTGAAACACTTTGGGTGTTCCAGTGGACCCTGAAGATTGAACATCTATGGTGTCAGATGGATTGTTCCAATCCGATAGGAAATCTTGTAAACTTTTCATCCGGAATATACCATAAGTTTTCTCCTGATAATTTTAACGGTGTTTCTATATTGTTCACATAGAGTCCGCCTGTACCTAATCCTTGTGGAATTGTTAGATGGAATTGAGATGCCCATTGGGCAATGTGCATCAGACCAATGTTTGATTCTAATGCAGAGGTGATCCAATATCCAATACCTCTTTCCTTTGCTAAATCAATCCATTCTTCACTGCCGTGTTTTCCTCCGTGAAGCGTAGGTTTTAGTATGATGTATTGAGGCTTTATGGTGTCTAACAATTGCTCTTTTTTTGCGGTTTGGTTCACTCCAATCAACTCTTCGTCTAATGCAATGGGTAATGGCGTATTCTTGCATAAATCAGCCATTGTAGACCATTGTCCAGCCTTAATAGGTTGTTCTATGGAGTGTATGTCAAACTTAGCTAATCGATCTAATTTCTCCATGGCTTCTTGCGGAGAAAATCCTCCATTTGCATCAACCCTCAAAGTGATCTCTTTTGCGGAGAAATCACTTCTTATCTGGGATAGGAGAGAATATTCTTTTTCAAAATCGATGGCACCGATTTTTATTTTGATACAATGAAATCCTGCGGATAGTTTTTCCTCAATACGGTGTTTCATCTCTTCGTATGATCCCATCCATATAAGACCGTTGATGGTAATACTCTCTTCTCCTTTTGCAAAAGGGGTGTTGTATAGGGGGCAATGGTGTGCATTGAAGTCGTCTAAAGCGCACTCTAATCCAAATAATATGGAAGGGTACTCTTTGAGCGCATTATAATCAATTTTGCCATTAAACTCTTTACAGGTTTTATATAGCATGTCTTCGAAATCAGGAATGTCGTCGCAACTTAATTTGGGTAAAGGTGCAACCTCTCCCCATCCGTATTGGTTAGGAATTAGATCATCTGTCATTCGAAGAAGCCATATTTTGTGCTCTGTATAGATTCCTCTGGAGGTGCCTGCAGGCTGCTTGAAGAGAAGATTGTGCGGAAAAATATCTATTCGTTTCATTTATCCTGGAAATTTAGGATATTTTTGGAAGTCTGGTTTCCTTTTCTCCAAAAATGCTTTACCTCCTTCTTGGGCTTCATCTAAACAATAATATAACATTGTCATGTCTCCTGCAAACTCTTGGATGCCGGTTTGTCCATCCAATTCTGCGTTAAGGCCTCTTTTGATCATACGAAGGGCAAGAGGGGAGTATTCCATCATCTTTTCAGACCATGCAACATATTCATCCTCTAGTTTGTCCAAAGGAACAACTGTGTTTACTAATCCCATGTCAAGAGCCTCTTGTGCATTGTATTGGCGACATAAGAACCATATTTCACGGGCTTTCTTCTGTCCTACCACTCGTGCTAAGTATGAGGATCCGAATCCTGCGTCGAAACTACCAACCTTTGGTCCTGTTTGTCCGAAAATAGCATTCTCGGAAGCAATCGTTAAATCGCATACTACATGGAGTACATGTCCACCTCCAATAGCGTATCCGTTTACTGCTGCAATGACGGGTTTGGGAATGGAACGAATTTGCTTTTGTACATCAAGAACAGACAAACGAGGTCTTCCTTCTTCATCGATATAGCCACCATGTCCTTTCACATGCATATCACCACCACTACAAAAAGCCTTGTCGCCTGCACCTGTGAAAACAACAACGCATATTTCTTGTTTTTCTCTGCAAATGTTTAGTGCATCACTCATTTCAGCAGTCGTAGTTGGTGTGAAGGCATTTCTATATCGTTCACGGTTGATGGTGATACGAGCAATTCCATTATAAAAATCAAAAAGAATCTCTTTGTATTCTTTTATTGTTTTCCATTCTCTTTGTGCCATAAATTTAATTTATGTTATTGTTTTTGAAATACTTTTTTATACTCGGTAACATCTACGGAAGAATCTGTGAAAAATTCAGTGACGGTAGTCTTGCTACTTTTTGCGAATAGATGGACGATACAATGGTCGGCCGACTCTTTCTCTTTCGCACAATAGTAACATGCATCAACAGATTCTACCCATCCTTTTGCCTCGGTTTGATGGCTTGCCATGACAAACGTTTCTGTCGCCTCTGTCTTTTCGAGACCTGGCAATACTCTGAATATCTCTCCACCTCCATTGTTGATCAAAATGATTTTTAGATTGGATGGAAGGTGGGTGTTCCATAGACCATTCATGTCATAAAAGAAACTTAAATCACCTATGAGTAAGAAGCAATCCCTTGTGGGTTGTGCGTTTGCAAATCCTACGGCTGCAGAGAGAGAACCGTCAATTCCGTTTATTCCCCTGTTGCAGGAAACAATCACATCTTTTGCCTTGATCGGAAATAGTTGCGCATAACGAACGGCACTGCTATTAGAAAGAATTAGTGCGCTATGCTCAGGTAATCCTTTTATGACTTGCTTTATTACATACAAGGCTGAATAGTTGTTGAAGTCAATAGGTCTTTGGGGTACCTTTTGTTCCTTTGACTTCCATAAAGATAGGAAGTCGTTATCAAGTTCCTTTGGTTCTAATGATGATAAGAACGCTTCGGTTGGTAACTCTATGATATTGTTTAAGCATTGAAACGTATCAGAACAATCGCCAGTCAGATCTATTCTCCAACACTCTTTTGGCTTGATTTTTCTAATCCATTTTTTTATTCGTTTTGATACAATATGTCCTCCGAAATAGATAACAAGATCAGGTTCGTAGTCGTTACTTACACCCTCATTCAATATTATGTCTGCATTGGAGATTAAGTTGGAATGGGGGGCCAAATTGGAAAGATGTTCGCAAAAAACGGGACAATTTAGGTCTACGAGTAAAGATTGAACCTTTTCAGCCTCTTGCTTTGTTTGTTGACCAACGATGAATAAGACCTTTCTTGTATTATTCCATTTATCAGAATATGGCTCATCCCTTCGTATTACTCTTTCTTTTGGTAATTCTTTTACTGAACAATCAAAGAAAGGTTCTGTGATAGGTACATTAATATGAACGGGACCTTTTGAGTGATGAGTCAGCTCTAAAATAGCCTCATTGATAAGTCTGTTACAGAACCATTCGTCTGTCTCGTTTGTAGGTTCCGGTAATGAGACCTCTTTCTTAATCAATGATCCGAAAACACCTGTTTGCGGTAATGTTTGTCCATCCATTTGCCCAATCCAAGCTAGTGGTCTGTCGGCCGAAATAACAAGTAATGGAATCTGCTGATAAAAGGCTTCCGAAACGGAAGATGCAAGGTTGAGTAGTGCAGATCCGGAGGTGACGCATACCGCTACTGTCTGTTGTAGGCTCAATGAGAGACCTATGGCAAAGAATCCAGCACTTCGTTCATCAGTTACTGGATGACAGTGGAATTTCGGATGGTTGGCAAAGGAAGTTGCCAAAGGCATATTCCTGGATCCGGGAGAGATTACAATATGAAAAACCTGATGTTGTTCCATCAGGGAGATCAATTGTTGTATGTTTCTTTTTGATGAGTACATTTTAGTGATTGGCTAATTCTGGCAATTGTAATAAAGTTTTGAGTTTGTTTTCAGTCTCTTGCCATTCGTTTTCCATGTTTGAAGAAGGTAGGATGCCACCTCCTGCATAAAGACGAATTGTGGATGAGTTTAGTTTTTGAAGACATCTTAAATTGACATAAAGGTGAGATGTGCTTTCCGGTTCATACCATCCAAAATAGCCGGCATAATAAGAGCGGTCTATTTTCTCTGTTTTTAGAATAAAATCCAAAGCCTCGTTTTGCGGTATTCCGCAAGTGGCAGGAGTTGGATGTAATAAGGCAATCAGATTAGGTATTTTTTCTTGTTCCAATTTAAAATAAAAATCACTTTTTAGATGGGATAGGTGTCCTGCATTGCTGGTATAGGGCCCCTCTTCCTTCTTTAATGATCCTAACTGTTTGATTGCATCTCGAACATGGTCGGCAACTATTTTTTGCTCTTCCTTATTCTTCTCTGTCCAATCGGAAGACTGAAGATCCGATTGAAGCATGGTGCCAGCCAAGGCAACAGTGTGGAGATGAGAAGATTCCCCCTCTACCAATATTTCTGGTGATGCACCCAACCACGCACCTGTATGAGGATTTTTCAATAAGTATACCATTGCGTTTGGATAGGAATGACATGCTTCTGTGAATAGTTGAACAAGGTCGGGTTGAGAGAAAATATCTTTTGTTCTGGCAAGGACTAATTTGGAGAAACAGCCTTCTTGAATTTTGCTTAAAAATGTGTTGAATTCATTCGTGTATGATGTAGAAGGCGTGTTGAAATCAACATCGTATGAATGAGAATCCTTTGTTACAGGATTATTATCTTCAAATGTATAAGCCTTTTGTTTTAAGAAAACAATTATGGGATGCTTAGACGTGGAGAATGGAGAGAAGATGAAACCTGATTGGATCTTCTTCAATTCAGAGATGTCCTGTAAAGAGAGAGGGGATGGGTCTATAATGCAATGAACAAGATTTGTATTGGGTAACTTGTACAATACAAAACTTTCTTCATTCCCTATATTATCTATAATTGTTTGGGCGTTCATCCTTCTCTTTCAAATTTGAAAACAAAGTTAACACTTTAAATTAAGAATAGGGTATCATCGTATGATAAATCTATTGTGTTTGAAAAAAATGTGTGGCAATTGCATCGTTTGTTTTTTCTCATTCTTTTGTAAGATTTATAAAAATTGTCAAATTAATTCCTGTTTTAGAAAAAAATCTTTTATCTTTGTTAATAGAGTGACTAACCATGGAAACACAAAATAGATGAAACGACTAAAATGGTTATGGTTCGTTATCCCTATTTTTTTCGCATGCGTTTCTCGTAGCGATAGGGAGGCTCGATATTCGGATTTGGAACAAATCTTAATGTCGGACACGCTTCGTGTTGTTACTTTGTCCCGTTCTACATCCTATTTTGATTATAAGGGTACTGAGATGGGGTATGAGTATGAGTTAGCGCAACGTTTGGCAAATCATTTGAAAGTTCATTTGAAAGTTTCAACTGCGAGGGATGTGGCTCAAATGTTTGAAATGCTGAATAATAGAGAGGTGCAACTTATTGCCTATCCTGTTACTATTTCGAATGAAAGAAAGGAACAATTTGAATTTGTAGATCATACCTTCAAATCAAAACAGGTTCTTGTTCAGCAAAAGAATAAGAAAAAGAGTTCGATGATAAAAGAGGCTATGGATTTGATAGGACTTGAAGTCTATGTTGTTGAGAATTCAAAATACCATAAGCATTTATTAAAGGTGGATGATGAAATTGGAGGAGGTATTCTGATTCAAACGGTATCTAACGAGGAGGATGAAGAGACTCTGATTGAAAAAGTTTCTAAGGGGGAGATCATGTATACTGTTGCGGACGACAATATTGCATTGATTAATAAAACTTATTATAGCAACATAGATATCAGTACCGATATGAGTCACTCTCAACAATCTGCATGGGTTGTAAGAAAAGGCTCGATGGATCTTAAGGATACTATATCCAACTGGTTCCGTGAAATACAAGGTGATTTTACCCAGCAATATCTTCATAACAAGTATTTCCAAAAGAATAAAAGTTATGCAAAAGGAACACCTAAATACATTAATTCCAAGAAGATATCTGATTTTGATTTGTTGTTCAAGAAGTATGCTTCCGTGGTAGCTTGGGATTGGAAATTATTGGCTTCTGTTGCTTATCAGGAATCGAGGTTTAATCCGGAGGCAAAGTCATGGGCTGGCGCTAGTGGTTTGATGCAGTTGATGCCAAATACTGCTCAGCGTTTTGGCGTTGATAGTACGGAGATTCAAAATCCGGAACAAAATGTAAAGGCTGCTGTAAAGTATTTGTGTGTTATGGATGACGTGTTCAAATACATTGAGAACCCAGAGGAAAGAGTAAAATTCATTTTAGCAGGTTATAATGCAGGCGTTGGACATGTGCGTGATGCAATGGCCTTGGCTGAAAAACATGGAAAGAATCCTGATAAATGGAGTGATGTGAGTGTCTTTGTTAAAATGAAAGCCAAACCTGAATTCTTTAACGACCCGGTTGTTCGACATGGGTATTTGAGAGGTGAAGAAACCGAAAGATTTGTTTCTGAAATAATGTTGCGTTACAAAGAGTATAATGATGTAATCATCGATTAATTTTCTAACTTTGCAATCCTATATGATTTTGTAAAATGGGAGATTGGTTTTTATATAGTATGGCAAGTGGTAGTAGCGGAAATAGTTACTATATTGGTAATGGCCAATATGGTTTCTTGATTGATGCTGGTATCAGTGCTCGTGCCATCTCTAAACATCTAAAAACCATTGGCGTGGATATGTCTCAAGTGAGAGCCTTGTTTATTACGCATATACACAAAGACCATACACAATCGATGAGTGTCTTTGGTAATCGTTGGAATATTCCAGTATACACGACAAAGAAAGTGTTTACTATGATAGACCAAGCCAATTATATTCACAAGAAGGTGAATAAGATAAATAGACGATATCTTGAACATGATGAAAGAATACAGTTGGGGGATTTCCATATAAGTTCTTTCTTCGTTCCTCACGATGCTGTGGATAATTCAGGTTATGTCATTGAATACAAAGGGAAAAAATTGGTTCTGGCTACTGACGTGGGGCATACAACACCTCAATTGATTTGTGCCGTCAAGGATGCTGATTATTTAATTGTGGAATCTAATCATGATGAGCAGATGTTGATGTCAGGACATTATCCAGAGGAGCTAAAGCAGCGTGTGGCAAGCAATGTTGGACATATGAACAACAAAGATGCTGCTCAATTGGTCTCTATGCATGCGAATGACTCTTTGCGCCATGTCTTTCTTTGTCATCTCAGTGAGGAAAATAACACACCGGAATTGGCTGTGGCAACGATGAGTAGTGCATTGAATCACAGAATACCTGTTGTTGCGCTTAAAAGGAAAGAACCAGAGCAGTTTTTCCTCGAATGATGAATTATTCATTGAAAATAATAGAATAAAATACCTACAATGTTTACTTTATTAAAAAAAGAGTTTAATAATTTCTTTGCTTCCCCAATGGGATATATTGTTGTTGGAGTTTTTTTAATTCTTACAGGATTGTTTTTGTGGGTCTTCCCAGGTGAATATAACGTCTTGGATGCAGGCTATTCAAATATAGATGGTCTTTTCTATTTTGCTCCATGGCTCTATCTTTTCTTGGTGCCGGCGATTACAATGCGTCTTTTTGCAGAGGAGAAGAAAACGGGAACGATTGAATTGTTGATGACTCATCCAATTACGAAATTAAACATTGTGCTTTCAAAGTATTTTGCAGGTTTGTTGCTTGTGCTTTTCTCTTTGTTGCCTACCTTGATCTACTTTCTGTCCGTTTGGCTTTTAGGTGATCCTATGGGAAACATTGACACAGGAGGAACTTGGGGGTCCTATATTGGCTTGTTCTTCTTAGCTGCTATTTATGTGGCCATAGGTTTGTTCGCTTCGTCTTTGACAGATAATCAGATTATTTCTTTTATAGTATCAGCTCTTCTATGTTTCTTTTTATATACTGGTTTTGATATTATATCGGGATTGGCGACGAATGGTGAAATGGAAACTTTCATATCTTCTATAGGCATAAATGCTCACTATGAATCAATGAGTCGTGGTGTAATAGATAGTAGGGATGTGGTTTACTATTTAATCGTAACCGTCATATTTATCTTCCTTACAGAAGAGATGATAGATAGGAAAAAATAGAATGTTACTATTTGAAAGAAAGGTAGACGACCATACAACCTTGGCGGTATGGAAGATGGAGGAGTCTGAGGAGCAATTGCTTTCTCTTTTTTCTCGATTGAGAAACATATATGAGGAAAAAATTGCCACGATGACTAACTCTCATCGTAGGTTGGAATATCTTTCTGTACGTGCTTTGCTCCTTCATCTGCTTGGAAAGGAACCCAATATTGTTTATGATAAGAATGGGAAACCTTCTTTGCCTGAAGATGACTTGAACATTAGTATATCGCATACAAATCTTTATGTTGCTGTTATTGTTAATGACAACAAAGAAGTTGGTGTAGATATAGAGATGAAGAAAGATAAAATATTCAGGGTTAGACATAAGTTTGTTTCAACGAAGGAGAAAATCGATCCCAATTGTGAATTAGAATCATTGCTAATTCATTGGTGTGCAAAAGAAGCAGTGTACAAAATGGCGACTGTGTCGCTACCTGAGTTTTCTGAGGATATTCTCTTGGATCCATTCGTTGTGAATGGGGAAGTGGGAGATATAATAGCTTATGATACGAAACAAATGCAGGTTTACAAACTAAGGTATGAAATCCATGATGATTTCGTGTTGGTGTATAGTTTATAAATACATGGGAATGTAAATCTAATATAGATTAATAATAAAAAATCCCCGAATGTTCGATGAACTTCGGGGACTTTTTTTGTCTGAACTTTGGGTTAATAACCTTTTTTTCTGTTCTTTTCCAATTCATCCAAAAGTTTCTGAGGAATCTTTTCTTTTCCCTCTCTCAACAAGCATTTGTGACAAGCCATTTCTTGTGAGTACATTCTTCCAATGCAATAATTAGAATGGTCACATTCGCTTCTGTAATGCTCATCTTCTTTCATTTTGTTTACAAATGCAGGGTCGTTAAGTACTGCACGAGCCATAGCAACGAATTCGAAACCATCGTCCAATACTTCATCGATTTTCTCTCTTGATACAAGACCTCCGATATAACATAGAGGCATCTTCAAAGCCTCTCTGAATTTTAATGCATCCTCTAAGAAGTAAGCCTCCTTGAATTTACGGGCAGGAACCATAAATGGACCTCCGATACCTGCTAATAGAGGCATCATCAAGCCTTTCATGTAGTGAGTCATTGTCTTGTAAGGCATTGCACCCCTCATTACATCCATAGGCGCACTACTAACAAAACCACTACTCAATACTAGTGCGTGGGCGCCACATTGCTCTAAGGTTTTTCCTACTTCAATACTTTCGTCTAAGCCCATTCCGTTTCTACAACAATCACGCATGTTCATCTTTACTAGGATGGCCATGTCGTTACCTGCTGCCTTCATTACGCTGTCCATAGACATCTTCATAAAACGCATTCTGTTCTCCAAAGAACCTCCGAACTCATCTCTACGATGGTTGGTCGACGGAGATAAGAATTGGCTGATCAGGTAACCATGTCCTGCATGAAGTTCTACGGCATCAAATCCAGCCTCTCTCGCAAGGTTTACACCTTCGCCAAAAGATGCGGCAACATGCTCGATTTCGTCTTTTCTCATGCCACGAACGAAGGTGGGAGAGTATAAATTAAATCCGTAAGAAGCAGAGATCGGTGTGCATCCACAAATCTTTCTGTGGGACATGTTTCCACAGTGGCCGATCTGAATGCTGGCTGCAGCGCCTTCTTTATGAATGGCGTCTGTGATTCTTCTTAATCCTTCTATGTTTTCTTTCTTTAACCATAATTGGTGAGGAAATGACAATCCGCTTTGTTCTACGGATGCATAGGCAAGCGTAGTCATACCGATACCTCCTGCTGCTACAGAAACATGATAGTTGTAAAGCATATCGGAAGGTGCGTTGTTTGGACACATGCCTTCGAAAGCAGCTGAGCGTATAGTCCTATTTCTAAGAGTAAGAGGACCAATTTTCCCGGGTGTGAAAAGTGTTGACATAATGTTTAGTAAATGAAAGGAATTACGCGTTTTAAATTTAGGTGCTCCATTTCAGGGAACATCTTTTGATATTTTTTATAAATGGTATTGGCTCTTGGAACCAAATTGGCAAATGTCCAAATGAAGAAGACAGCGCCAGACCAAGACCAGGTTAGGATAGCCCAACCCAACCATTCTGTTAATTCTCCAAAGTAATTAGCTGAGGTAACATATTTATAGAAACCAGCCTTTGGTAAATAATGATTGTGATCTCCTGGTTTGCGAAGGTGTCTGATAACGTGGTCTGAATGCAGATTGATGCACATACCCGTTAAGAAAACAAAGACACCGATGATGAATTGAGGGGTACATAGCCACTCGGATGTGTACATCTCTTTTGGAGACACATGAAAGATCCAACCTCCTTGCATCAAACCATTAAGCGTGTTGAAAATGACACCCATCATCATAATGGCGATAGGCATTCTGCTCTCTGTTTTGAACAACATAGGAAATATGAATGATCTTTGAAAATAATGCAATTGAAAAAGTAGGAAGATTAGCATTGGCGCTATCTCAAACTTTCTGTCGGAAAACCACCATGATATTAGCATCACAAAGAAAACAGGTGCTTCCATTAATATCCAACCAAGTCTGTTGTTTACTGTAATACCCCATTTTTTGTTATACATGATACCATATCCGGCATCAATGAAGTACAAAGCCAAAAATACGATAACGGCAATGCCCGTCATAATCCATAAAAAAAGTGAAAATGTTTCTGTATTGAATAAGTCCATTTTAACAATCATAAATATTTGCGATAGCGAAATTAAATAAAATTAAGGAAATAAAAAATAAAAGGAGACGAAAGTTTTGTGTTTCCGTTTGAAAACGATAATTTTGTATCAAACCTTAGCCATTGAACTGGCGCTATTCGAAAGAATAGTTTTATTCTAAAATTTGTCTGGCTGTTGTCAGACGTGGCTGAGCAGGTTTGCAATAAGCGAAGCCAATAGGTACCGGTAGATTTATCGGTATCTTTTTTTGAAAAATATAAAAGTAATTATAATGGCAGATTTATTAGTAGATTCTTTACAGACAGATTCGGTGATGGCAATTGCAGAGCAGGCAAAAATGGCTGCAGAAGAGGGCAATTACCAAGAGGCGTTGCATACAGTGATACAAAAAGGTGTAGAGATGACAGTGGGACTTGCTTCTCGTATTGTGCTTGCTGTTGTTGTGTATCTTGTCCTTAGTTGGGTGATTAGGAAAATCAACAGATTGGTAGAAAAGGCTCTAGAAAAGAGAAATGCAGAACCTACGTTGTCATCTTTTGTGAAGAGCCTTTCGAAAGTCGTTTTGAATTTCATTATGATTATCGTGGTTATCGGTATTCTTGGTATTGAGACCTCTTCTTTTGTTGCTTTGTTTGCATCTGCTGGTGTTGCTATTGGTATGGCATTGAGCGGTACTTTGCAAAATTTTGCTGGTGGAGTTATGATTATGTTGTTTAAACCATTTAAGGTCTCGGATTTCATTGAAGCGCAAGGCATGATTGGTATTGTGAAGGAGATTCAGATTTTCAACACCATTTTGGTTACTTTGGATAATAAGACAATCATTCTACCCAATGGAAACCTGTCGACTGGTGTTCTGACAAACTACTCTAAGGAAGCTACGCGCCGTGTTGATTTTGAGTTCACTATCTCTTATGGAGATGATTATGATAAAGCGAAATCAGTTTTGATGAATCTTATTCAAAACAATCCTAAAATCATCAAGGATGAAGAAGGGAAGAAACCGTTTGTCGCATTGTCAAAGTTAGATTCAAGTTCAGTAAATATTGTTGTTCGTGTTTGGGTGTTGTCTGCAGATTATTGGGATGTTTACTTCCAAATGAATGAGGATGTTTACAAGACATTTGCAAAAGAAGGTTTGAATATTCCATTCCCACAAATGGATGTTCATGTTCATCAAGCATAAATTTATGAAGTACATTCTTCGTGCTATTTCATTCCTATTCATATTTTGCGCAGTTAGTCTAGAACTCTCTGCGCAAAAGGACTTTTTAGGCATTCCTTCTATCGATATGGGAGGAAAGTCATACAATCTTTGTTGGTCTGCGAAAACAAAGAATGGTCGATTTTTGGAAGAGTTTTTGTCTAAGGACGAATCGTATGCTCGATTTGAAACCAAATTGATTATTGAGTGCACTCCCGAAGGAAAGTCTTTAGAGGGTGAGGTCAATGAGATGATGGGAAAACTAGCATTGAAAAAGGAACAGAGCATTGTGTATAGTTTTGAGCAAATAGAGACACAAAGGCCAGGCGAGTTGTGGATTGAATATGTCCAAGGGAATGTGCAAGGTGGCCAGCCGTTCACGTTGGAGTGGAATCTTAACCGCTATGTACTAATAGATAATAGAGTGGTTTTGTTCCGTATATGCCATAGGGGGTATAATATGGAATTGAATGACTTTACTAAGAAAGCGAATAAAATGAGGAATGAGTGGATCAAGCAATCTTTAGATTTCTCATTCGATAAGATAACAATAGTTCAGTAAATAAATATAAAAGTATAATACATTATTAATAAAAGGTATGTTTGAAAGTTTAGGCGAAAGATTAGAGCGCTCTTTTAAAATATTAAAAGGAGAGGGAAAGATTACCGAAATTAATGTGGCAGAGACCTTGAAGGATGTCCGCAAGGCTTTGTTGGATGCCGATGTTAACTATAAGGTGGCAAAGAACTTCACTGATATGGTGAAGGAGAAAGCAATGGGCCAAAATGTGTTGACATCAGTGAAACCAAGTCAGTTGATGGTGAAGATTGTTCACGATGAGTTAGCTGAATTGATGGGAGGAGTCTCTGTTGATATAAACACAACTGGTCATCCTGCTGTGATCTTAATGTCAGGTTTGCAAGGTTCTGGTAAGACAACATTCTCAGGTAAGTTGGCAAATATGCTAAAAACCAAGAAGAATAAGAAACCATTGTTGGTTGCATGTGATGTTTACCGTCCTGCTGCAATTGAGCAGTTGGGTGTCTTGGCAGAGCAAATAGGTGTCGATGTATATAAAGAGGAGGATTGTAAAGATCCCGTTAAGATTGCACAAAATGCAATTCAACAAGCAAAGGCAAAAGGCAATGATATTGTTATTGTAGATACCGCAGGTCGTTTGGCTGTTGATGAACAGATGATGAACGAGATTGCATCTATAAAGGAGGCGATCCAACCACAAGAAATTTTGTTCGTTGTTGACTCAATGACAGGACAAGATGCGGTTAATACAGCAAAGGAATTCAATGACAGATTGGATTTTGATGGAGTTGTATTGACTAAGTTGGATGGTGATACTCGTGGAGGTGCGGCATTGTCTATCCGTTCGGTTGTCAACAAACCAATCAAGTTTGTGGGAACAGGTGAGAAGATGGAGGCTATCGATGTCTTCCACCCACAACGTATGGCTGACCGTATCTTAGGAATGGGTGATATCGTAACTTTGGTAGAGCGTGCTCAAGAGCAATATGACGAAGAGGAGGCTCGCAAGCTACAAAAGAAGATAGCAAAGAACCAATTTGATTTCAACGACTTCTTGGCTCAAATCCACCAGATCAAGAAAATGGGTAATTTGAAGGATTTGGCAGCCATGATTCCTGGTGTAGGAAAGGCATTGAAAGATGTTGAAATTAACGATGATGCATTTAAGAGCATAGAAGCCATCATTTATTCAATGACTCCAGAAGAGCGTTCAAATCCTGCTATCTTAGATGGTACTCGTAGAACTCGTATTGCAAAGGGTAGTGGTACGAACATTCAAGATGTAAACAGATTGTTGAAGCAATTTGAGGAGACAAGAAAGATGATGCGTATGGTGACACAAAATCATTCGGCTAAATTTTCATTTGGAAGAAAAAAATAGGAGGAATCGATATGAATCTAATTAATGGAAAGGCGATTGCTGACCAAATTAAACAAGAAATCGCAGAAGAGGTAAAAGAAATTAAGGCAAGAGGAGAGAAGACTCCTCACTTGGCTGTAATCATTGTTGGTCATGATGGTGGTAGCGAGACTTATGTTGCTCACAAGGTGAAGTCTTGCGAACAAGTAGGTTTCAAGTCAACTAAATTATGCTTTGAAGACGACATTACAGAAGAGGAGTTGTTGAAGCAAATCGACATTTTGAACAACGATGATGACGTGGATGGATTTATCGTTCAATTGCCTTTGCCAAAGCATATTTCAGAACAAAAAGTGATTGAAGCAATAGATTATCGCAAGGATGTGGATGGTTTCCATCCAATCAATGTGGGCCGTACTTCAATAGGACTTCCTTCGTTTGTCTCTGCAACTCCTGCAGGTATTATGGAGTTGTTGAAGAGATATAAGATTGAGACTTCAGGAAAGCACTGCGTAGTTATCGGAAGAAGTAATATTGTTGGTAAACCTGTTACGTCTTTGATGATGCAAAAGGCATATCCTGGTGATGCAACAGTAACAATCTGTCACAGCCGTACAAAGAATTTGAAAGAGATTACATTAGAGGCTGATATCATCATTGCTGCTATGGGTTCTCCAAAGTTCTTGAAAGCTGATATGGTGAAAGATGGTGTTGTTATTATTGATGTAGGAACAACTCGTGTTCCAGCTCCAGAGACAAAGAGTGGATTTAAATTGACAGGAGATGTTGATTTTGAAAATGTTGCGCCTAAGTGTAGCTACATTACTCCAGTTCCTGGTGGCGTTGGACCAATGACTATCTGTTCTTTGCTTAAGAACACATTGTTGGCAGGAAAGAAGGCTATTTATAAATAATAATGAATTTTAGAAAAGGGAGCGATGATTGTCGTTCCCTTCTTTTTTTATTATGATATTTTATACACCTAATATTGAAACAGATTTACATCTTTCAGAAGATGAGTCTCAACATGCGATAAAAGTCCTTCGTTTAGAAACAGGAGATAAAATCGAGTTGGTGGATGGGAAAGGAACATTCTATGAAGCAGAGATCTCGTTCCCTCATCATAAGCATTGTGAGGTTAATATACTTAATAAGATAGAAAATTATAATCCATTCCCTGTTCATGTTCATATTGCTATTGCTCCGACTAAAAATATGGATCGTTTAGAGTGGTTTGCTGAGAAAGTTACAGAGATTGGAGTTTCTGAAATCTCTTTGTTGTTGTGCGATCATTCGGAAAGGAAAGTTGTTAAGACAGACCGTATAGAAAAGATTTTGGTTTCAGCAATGAAACAATCTAAGAAGGCATATCTTCCCAAGATAAACGAGATGATTTCTTTTAAGGAGTTTGTGAAAAAGAATAGTGGTGATGGTTGTTACATAGCTCATTGTTATGAGCAAGACAAGAGGATTTTGTCTTCAGAGTATAAGGCTGGTAAAAATGCTATTGTTCTGATTGGTCCAGAAGGCGATTTTAGTGAAGAAGAAGTTGCAATGGCGTTGAAGAGTGGCTATGTGCCTGTTTCTTTGGGTAATAGCAGGTTAAGGACAGAAACAGCAGGGATTGTCGCGTGTCATACGATAGATTTATTAAACCAAATATGAGGTATACTTTGAGAAAGTAAGGATTCTTTACAACATTTTAATTTTTTTTAGTATAAAAGTCTCTTTTGTAAAATTTATATTATATTTGCGTTTAGTTTATGCGTATCTTGTGATAGAATTAGGAAAATTAAATTAAATAATAAATTATTAAAAAATGAAGAAAGTTTTCGTTACAGTTTGTGCCGCTTTAGCTTCTTTGGCAGTAATGGCTCAAACAGAAGACAAACCATGGAGCATAGGTCTTTATGGTGGTAAAGTAGAGGCTGCGAACGATTGGGGAAACAAGTTTTTCCATGTAGCAGATGGTTTTTACGGAGCAGCATCGCTCACTTTTTCTCGTTATTTGAACGAGCACTTTGATGCAGAATTGCAAGCATTGTGGGGCCGTTATGGAACAAAAGGTGGTGATTTCTACGCAACAGATCCTGATTTCAAAGCAGGTATGGGATATGTTGATCTATCTGGAAAATATAAGTTCGTCAAGAACGAGATGGCTCTTTTGCACCCTTATATTTTTGTAAGCTTGGGAGCGAGAGCAATTTACGGTTTGGACGCAGAAAGTACAGAATACCAAACAACTACAGACGATAACAAGGGATTTAACTTTGTTGTTGGTGGAGGTTTGGGATGTGACCTTAGATTGAGCGAAGCATGGGGTATTCGTTACTTCGCAAAATATGGTTATCCATTTGGACCAACTGCTGATGCAAATGATAACAGAATCGGAGGTAAATTTAATGATGAGCACTTGATTCATAACTTAGGTGTATTCTACAACTTCTCATTCAACAATGATAAGGATGGTGATGGTGTACCTAACAAATTGGATGAGTGTCCTGATACTCCTGCTGGTGTAGAGGTAGACGCTAAGGGTTGTCCAGTTGATAGAGATGGTGACGGTGTGCCTGATTACCTTGATAAGTGTCCAGGAACTCCTGCAGGTGTTCAAGTTGATGCTAATGGTTGTCCTTTGGATGCAGATAAGGATGGTGTACCTGATTACTTAGATGAGTGTCCTGATACTCCTGCTAACGTATCTGTAGACGAGAAGGGTTGTCCATTGGATTCTGATGGTGACGGTGTTGCAGATTACTTGGATGAGTGCCCAGGAACTCCATCTGCTGCTAAGGGTTATGTAGATGAGAAGGGTTGTCCTACTGATAAGGATGGCGACGGTGTATATGACTTCCAAGATGCATGTCCAGATGAGGCTGGTATCAAGGCTAACAACGGATGTCCAGAGGTTAAGGCTGAGGTTAAGAAGGTATTCGAGAAGGCTTTGAACGGAATCCAATTCGAGTCTGGTTCTGCTAAGATCAAGAAGTCTTCAAATGTAATCTTAGATCAAGTTGTTACTATTATGAAGGAGAACCCTTCATATAACTTGACAATCAACGGTCACACAGATAACTCTGGTAAGGCTGACAAGAACCAAATTTTGTCAGAGGATAGAGCTGCTGCAGTTAAGGCATACTTGGTTGATCATGGTGTTGCCGCAGGTCGTTTGACTTCTGCAGGTTATGGTCAAGACAAGCCAGTTGATACAAACAAGACTGCTGCTGGTCGTGCTAAAAACCGCCGTGTTGAGTTTATCGTAAACTTCGTAAAAGTAGTTAGAGAATAATACTCAAATATTCAAAGAGAAAGAGGGGAGATTTTCTTCCCTCTTTTTTTGTTTTTTATAGTGACTCTAAATAGAATTTTTTTTATATTTACTCGTTACAATTTAAAATGTCATTTTATATGGGAGTTTTGAAATTGATCAAGAATGATGCATGGTTGGAACCCTACCAAGATGCCATCGAGGGTAGATATAAGTATTACATGAGAAGAGAAGCGGAAATCACCAAAGACGCAGGGTCTCTTTCTGATTTTGCTACTGGCTATTTGTATTTTGGATTACATAAGATAGCAAAGAAATGGGTTCTCCGAGAGTGGGCTCCTAATGCTACAGCCATTTATTTGATAGGGTCTTTCAATGATTGGCAGGAAAGGGAAGAGTATAAATTTAGTAAGGATAAAAATGGGGTGTGGGAGATTGAATTGCCAGAGAGTGCAATGTCTCACCAAGACCTCTATAAATTAAAAATACATTGGAATGGCGGCTGTGGGGAAAGAATCCCTGCATGGTGTCGTCGTGTAGTTCAAGATGAGAATACAAAAGTGTTCTGTGCTCAAGTTTGGGCTCCTTCTCAACCCTATAAGTTTAAAGTGAAGAAGCATAAGCCTGATACTGCTCCGTTGTTGATTTATGAAGCCCATATTGGTATGGCTGGGGAAGAAGAGAAAGTTTCCACCTATTGTGAGTTCAAAGATAACGTTTTGCCTCGTGTAGTTGCAGATGGATATAATTGTATTCAGTTGATGGCAATACAAGAACACCCTTATTACGGATCCTTTGGATACCATGTTTCAAGTTTCTTTGCTCCTTCATCTCGATTTGGAACGCCAGAAGAATTGAAGGAATTGATCGACAAGGCTCATGAATTAGGTTTGTCTGTGATTATGGATATTGTTCATTCTCATGCTGTTAAAAATGAGAATGAGGGTTTGGGCCTTTTTGATGGTACGCGTTATCAATATTTCCACGATGGAGCACGAGGAGAACATAATCAATGGGATTCTTATTGTTTTAATTATGGTAAAAATGAGGTTATCCATTTCTTGTTATCTAATTGCAAGTATTGGATGGATGAGTTTAAGTTTGATGGATTTCGTTTTGATGGTGTGACATCGATGATCTATTTGGATCATGGTATGGGCTCGTCGTTCTCTGGTTATGAAGATTATTATAGTTTAAACCAAGATGGTGACGCAATCTGTTATTTGACAATGGCTAATGCTTTAATCCATGAATTAAATCCGAAGGCGATTACAATTGCTGAAGATGTGAGTGGAATGCCAGGTTTGGCATATAAAATAAAAGATGGCGGTATGGGATTTGATTACCGTTTGGCTATGGGTATTCCTGATTTTTGGATCAAAACGATAAAAGAGAATAAAGATGAAGACTGGAAACCGGGTCATATATTGTATACATTAACCAACCGTCGTGCAGATGAGAAGGTGATCAATTATGCGGAGAGTCACGATCAGGCATTAGTGGGTGATAAAACTCTTATGTTCCGTTTGGCTGATGCAGATATGTATTGGCATATGTCTCGTTTGTTTGAGTCTTCTTATATGGTGGATCGAGCAATTGCCTTGCACAAAATCATTCGTTTGATTACTCTTTCTACAACCAATGGAGGTTATCTGAACTTTATGGGTAATGAATTTGGCCATCCTGAATGGATTGATTTTCCAAGAGAGGGTAATGGTTGGTCTCATAAACATGCAAGACGCCAATGGCATTTAGTGGATGATGCAGATTTGAAATATAAGTACTTGGGGGATTTTGACAAGGCTATGCTTCGAATGGTTAAATTGGAGAAAAAGTTCAATGAGACTGATATCATTCAAATTTGGGATAAATCGGATGATCAGGTTTTGGCATATCAGAGAGGCGATCTTTTGTTCGTCTATAATTTCCATCCGTTTAAATCCTTTGAAAGTTATGGAATCTTAGCGGAAGAGGGCAGTTATGAGATGGTGTTGAATACTGATGATAAGGAGTTTGGTGGCTTTGGTTTGGTTGAGGATAGTCAGATCCATTTCACGATGGATGATGAAGAGAAAACTTCTAAAGGCAAGGGGTGGTTGAAGTTGTATTTGCCATCACGTACTGCAATGGTTTTCAGAAAAAGATAAGTCTTCTTATATTGATTAAATAAGTCTTCGGCAAGTATGAAAGGTTTGTTCTTTATGCTTGCCGAAGTTTTTTTTGTTGCTGTTCTGTTTTTTGTATATATTTGTGAATCTGTAAAATAAATTTTAGAACCACATACCAATGAAAAAGACAAAATCAAATCCACTTATGGTGGTAGTGCTTTTGTGTGCGCTTTTTTTATCAAGTTTCATTTCGTGCTTTGCACAGAACTATTCAGCGTATCTATTTGCTTATTTTAAGGGAGAAGGCTCAGCACAAGGAGAACAGATTTATTTTGCTGTTAGTAAAGATGGTCTGCATTGGACTGATTTGAATGATGGAAATCCTGTTTTAACCTCTACATTGGGAGAGAAGGGACTTCGAGATCCTTTTATTATGCGCTCTGCTGATGGTACCAAGTTTTATGTTATAGCAACGGATTTGAAGATTTATGGAAATGGAAATTGGTCTGCTGCACAAACCACAGGAAGCAAATCTATTATGGTATGGGAGTCTTCAGATTTGATTCATTGGTCGGACCAAAGGATGTGTCAAGTTGCCCCACAAGGTGCAGGATGTACTTGGGCTCCAGAAGCTGTTTATGATGAGAAGAATGAAGAATATTTAGTGTTCTGGTCTTCGAAAATACCTTCTACGCAAAATGTACCTAATAATGATAATACACATAGGGTATATTATTGTACAACAAAAGATTTTGTCAAATTTGGTGAGACCAAGGTGTGGATGGATCTTAAAAATCAAAGTGGAAGAACTATTAGCGTAATTGATGCGACTGCAATAAAGGTTGGTGATACCTATTATCGATTTAAAAAGAATGAGGCAACGGAGGCGCACAGATCAGGTATGCCATCAACTGGGAAATATGTCATACTGGAAAAGTCTAACTCATTGCATGGAGAATGGACAGAAATAAAGTCGTCAATGAGTCAAATTTCGGGTGTCGAAGGACCAACCTGTTTCAAGATGAATGGAGAAGATAAGTGGTGTCTTTTCTTGGATGACTTTGGAGGAAAAGGATATTTCCCGATGATTACTTCTGATTTGTCTTCAGGAGAATTCAAACAATTAAGTTCCTCAGAATATTCATTGCCTTCAGTGATGCGTCATGGATCTGTTATTAATTTAACAGAGGAGGAATATTATGGCTTGCTAGCTCAATACGACCCTAATCGAATGACAACAGCTTGTATTAATCCTGCTCAAGTACAACAAAAATTGGAGGGTTGGGGAGTTTCCCTTTGTTGGTGGGCAAATATGTGTGGTAAATGGGATGATAGTAAAATCGATGATTTGGTAAAGAAATTGACTTCCGAGGAGTATTTGAATTTCAATATTTTTAGATATAATATTGGAGGAGGTGATAATCCTTCGCATTATAATGGTCACATGTGTAATGGAAAAGGGAAAAGGGCTGAAATGGAAGGCTTTAAGTCTGGTGAGTATGCTGCATATGATTGGACAAGAGATGCTGGACAGAGAAAGGTCTTACAGAAGATAAAAGAGGCACGTCCTGATGCTATATTTGAAGCCTTTTCTAATTCGTCACCTTATTGGATGACATATAGTGGATGTTCTGCGGGCAATACTAGTGCAGGAAAGGATAACCTTAAACCAGAGTATTACGGACAATTTTGTGATTATCTGATAGAAGTCTGTAAGCATATTAAATCTGAGTATGGAATTGAATTTAAAACCTTAGATCCATTTAATGAACCAAATACAAATTATTGGGGAGCAAATGGAGGACAAGAGGGTTGTCATTTTGATCCGGCATCTCAAGTGGAATTAATACGTGTGTTATATCCTAAACTTCTAAAATCTGGATTGAAGACTGTCATTTCTGCTTGTGACGAAACAAGTGTTTCGACGGCTATAGGAGAATTGAATTTGTATAAAAAAGAGAATGTTATTCCTATGATAGGACAGTTTAATGTACATACATACGGAGGAAGTGTTATGGACAAGTCAAATTTGCGTGATTTGGTGTTTGAGACGGGACTCCCATTCTGGATGTCGGAGACGGGCGCTGGTGGATCGGGAATTGCAGGCAACTTATCTATGGCACAAAGAATGTTTGATGATTTAAACTATCTGTTACCTCAAGCTTGGGTTGATTGGCAATATGTTGAGGAGGCGAATGATCAGTGGTGTCTGATCCGAGGCAATTTCGCTGGTCAAACATATTACACGGTTAAGAACTTCTATGTTCGTATGCAAGTTACTCGTTTTATTAAACAAGGATATACTCTGTTGTCTACAGGAAAGAATGATTTGTTGGCAGCGATTAGTCCAGATAAAAAAGAAGTAGTGGTTGTGATGTTGAATACAAATTCAGAAGACAAACTGGTGGAAATAGATCTTTCTATGCTGAAGAATGTTTCTTCAAAAGCATCTTTGTATGTAACCAATGCCAATCTGGACTGCAAAAAGATGAATGATTTGGAAGTGGAAGATGCTAGGTTGTCTTATTTGATGGGACCACAAGAGATATCAACTGTGATTGTAGAGATAGAAGGGGGTGATGGTGTTGAAGCGATGGCGGAAGATGCTCCGTTTATGTTTATTCCTCGTTCTGCAACATCTGTGATGAAGGCAAATGGAGACCAGTTGCAATTGTCGTTATTCTCTACAGAAGATGCTTTGCAGAAATGGTATTTCAAACACTTGAAAGATAACGAGTATTGTATTTATACGATAATAAATGGTGATAAATATGCAGTGACAAACGATGGGTCATATTATTTGAAAACATCGCTATTAAATTCTAATGATAGAGGACAACAGTTTAAAATAGAACCTATTGGCAATTCTTGTTATAAGATCATTTCGGTAGTAGATGGAAAATTGTTCGACCTTGAAGGTGTTAAAACGACAGTTGGAACTAAGATTGGTTTGTGGCAATCGGGCGACGCAGGAGCGAATGCGCATAGAGAATGGAGGGTCTTGTCGTTCCCTTATGCATATGAGTCTGAAGAGGAGGGTACTGGTTTATCTGAAACTCCGATATCTTCCGTATATGTTTATGGAGATAAGGGATGCATAAATATCTTGAATTTGCAAGGAGAAAAGATAGATGCCGTTGTCTATGATTTGAATGGTGTCTGTTTGAAATCGTTGTTCAATTTAGAGGAGAATGTTTCATCCATTGAGATTGAGCCTAATGCATATGTGGTTGAGATAAAAAAAGAGACGAAAATTGGTTCTTTTAAAATTTTGGTTAGATAATAGTTTTATTTTATAATTAAATTAATTCTAAAACTGACATATTGTAACTTTTAGATATTTTGTAAAAGTGAAAATAATATTTTTAATATTGCTTTTGTATTTTTGTCTTACAAAATGTTTGAAGATTGAAAAAAAAGTTACAATTTTGTAAAAGAAAAAAGTGAAAAGTATGATATTTGTAAGTGACAATAACGTTAACCTGTTCGATATGATTAGAACTAAATCAGAAGATCAGAAGCAAAAACAGAATTTGGAAGGTCTCCAAGTTGCTGGTTGTGAGTTGTTTCACTTCACCAGTCAAGTGACAATCCAATAATAGTCTTTATGAAATTGGTTAAAATTCAATACAGGGCTGGTTCTTTCTAAGGGAGTCAGCCCCCTTTTTTTATAGTGAAGAACTTTAAATTAAATATAAATAGTAATAAAAGAAATGCGACTTAATAGCAAATAGTCGTGAGCATAGAGTAATTATTAGAGAAAAATTTAAAAGGATATATAAATGAAGAAGGCTAAGTTAATTTTAGAGGATGGCTCTGTATTTGAAGGGTTCTCTTTTGGTTATGAAAAATCAGTGGCAGGTGAGTTAGCGTTTTACACTGCTATGACTGGTTATCCAGAGAGTCTTACGGATCCATCATATCGTGGACAGATTTTGGTTCCTACATACCCAATGATAGGAAACTATGGTGTCCCTGATGATGAAGTTGATGAAAATGGAGTTTCTCGATTCTTTGAGTCAGAGAAGATCCAATGTCAAGCATTGGTAATCTCCAATTATTCAGAGCAATATAGTCACTGGGATTCAAGTAGAAGTTTGTCGTCTTGGCTAAAGCAACACGAGGTTCCTGCTTTGTGTGGCATTGATACTCGTGCACTTACAAAGAAACTTCGTGAGAAAGGAGCTTTGTTAGGAAAAATCGTTTTCGATAACGAAGATGTTGAAATGTCGGATCCTAACAAGAGAAACCTTGTTTCTGAAGTATCTACAACTAAGATCACTACTTACGGCAATGGAAGTAAGAAAGTGTTGATGGTAGACTGCGGTATGAAAAATAACATACTTCGTTGTCTATTGAAATATGATGTTACAGTTAAGCGTGTTCCTTGGAATTACGATTTCTCTAACGAAGAATATGATGGTCTTTTCGTTTCGAACGGTCCTGGTGACCCTGCTCAATGTAAGGAGACTATCGAGCATTTGCGTGTTGCTCTAACAAAAGAGAAGCCAATTATGGGTATCTGCCTTGGAAACCAATTGTTGGCTATTGCAGCAGGTGCTAAAACTTATAAGTTGAAATATGGTCACAGAGGTCACAATGTTCCAGTAAAAGAGGTTGGGACACATAAGTGCTTGATTACTTCTCAGAACCACGGATTTGCTATCGATGAAAAAACAATACCATCAGATTGGGAGACATTATTCGAGAACTTGAATGATGGAACAAATGAAGGTATCCGTCATAAGACCAAACCATTCTTCTCTACTCAATTTCACCCAGAGGCATCAAGTGGACCAGTAGATTCAATGAAATTGTTCCAATCATTTATTGATTCAATGGATCATAAGGAAATGGAAGTGATTTCTCGCGAAGAGCCTACTAATCTAATTCAAAAAGATGCTATTAAGAAGGTATTGGTATTAGGTAGTGGAGCCTTGAAGATTGGTGAGTCTGGAGAGTTCGACTACTCTGGTTCTCAAGCGTTGAAGGCATTGCACGAGGAGGGTAAGTTTACTATCCTTATCAACCCTAATGTTGCAACCGTTCAAACATCAGAGGGTATTGCTGATCATATCTACTATTTGCCTATTACTCCTGAGTTTGTAGAGAAGGTTATAGAGAAAGAACAACCAGATGCTATTATGCTTTCATTTGGTGGACAAACCGCATTGAATTGTGGTGTTCAACTTTATGAGCGTGGCATTTTAAAGAAACATAATGTAAGTGTTATTGGTACGCCAGTTCAGGCTATCATCAATACGGAAGACCGTGAGTTGTTCGCAGAGATGATGCATGAAATCGGAGTTAAGACTGCTCGAAGCGTTGCTGTTAGTTCACTAGACGAGGCAATGAAAGTAGTTAAAGAGATTGGATATCCAATTATTGTTCGTGCCGCATATACATTGGGAGGTCTTGGTTCTGGTTTCTGTAATAATGATGAAGATCTTACAAAGCTGGCTACTTCAGCCTTCTCTTACTCTCCACAGATTTTGATCGAGGAGTCTTTGAAGGGATGGAAGGAGATAGAGTATGAGGTAGTGAGAGACCAATACAATAACTGTATTACTGTATGTAACATGGAGAACTTCGACCCGCTTGGTATCCATACAGGTGAGAGTGTGGTTGTTGCCCCTTCTCAAACTTTGAGTGACCACGAATACCATATGCTTCGTCGTATCGCAATTGATATTGTTCGTAGAGTCGGTATCATTGGTGAGTGTAATGTTCAATATGCATTGGATCCAAACAGTGACGACTATCGTGTTATTGAGGTGAATGCTCGTTTGTCGAGATCATCTGCACTTGCTTCTAAGGCAACTGGTTATCCTCTTGCTTTCGTAGCCGCTAAGTTGGGCTTAGGTTATGGTTTGGATGAGATAAAGAACTCTGTTACAAAGGTAACATCTGCATTCTTCGAACCTGCGCTTGACTATGTGGTATGTAAGATCCCTCGTTGGGACTTAGGTAAGTTTGATGGAGTGTCAAAACTTATTGGTTCTTCAATGAAGTCGGTAGGAGAGGTAATGTCTATTGGTCGCACATTTGAAGAGGCTATTCAAAAGGGACTTCGAATGGTGGGTCAAAGCATGCATGGTTTCGTTGCAAATACAGTTACGATTCCTGATGTTGATTTTGAATTGCATAACCCAACAGACAAACGTCTTCCTGCAATAGCACTTGCTTTCGAACAGGGATATACGATTGATCAATTACACGATATTACTAAGATTGACAGATGGTTCTTGTTCCGTCTGCAAAATATCTACAACGTGCAGAATGCACTTGCTGCTTACGACACTTTGGATAGCATCCCAGTTGATTTGTTAATCCAATCAAAACAAATGGGATTCTCTGATTATCAGATTGGAAAGATCGTTATCAAAGATGATACTGTAAATGCTCACCACAAAGCATTGTTGGTTCGCGATGTTCGTAAGCAAAAGAATATTGTTCCAGTTGTTAAGCAGATTGATACATTGGCAGGAGAGTATCCGGCAATGACTAACTACTTGTATTTTACATACAACGGAACTGAGACAGATGTTGATTTTGCAAAAGACGGACGTTCTGTAATCGTATTGGGTAGTGGTGCATACCGAATTGGTTCTTCTGTAGAATTTGACTGGTGTGGTGTTGCAGCCATCAAGAAGATTCAAGAGATGGGACTTCGTTCGGTAATGATCAACTACAATCCTGAAACAGTAAGTACAGACTATGATGTATGCGACCGTTTGTTCTTTGATGAACTCACATTGGAGCGTGTGTTAGATGTTTGTGACTTGGAGCAACCTAAGGGTGTGATTGTAAGTACGGGAGGTCAGATACCAAATAACCTTGCACTTCTGTTGGATAAGCAAGGTATCAATATTCTAGGAACATCTGCTCAATCAATTGATATTGCAGAGGATCGTCAAAAGTTCTCTCAAATGTGTGATAGATTGGGTATCGATCAACCAAGATGGAAGGAACTTACCAAGATGGAAGAGATCTACGACTTCGTTGATGAGGTGGGTCTTCCAGTTATGATTCGTCCTTCATATGTGCTTTCTGGTGCTGCGATGCGTGTTGTCGAGAATAGGGATGAGTTGGAGAATGCTCTTAAGAATGCAGCAGTGGTTAGTCAAGAGCACCCTGTTGTTGTAACTGAGTTCTTGCAACGTGCAAAAGAGGTTGAAATTGATGCGGTAGCGCAAAATGGTGTAATTAAGTGCTACGCAATTAGTGAACATATTGAGTATGCGGGAGTTCACTCTGGTGATGCAACCGTGGTATTCCCAGCTCAAAAATTGTATTTCGAGACAATCCGTCGTATTAAGCGAATAGCAAGAAAGATTGCTGAGGCTCTAAATATCTCTGGTCCATTCAACATCCAGTTCTTGGCTAAGGATAATGAGTTGCGTGTGATTGAGTGCAACTTGCGTGCGAGCCGTTCGTTCCCATTTGTTTCTAAGATTACTAAGTTTAATTTCATTGGAATGGCAACTGAGATTATGCTTGGTAAAGAAGTAGAGGCATTTGGAAAGAACTTCGCAGATATCGATTATGTGGGTATCAAGTCTTCACAATTCTCATTCGCTCGTTTATTGAAGGCCGATCCAATCTTGGGTGTAGATATGTCATCAACAGGAGAGGTTGCTTGTATCGGTGATAACTATTACGAGGCACTTCTTAAGAGTATGCTTTCTGTTGGTCATCGTATTCCAGATAAGAGAAAAGGAGTATTGATCTCTTCAGGTGCAACTCGTTCTAAAGTAGAGTTGTTGGAAGCATCAAAGACCTTGTATAAGGCAGGTTATAAGATCTATGCGACAGGAGGAACTGCTGAGTTCTTGGCTCAACACGATATTCCAACTATAGTTCTACACTGGCCAGATTCAGAACATCAACCAAATGTTTTGGATTATCTGAAGAATCATTCAATTGACCTCGTCATCAATATTCCAAAGAATAATACACAACGAGAACTAGAAAATGGTTATTTGATTCGTCGTGCAGCTGTTGATTACAATATACCAATTATTACCAATGCTCGTTTGGCAAGTGCTTTCATTCGTTCATTCTGTAGTTACGGATTTGATAATTTGGGTATAAACCATTGGGCTGAATACAAATAAAAATAGACAATAAAATAATCGTCTGAATTTATTTATAAAATAATAACATCCTCTCTGTGTCAGTGCTTTACGAATTGATTCAGATGTGGATGATAGGGATTGTTTTTTCTTGTAAATCAGACAGTCAGACTTTTTGGAAATTTTAGTGATAGTAAAATAAATGTAGTTCATAATAAATTTTTTTTGTCGTGAAAACTAAATACATATTCGTCACTGGTGGCGTAGCGTCATCGTTAGGCAAGGGAGTTATTTCTTCTACACTTGGCCGATTACTATTGGCTCATGGTTATAAAATCACCATTCAAAAGTTTGACCCTTATATCAATGTCGATCCGGGAACACTTAATCCTAACGAGCATGGAGAGTGCTATGTAACTATCGATGGTTATGAATGTGACCTCGATTTGGGACACTATGAGCGCTTTACTGATATCAAGACTACGCGTTGGAATAGTTTCACTACAGGAAGAATTTATCGCGAAGTAATAGATAAGGAAAGAAGGGGTGAATACGGAGGAAAAACAGTACAGGTAGTGCCTCATATTACTGATGCTATCAAGGAGAATATGCTTCGTTCCAGAAATAGTGGAGAGTTCGATTTTGTTATCACAGAGATTGGTGGTACTGTTGGAGATATTGAAGGATTGCCATTTTTGGAGTCTATCAGACAGTTGAAGTGGGAGTTGGGTAGAGATGCTATTTGTGTGCATTTGGCCTATGTCCCATATATTGCTGCAGCAGGTGAGTTGAAGACAAAGCCTACACAACATAGTGTGAAGCAGTTGCAAAGTTATGGTATTCAACCTGATTGCCTTGTGCTTCGTTCTGAACATCCATTGAGTGAAAACCTGAAAACGAAAGTGGCAAGTTTTTGTAATGTGGCGCCTAAATATGTCCTTCATTCTCCAGATGTCCCAACTATTTATGAATTGCCTCTTCGTATGCAGGAGCAAGGATTGGATAAGGTTATTTTGGAATTGGCAGGGTTACAGCCTAAAGAACAAACATCTATGGATGCTTGGCGTCACTATATCGATTTGAGAAGCAATTCAACAGAAGAACTACATATCGGATTTGTTGGTAAGTATAACCTTCAGGATGCATACAAGAGTATTACTGAAAGTATGTCGATCGCTGGCTCTTATTGTTGTAGAAAGGTGAAGTGCCATTTTATCGATGCAGAGAAGATTACCAAAGAGAATGTTGGCGATATGTTGTCTGGTATGGCTGGTTACATCATCTGTCCTGGCTTTGGCGATAGAGGTATTGAAGGTAAGATTGTGGCTGCACAATATTGTCGTGAAAATAACCTTCCAACATTAGGTATTTGTTTAGGTATGCAGATTATGGCAATTGAGTTTGCCCGTAATGTGTTAGGATATACTGATGCAAACAGTACCGAGTTTGTGAAGGATACGCCTCATCCGGTTATTGACATGATGGAAGAGCAGAAGAACCTCGTATATATGGGTGCTACACTTCGTTTGGGAGGATATGATTGCCAATTGAGAGAGGGTAGTAAAGTTCGTCAAATCTATCAATCTGATAACATAGTGGAGCGCCATCGTCACCGCTATGAGTTGAACAATGCCTATGTGGAGGAGTTTGAGAAGGCTGGAATGCAATGCGTTGGACGAAATCCTAAGAGTAATTTAGTGGAAATCATTGAGATGCCAACTAATAGGTGGTATGTAGGAACACAATTCCATCCAGAGTATTCAAGTACGGTTCTGAACCCACATCCACTCTTCCTGGACTTTATTAAGAACATTGTGAAATAACGTATTTTACATCAATAATGAAATATTAAAGGCGCATCTTTTGAATGCGCCTTTATCGTATCAGAAGAGAGGATGTTTAATCGTGAGCGTATTTTGCAAGGTATTCATCCATTACCTCTTTGGCTGTTTTGCTGGTATAGTCATAGCCACTAGCATTAACAACTAAGCAGAGAACGTCGTTGTAAACAGCCAGTTTGGCGTGGTCATAGAATTCACCACTTTCTTTATAAAGCTCTATGCTATTGCCGTCTTGTTTGTATGTTCCTTTGTTGTGTGCGAAGTCCATGTTTGCTTTGCTGCCCATCCATCTGCTTGTGTAGTCGTCGAATGTATTGTCATTATTAAAGCTGTAGATTGTGCAATATTTCTCATTGCTGTCAATAAACACTTTTCCTGCAGGGGAGTAAACATTTTCTTGGTTCTTCCCCGGTTGATCGTCGTACAATTCGTTGTCATTCCCGTTTTTCCCAATTTCAAGGGTGCAACTTGTGTTTGTCGCAATCATTGCAAGTGTAGAAAGAAGTGCAATGCTAGTTTTGAAAATTGTTTTCATTTTTTTTGTTTTTAATTGTTCATTTTGATACGCAAAGATAGTGGGATATTTGCATATACTGCTATTTTAATTATGTTTTGTGAGAAAAAAAAACTAAATTTGCGCTTTCGAAAATAGAATTGGAAATTAATAAAAACTAAATAGATATGGCTTCTCAAGAAGATGTTTTCAAACAATTAGTGTCTCACTGTAAAGAGTATGGTTTTGTATTCCCTTCAAGTGAGATCTACGGTGGTTTAGGTGCTGTTTATGACTATGGTCAAAATGGTGTTGAGTTGAAAAACAATATTAAGAAATTCTGGTGGGATAGTATGACGCTTTTGCATCAGAATATTGTTGGTATTGATGCTGCAATCTTTATGGATCCAACAACATGGAAGGCTTCAGGACATGTGGATGCTTTCAATGATCCTTTGATTGATAACCGTGATTCTAAAAAGCGTTATCGTGCTGATGTTTTGATTGAAGATCAAATCGCGAAGTATGATGATAAGATTAATAAAGAGGTTGAGAAAGCCGCTAAGAAATTTGGTGCAGAGTTCGATGTTGAGAAGTTTAAGTCAACTAATCCACGCGTGTTGGAGAATGTTGAGAAACGTGATGCTCTTCACGCTCGTTTCGCAAAAGCACTTAATGATAATAACTTGGATGAGTTAAAGCAAATCATTCTTGATGAAGAAATTGTTTGTCCTATCAGTGGAACAAAGAACTGGACTGATGTTAAGCAATTTAACTTGATGTTTAAGACTGAGATTGGAGCGACTGCTGATGCTGCTACTTTGATTTATCTTCGTCCTGAAACTTGTCAAGGTATCTTTACAAACTTCTTGAATGTAAAGAACTCTGGTCGTATGAAGATTCCTTTTGGTATTGCTCAAATTGGTAAGGCATTCCGTAATGAGATTGTTGCTCGTCAGTTCATCTTCCGTATGAGAGAGTTCGAGCAAATGGAGATGCAATTCTTCTGCAAGCCAGGTACTGAGATGGAGTGGTTCAACCATTGGAAACAATTCCGTTTGAAATGGCACAAGGCTCTTGGCTTGGGCGATGAGAAGTATCGTTACCACGATCATGACAAGTTGGCTCACTATGCTAATGCGGCAACTGATATTGAGTTCCAAATGCCTTTCGGATTTAAAGAGGTAGAGGGTATCCATTCTCGTACAAATTGGGATTTGTCTCGTCATGGACAATTCTCAGGAAAGAAATTGGAATATTTCGATCCAGAAGAGAATAAGTCTTATATCCCTTATGTTATTGAGACTTCAATTGGTGTTGATCGTATGTTCCTTTCAATTATGGCAGGTTCTTATAAGGAAGAGCAATTGGAAGGTGGAGACAAGCGTGTTGTTTTGGCGTTGCCACCAGCATTAGCTCCTGTGAAGTGTGCCGTTTTACCTTTGTTGAAGAAAGATGGTCTTCCAGAAAAGGCAACTGAAATTATGAATGAATTGAAGTTTGATTATAGATGTGCATACGAAGAGAAAGATACTATTGGTAAGCGCTATCGTCGTCAAGATGCTATCGGAACACCATTCTGTATCACAGTTGATCACCAAACATTGACTGATAATACAGTTACATTGCGTTATCGTGATACTATGCAACAGGATCGTGTTAAGATTGAAGATCTTCACAAGATTATTGGAGAGGCTGTTAGTATGCGTAATTTGTATAAGAAAATTGTTGGTTGATAATTTTTTTGATAACAAATAGAGAAGAAGAGGACTCTGCTTTGCAGAATCCTCTTTTTTGCCAAAATACTTTACTCGGATGGAAATGTACATTGATGTAATATTACCTTTAGCATTGGCTAATACCTATACATACAGGATGCCAAAGGAGTTGCAGTCGGACGCTAAGATTGGTGCCCGAGTGATCGTTCCATTCCAAAAGAGTAAATTCTATACGGCTTTGATTTATAACATCCATTTCGTTGCTCCGGAAGGTTATGAGGTGAAAGATGTGATCTCTGTTTTGGATTCGGAGAGCATTGTTCGTCTTCATCAACTAAAGCTGTGGGAATGGATCGCTAAATATTATCAATGCACCTTAGGAGAGGTGTTTAAGGCTGCTCTCCCTTCGGGTTTGAAGTTGGAGAGTGAGACGACAATTTCATCTGTAAAAGATTTTGTTGCAGATGCTCCTTTGAAAGAGAAAGAGCAGTTTCTTTTGGATTTGCTAAGCGATAAGTCTGCTTCTATCAATGAGCTGAACAAGGCAATGGACATGAAGAATGTTCTTCCGTTAGTGAAACGAATGATGGAGATGGGAGCTGTTGAAATAACGGAATCGATAGAGGATAAATATAAGCCAAAGATGGAAGTCTTTGTGCGATTGTCTGATTTCTATCATAAAGAGTCTGAGTTGTCTGCCTTGATTGAAAAGTTGTCCAAGTTTCCTAAACAGGAACAGACATTGATGACTTACCTCCAATTATCCCAATTCCTACAAGGAGGTGAGTTGCAAGATGTTGCGAAGAGAGATCTTCTACATAAATGTGGATCTACATCTGCACTATCTACGTTGGAGAAAAATGGAGTCTTGGAATCCTATAAGAAAGAGGTTGGTCGAATTAATGCATCCGTCTCCAATGTGAAACCATTGTCTCCTCTGTCAGAAGCGCAAACAGAGGCTTATGAGAGCATTATCCAACAATTCAAGGAGAAGCAAACCGTGCTTTTGCATGGAGTTACCTCTTCGGGTAAAACTGAGATCTACCTTCATTTGATAGATCGAATGATAAAGCAAGGGAAACAGGTATTGTTTTTGTTGCCGGAGATTGCGTTAACAACCCAAATTACCAATCGATTACGAAGAGTATTAGGTAATAGCCTTTTGGTCTATCATTCTAAGTTTTCTGATGCGGAACGTGTTGAGGTTTGGAAGAAACTGTTGGATGATAATTCTGGTGTTAAGGTGATACTAGGGGTTCGTTCTTCTATTTTTTTACCATTCAAAGATTTGGGTTTGGTTATTGTTGATGAAGAACATGAGACGACCTATAAGCAGTTTGACCCGGCACCTCGTTATCACGCAGGTAATGCAGCCATCGTTCTAGCTAATCTGATGAAGGGAAATGTATTGTTGGGTTCTGCAACTCCCTCTATTGAATCTTATTCCAATGCACAAAGAGGCAAATATGGTTTTGTGGAGCTGATGCAGCGGTACGAAGGAATGGAGATGCCAGAAATATTGGTGGCAGATGTGAAAGAGGCAAAACGTAAGAAGGAGATGGTTATGCATTTCACACCATTGTTGTTGACACAGATGCGCAAGGCCTTGGAAAGGAAAGAACAGGTCATTTTGTTCCAAAATAGACGAGGATATTCTCCGTATATGGAGTGTAGAACTTGTTCAGCAGCACCTCGTTGCTTGAATTGTGATATCAGTTTGACGTATCATAAAAATACAAACCAGTTGGTTTGCCACTATTGTGGATATACGATACCAGTTCCTTATGTATGTCCTGCGTGTGGAAATCCAACGCTTTCACCCGTCGGACTTGGTACTGAGCAGATAGAGGATGAGGTGGCAGAGTTATTCCCTGAATCAAAAGTGGCAAGATTGGATCTGGATGTGGCCAAATCCAAGAAAAGTTACGAAGGAATCATCGCTCAATTTGAACAAGGAGAAATCGACATATTGGTAGGTACGCAAATGATATCCAAAGGATTGGATTTTGAGCGTGTGAGATTGGTTGGTATTATGAATGCGGATGCTACGCTCAATTTTCCTGATTTTAGATCGTTTGAAAGAGCCTTTCAGATGTTCTCGCAAGTGAGTGGAAGAGCTGGAAGAAAGAATAATAGGGGAATAGTTGTGTTGCAAACTAATACCCCAGATCATCCTGTTGTTCAATTGGTTCGGGATAATAACTATATGGGGATGTATAATGAACAAATGAACGAACGACATTCGTTTAAGTATCCTCCTTATTATAGACTAATCAATGTTTATCTCAAATCAAAGGATGCGGCGGTGGTTGAAGGTGCTGCGAATTGCTTGGCACAAGGTATGCGAACTGTTTTTGGAGATAGGGTTTATGGTCCAGATCGCCCGATTGTATCGCGGATTCAAACATTCTATTTGATGAAAATAATGCTCAAAATTGAAGTGCAGGCATCCTTCGAAAAAGCAAAAGATTTGTTACGAGAACTGACCAATGAACTATTGTCTCAAAAGGAATATAGGAGTGTAATGATCAATGTGGATGTTGATCCGATGTAGTTTCTCTGTGATGAATATTTTTGTTATTTTTGTGTTTTAGAACATTTTGAATTAGATGAATATATGAAATTTGATGAATTGAATTTGGAGCCAAGCCTGATGGATGGGTTGTCGGCTATGAATTTTCAAGATATGACTCCTGTGCAGGAACAATCTATCCCTCTCATTTTAGAAGGCAAAGATATTATTGCATGTGCACAAACAGGTACAGGAAAGACGGCAGCCTACTTGTTGCCATTATTAAATAAAATGCTTACGGATAAACATCCTGAAGATGCAGTTAACGCTATTATAATGTCTCCAACGAGAGAGCTGGCTCAACAGATTGACCAACAATTAGAGGGTTTTTCTTACTTCCTTCCTGTCAGTTCTGTTGCCGTATATGGAGGAAATGATGCAGGTGCTTGGGAACAACAGAAGAGAGCTCTTCAATTGGGTGCAGATTTTGTTATTGCAACACCAGGACGATTGATTTCTCATATCTCTTTGGACAATGTCGATTTCTCTAAAGTGAGTTATTTCGTGTTAGATGAGGCCGACCGTATGTTGGATATGGGATTTTATGACGACATTATACAAATAGTGAAGAAGTTGCCAAAGGAGAGACAAACCATAATGTTTTCGGCAACAATGCCCCCAAAAATACAGAAGTTGGCGGAGTCTATATTGAACAATCCGACATTGGTGAATATAGCCATTTCCAAACCAGCAGAGGGTGTGTGCCAGCAAGCCTATGTGTGCTATGAGGCGCAAAAACTAAGATTGCTTACTTCTTTATTGAAGTCTAACGAATCTAGTAAGACAATCGTTTTCTCTTCTTCCAAATTAAAAGTAAGGGAGATGGCAAGACAGCTATCTCGACAAAAGGTTGCTGTAGCGGAAATTCATTCCGATCTGGAGCAAGAGGAGCGAGACAAGGCTTTGCTCGATTTTAAGAATGGAAAGGTGACCGTGTTGGTGGCAACCGATATAGTTTCTCGTGGTATTGATATTGATGATATTGAATTGGTGGTGAACTATGATGTGCCAAGAGATGTGGAAGATTACATCCACCGAATTGGACGAACTGCGCGAGCTAATAGAGAAGGAAAGGGTGTTACATTTATATCAGAAGAGGATCAGGACAAGTTCTACAAAGTAGAAAGATTTTTAGATAAGGTCATTGATAAAATGCCTTTGCCAGAAGAGTTGGGCGAAGGTCCGACATATTCTCCTAAAGAGGATTTCTCAAAGAAGCGAGGTGGTCGTAGAAACAATGGAAGAAATAATGGAGGAGAAAGAAGAGATCATCATTCATCTCATAGACCTAACCAGTATCATTCTAAAAATAGAGCTGATAAAGATAGTTCCGTTAAGGTAGATGAGAATAGAGAGAATGATTCGAATGATAATCAAAAAAGAAAATTGCATAAACCAAGACGTAAGCCATTTTGGAAAAACAAAAAGAAAAATAATGGAGGAGAATCGAATGGAGAACCAACAAGAAAAGAAGTATAATATTTTATTTGTTTGTTTAGGAAATATATGTCGCTCTGCTGCAGCCGAGGCTGTAATGAAAGCAGTCTTGGATAAACATAGAGACGAACGGTTCTTTGTTGATTCGGCGGGTATTCTAAGTTATCACCAAGGAGAGCCTGCGGATGCTCGAATGCGTTTGTTCGCTAGTAAACGAGGCTACAACGTTACATCCATTTCAAGACCAGTTAAAGGGTATGATTTTGAGCATTTTGATATAATTGTTGGAATGGACGATTCGAACATTGATGATTTGAAAGAGAGAGCAGCCACTATTGAACAAGAAGCTAAAATTCATAAGATGACAGAGTTTTGTGTTCATTCCAATGCAACGTGTGTTCCTGATCCCTATTATGGAGGAAGTGAAGGTTTTGAGAGGGTTATGGATTTATTGGAAGATACTTGCGAAGGATTGTATAGCTATTTGGCAGGGAAAATATAGGTGACGGATATCATATAAACATTGTATTCAAGCTGTTACCGTCTGCTTTTTCTCCTTGATAAATGTTAACTATGTACTTAACTGAAAAAGGTTGTCACTTTTAGGATAGTTAAACTTAATAGGTTTACAATAATTCTTATTACTTCACTAAAAGAGTTTACACCATTCGATTCTTATAGCGAAACAGGTTGTCAGTCATACTGAATGGGTTG
>JAZRXL010000061.1:0-64689 GCA_045600225.1 Paludibacteraceae bacterium
GATGAAGACCGTGTTCTAATCGTTCGTGAATACCTTGAAAGTGGTCTTTCCGCAGAGAAGATCACACAGAAGTATCATATTAGTAGTCGTTCGGTGCTGTTTTCATGGATGGACAAGTTTCTTAATGAAAAGGATTCATTACCTTTGCCGTTGGAATCACCAACAGATTGCGATATGGCAAAGACATCCGATGAGCTCCTCAAGGAGAAGGATGCGGAGATCAAGCGTCTGCGCAAGGCCTTAGAATTGGAAAAGCTCCGTTCCAAGGCATTCTCCACCATGATTGATGTTGCTGAGGAAATGTTCAACATCCCGGTAAGAAAAAAAGCTGGCACCAAACAGTAAGCTTGCTCCGCAAGGAGAGCTCAGGCGCAGGTCTGGGCACTCTCTGCGGACTGTTTGGTTACAGCAGGCAGGCGTACAACAAGCGCAGTGACGCAGAAGGTTTTGCGGAGGATGCCATCGAGCCTATCATCATGGAGAAAGCACGGGAATATCGTAAGTCCAACCCAGGCCTCGGTGCAGCCAAGCTTCATTCCATACTGAAGCGGATGTTTGACGAAACTGGATGCTTCCCCGGCCGTGACAGTTTTATAGAGATGCTTCGCAAGCACGGGCTCATGGTGAGGATGAAACGCAGGAGACGCTATAAGACAACGGATTCCGAGCACAATTACCGCAAGTATCCCAATCTCATAAAGGATGTTGTTCCTGACCATCCCAACCAGATATGGGCAAGCGATATCACGTATGTAGAGACCAATGAAGGCGTATGCTACCTGTCTCTCATAACAGACCTTTATTCCCATAAGATAGTGGGATGGTCGGTAGGTCCCACTCTTGAAACGACGTATCCCCTCGAAGCGTTATCCATGGCGTACAAGAGCATCGACGATGAGACGGCAAAGGGGCTCATACATCATTCTGACAGAGGGTGCCAGTACTGCAGCCAGATGTACGTGGCAATACTTAAGAGCCGTGGCACACAGATAAGCATGACTCAAAGCGGAGATCCTTTGGAGAATGCTGTCGCAGAACGTGCAAACGGCATACTGAAGACAGAATGGCTTTACCGAATGAGTATACCTACACGCAGGGCATGCAAGAAGGAACTTACCAGAATCATCACATTCTATAACGAGGAGAGGCCGCACATGAGTATAGGCAACCAGACTCCATCCGTTGCACACTCACAGATGGGACCTCAGCAAAGAATGTGGAAGAATCCATGGGAAGACGCTCATAATTAGAAGAAAATGTATAGCTTTGCACCGATTCCAAGAACAGAAGGCGTAACCATTTTAGAGAAAATCGCGCGAAAAGGTTAACCTTTTCAGTTGTAAGGGGTATTTGATGACAACCCATTCAGTATGACTGACAACCTGTTTCGCTATAAGAATCGAATGGTGTAAACTCTTTTAGTGAAGTAATAAGAATTATTGTAAACCTATTAAGTTTAACTATCCTAAAAGTGACAACCTTTTTCAGTTAAGTACAAGGTACGGAGTCTATGGCATAAAAAAAAGATTGGCAATGCCAATCTTTTCCCGATTCGTATATTACAACTTAATACTAATACTCATAATTATCAAACGACTGAATCTTATAAATTAAGGAATTCTGCAACACCAAAGGCTTATTATGCACAAAGAACACCATACCATGCACAGGTGATTTCACCTCTTCCAACACAGAGCCATCATACGGATCAACAATCTTTGCCAAAACAGTACCTGGTCTCACATGTTGGTTTGGTCCTAACACACGGCAGAAGATTCCTGCACATTTAGCAGAGACATTCACCAACTCATCTTCATTCAAATAGACCGACTCATATCCTACATTTAAAATTCTACCCTTAATGATACCGGTTCTTTTCATAAAACGGATAATAGAATCTATGGTAAACTGACTGGCTTCGAAATCCATACTATTCGTTTGTCCCGCATAGACAGAGAAGGCCTTTGTATTCCACAACTGCCAGTTATAGTTGAGCAATGTGGTATCGAATGGGAGTGGCGTATGAACCGTAACCAACGGCATGCCAAATAATTTAGCCGAATCCACATCCTCGAAACCCGTACGAAGCATACGTACATGAGGCACAAAGTCTCCCGACATATAGAAACTAGACATCTGTATTCCATACTGGAATCCTTCCAACTGTTTGAAGACAGCTGCCGCAATACGCTGTGTCGTCTCTCCTTTATCATAACCGGGGTACATTCTATTGATATCCGTTCCGTCCATTGCCCAAAAGCGTTTATTCACATTCATTGAGAAGGGATTGCAAGAAGGAATAACCAAGACACTCTTGTCTCGATCCATCTCGCCTCTCTCCTCCAACCTTTTTAAAACAGAAACAATCTGTGCGCAAATATATTGTTGTTGGATCTCATCTCCACGCATGCTACCCACAATAGCCAATGTAGGCGTACCTTCACCAAAACGAAAACCTGTAATTCTGAAATCATCCCTATAAGCCGATTTCATCTGAAACAATATCTCTCTTTTCATGATTATCTACTCCTTATCCTTCTTTGTTAAAATTGAATATTCGCGCCATCAACGATCCTTCATACACAATCGGATAGGCTCTAATGGTAAAAAGGTATCCCTCGCAAGGTGCCAACACCTCACTCAACACCTCTCCACGCAATGGATCTACAATGGCACCAATATGTTCTCCTTTGGTTACAACCGTTCCACATTTATTCTCAGTCAGAAAGACACCAGAAGTCTCTGCGTTCAAAAATGAGACCGTATCACCCTTACAAACAATCGCAGGCGATATCAGTTTGTTTTCTCCTTCAGACTTCCACATTCCCATATCCTCCATCAGGTTGAAAATACCGCCAACCAAACGAGAACACATACGATGGTTGATACGTTGTCCTACTCCCATCTCAACCACCAAACATGGGGTTCCTGTGCTATTCAACGAATAGGCCAAGGTAGCTTCCAACACCGTAGCTGCATCATGAATCCAAATAAAATCTACATCCAAAAGTTGTGCTTTCGGCAACAAATAATCTTCGTGAAGCACATTGATGCGCACCTGTGGAGTCTCTCTCAGATAAAGGTTGCTGGAGTGGACATCAATCACCATGTCCGCACCCTTTAAATCCTCCACTATCGTGTAAGCAGCTTGCTCCACCATCGTGCCATTAGGATTACCAGGAAAGATTCGATTCATATCCAAATCATAGTTTGGCACTCCTCTCTGGATCGTATCTATTCCCAAAGGATTAAGTGCAGGATAGATCTCTATCGTTCCATTTAGTTTTTCTATGTTTTCTTGTACTATTCGAGCCAGTTCATAACATACCATCTGTCCCTCTAACTCATCTCCATGCGTACCTGTCACCACACAGATACGACTCTTTCCATCACCATTCGAAATCACATTCTTTCGAATGAACATTCGTTCATCAATAGGCAATGCAGTTGAAACTACAGTCTTTATCATTTTCTTTTTATTTAATTAATCAAAACTCTTGCACATTGACTGATATACGAGTAGTCTGGGAGGTACTACCTCTATACACGCCACGACTCACCGAGCAATCGGAAGCATCCCGGCCGTGCGCCACTTTAATATATCCATAGTCAATCTGATTGTCATTCGTCGGATCGAAACCAAACCAATAGTGTCCATCACTCACCTCCACCCAAGCGTGGGTAGACCCTTCGCCCATCAAAAAGCCGTTGACATAGCGGGCACATATTCCGAACCTACGACAAAGCGCAATCATCAAATGTGCATAGTCTTGGCACACTCCCCTTCGTTGAGAGAAGACTTCCGAAGCAGTAGTCTCCATCGACGTAGACGAAGGAATGTAACTTACCCATTCGTGTACCCAATGGCAAATCTGCATAGCATCAATCAACGGATTACCAACCATGCAAAGACAATCCATCTCCAACTGGCTCGGCAGTAATGTTAAGTTTGTAGGGTATAGATAAATGGGCCAAATTGACTCCTCTACAGGAAGTGCGTATGAGGAAAGTGAAACAATGCCCGTACTCACATATGCTAGTGAAAGATGTCGCTCGCAAGTGCCAGCCACGAGGAGAGAATTACCAAAGGCATCTAAACTACGCTTTCTCCAAAAGATATTTGGCAAAATCAGATGAGATTCCTCCACCTGTTGAAACGCATTCACACAAGGCTCACATCGAAGTTTTATATCGTGGAAAGTCACTTGCGTTCCGAACTCAACAAATGTCTGATAATTATATAAGTATCTCCTCATACGCACTTGCAACAGATCCCGTCTATATTCGAACCAATCGGTTGATATCGCACAAGATGACATTCGATTTTGATGATGTCAAATCGCCATCGGCAAACATCACATCCAACTTATCGGAAACAATATCATCGAACACCAATGTCTTTATGTCTTCACCATACCTTACCAAACGATCGTACAACATGACAATTCGGTTCATAGGATAAGAGAAACGCAGACACATATCGATATTCTCTATCGTTTTACCCACCATCAACATAGCCAACTCTTTGCGGTTGAAGATTCGTTGCTCAACCGAACCCCAGAAGGCCAACACCCAGTCGGTCACATTTTGCAAACGAGTGATGTTCGTAATCTTCTCTGCTTTACACTTGTTCATATATGAGATGCTCAACTCTATAAAGCTCAACGACTCTGTTGTGATATCCTCACGAAGAAGGATAGCATTGTCTTTTGCCATAATCAACTCAGAAAGAACAGAACATGGATTCTTCTCATCGTAAAGCATTCCCAATGCAAACTCTTCCGGACTAGAATAGGAAGCATATGGATCCAATCGTTTCCAAAATTGTTCATAATCCTCTGGTTCTCCATCTATCATTTTATCGTAACATTTGCGTAACAGATGCAATGTCATATACACTCTCTCCGTATAGCGACCCAACCAATAGAGGCGGTCTGCTTTCTTCACTGAAATAATATCGCTTTTAACCATAGTCTATAATCTTTACTTAAACCGTTCTATTCATTATTCTGTTAAAATCCATGTATCTTTGAATCCACCACCTTGTGAAGAGTTGACCACAAAAGAGTTCTCTATTCGAGAGAAGCGCGTCAAACCACTTTTCCAAACCTTGGTTTCCTTGCCACTAATCACAAAAGCACGAAGGTCTGCCTTTCGTTCCACCAACTCTCCATTATCCAATATTTGCAAATCTTTGAAGTCAATCACTTCTTGTGCAATCCATCTACGAGGTTCGTCAATAATCAACTGCTTCAATTCTTCCAACTTCTCTTTTGAAAGATCCCTACCGAAGATAACTCCATAACCACCAGCTTCACTTACCTCTTTAATCACCAATTTATCAAGATGAGCTAACACATAATCGTAATCCTCTTTATAGTAAGGCAAATAAGTAGGTGCATTTTGTAAAATCGGTTCCTCCTTCAAATAGTATTGAACCATTTTAGGCACAAAATAATAGATACCCTTATCATCTGCCGCACCATTACCAAAACCGTTTATGATTGCCACATTTCCTGCCTTATAAGCCTCCATAACATTTGGAATACCCAACATTGAAGAGGGTTCAAATGCCAACGGATCCATATACTCATCACTAATTCTGCGATAGATACAACCTACACGCTTTTTCTCTTTGTACATACCTCCGTAGTAGACAACACCATCTGCCACAAACATATCACCGGGATAAGCCAACGTAGCACCTGTTTTCTCAGCCAAGTAAGAATGCTCGAAGAAAGCCGAGTTGTAACGACCAGGAGTCAGAATCACTGCAATGCCTCTTCCATCGTTCATCTCATCCATCATATCTCTCAAAAGGTCTGCATAGTCTCTATTATCAGCAATGTGATTTTCAGAGAAGGTCTCTGGCGAAACCTTTCTTGTTACCGTTCTCGCAATCATTGGATAACTAGCACCCGAAGGAATACGAAGGTTGTCTTCCAACACATACCATTGTCCATCCTTTCCCTCCACAAGGTCTATACCAGAAATGTGAGAATAAACACCCAATTTAGGATCGATGCCTTCACACTCAGGCATATAACCTTTAGATGAATAGACAAACTCCTCTGGCACAACACCATCTTTTATAATCTTTTTGTCGTGATACACATCCCACAGAAACATGTTCAAAGCCTTCACCCTTTGCTTCAAACCAGCTTCCAAATAGCTCCACGCCTCTTTAGTGATCACACGAGGCACTGAATCGAACGGGAACAACTGTTCATTGAACACGCCATGCTTGTAAACACCGAAACGAACTCCATATCGTTCCATCCACTTGTTGACAGTATCCCTACTGTCTGTAAGGTCTTTTAGGTTAATTCTACTGGACATAATCTTAAATGTTTTTGTACTTTGACATTTTGTCCAAAATACTTTGGTTCAACTTTCTTTTTGACTAATTTTCAAAGCAAATATAAAGCAAAAAGATAGCATAACAAGATAAATAAATGATTTTTTGTAAGCAATATTTTACATACTCTATCATTTTGATTAGTTTAATAAAAATTTGATTACCATTGGTTGAAAATATAACAATCGGGCTTGCAAAACTTACAGATTGAAAAAAGAGCAAACATATCGTTATCCACATAAATCGCACTTGCCTAATAATAAAAAAGAAAGCCAATACTCAAAGAAAATGAATATTGGCAAAGTGTTGTAATACTAAATCAGTAGCCGCGCCGGGAATCGAACCCGGATCTAAGGTTTAGGAAACCCGTATTCTATCCGTTGAACTACGCAGCCAAACCCTTGGATCTCGTCATCCAAAATTTGTGGTGCAAATTTATACTAAATTATTATCTCTACAAAACTATTTCTGAAATGGTGTCTTTGGACGGATACAATACGGCCCTTACATAATTCTTAAATCATATTTTTCCACCCTTTCGTCTCCGACAACCTTTACAACAAGTTCTTTCTCCTCAAACAAAACCTTGTTCTTTCCTTGATATCCCCACACATAGTTTATTTGAGAAGGATGAACCCTAACCTGTATCTCCCTATGTGCATAGTCTCTTAGCTTAGTCTGCAACAAACCAGCCCAAACCTCCGTCATCATCAACTCCTTAAAGGAACGATGATATGGTCCTGCTAAAAGCGAACGTTCTTGCGTAAGTTCTTCCGAAGCATGCAATCCTACCCTCAAGACATTTACTCCAGCCTCTTCAAAACGAAGGTAGAAATCTTTTGCCCACTGCACAGCCGTTGCCAAATCCAAAGGAGTGTAGCGTCCCAATTCATACAGCTTAGCCAACTGAGTGCCTTTAATGACCAAAGTCGGGTATATTCTTGTGTTATCTGCGCCCAATGCTATGATATCCTCCACCGTCTGACGAGAGCGCTCATAGGTGTCATGAGGAAGCCCCATCATCATCTGCAATCCCAGATGAAATCCATTTTGCAAAAGCATCTCTGACGATTTCACAATGGCATCTCTTTTATGTCCTCTGCCAGATGCCATCAGCACCTCATCATGTGTAGACTGGGCACCCAACTCCACCGTCGTAACGCCATACCTTTTGAGTAGACCTACAATCTTTTCATCAATATAATCAGGTCGTGTAGACAAACGGATACCCGAAATTTTTCCACTCTCCAAATAGCGATACGCCTCACGCAGATAGCGTTCTTGCAAATCCAGGGGGATACCTGTGAAAGAACCGCCAAAGAAAGCCACCTCCACTTCCCTTCCATCACCCATCGTTGCAAGGTACGAATCGACAATTCCCGGCACCTCTTCGGGTGTGGGAATATCTTCGTGTCCGCTAATCTTTGCTTGGTTGCAGAAGACACATTGGTGGGGGCACGCCAACTCTGGTATGAATATAGGAATATTAGAGTGTTTCATGTCGACACAAAGATAATCTTTTTATAAAGAACGCCATAATTCAAATTTCTTTATTCAAAATTCTTAATTCACAATGATTATTATTAATTTAGCATTGAAAAAACAAAACTTACTATTTAAATATTAAAAATATGGGAATTATTATCTCTTTATTGATTGGTGCCCTTGCAGGATTTTTGGGTAGCAAATTGTTCGCAGGTGCAAGCAACGGATTGTTGTTAGACCTTTTGATCGGTATCATTGGTGGTTCTATCGGCGGATTCTTGTTCGGTGACTTCTTTAATGGACTTACTGGAATCCCTTACGTAGGAGAAATCGTTACCGCTACATTAGGTGCTGTTATTCTTTTGTGGATTATCTCTTTCTTCAAGAAGAAATAATAAAGAAAAGGTATCAATTATCTATACCAATTAAAAAATAAAGGCGTACTTTTGCACGTCTTTATTTTTTTGTCCTATGATTAACTTTTTGAAAACATACGCCCTGTTCATCTCAATGATGATAGGTATTGTATTCCACTCTGTTTTTACCGACGTTTCCTTTGTCACAAAATACTTTATGGATGAACCATTAAGGGACATCACCTTCATTACGAAATATATGCTTTTCGTAATGCTTTTCATCGTCTATTGCAAAGTAGATGTCAGACAATTCAGATTCAAACCTTGGCACATTTATCTTCTGGGAATACAATTCTCCGTTTGCATTCTATTTTACCTACTGGTCTTCAAGTTCGACAAGGAAGTGGCAGAAGGAGGTCTTATCTGCCTACTGGCACCAACTGCCACATCAGCTCCCGTCATCACAGGTCTTCTGGGTGGTAGCGTAGCCGGATTAGTCACTTACAGCATCACCAGCAACCTTCTGGTTGCCATTTTCGCACCACTCTACTTTTCGTTGATCGGAGCTCATGGAACAGGCGCAGACCTCTCTTTTTTCGAAGCATTTGGAATCATCTGTAGCAAGGCCTTCCCATTAATCTTTGGTCCCTTCGTATTATCTCTCATTTTGAAATTTTTCATCCCTTCCATCCACAATTTTTTTAAAAAGAAACAAGGAATATCATTTTGGTTGTGGACCATTGCATTGGTACTTCTAATGGCTCGAACAACTACCGATCTTCTTAGCATGACACCACAAGAAAGATCCGCATCATTCAGTCTTGCCCTAGTTGCATTACTCACCTGTTTGGTACAATTCATTGCAGGAAGACGCATGGGTAAGGCTTATCACAACAAGGTGGCAAGCGGACAAGCATACGGACAGAAAAATACAATCCTTGCCATCTGGATGGCTCAAACCTTTTTCAATCCGATTGTTGCTGTGGCACCTGCCACTTATGTTCTTTGGCAAAATCTTGTCAACTCCTACCAATTATGGAAACATAGAAGCGGAAGAAGAAAAGATCAAGACTAACCATTTACAACTCTACAATCATCGAAACCTCAGGGGAGACTTCTCCCGTTATCTTATTTACATAATCTACCACTGACTGTAGTTTGACATACTTGACATATTGCACCTCGTCAGGGATGTTAAACTCAATCCATCCGGCACGTTTACCATCTACCGCCATCGAGTAATCAGCTTTAGGATTATAATTAACAAGATACGGAACACCATTCAACTCAACCGCTGTAGTCTGCAGGAAATACCGATTGCTCGGATGAAACTTCTGAACATTATGACTACGATTAGCCATAGTGTCGACAAGCACTCCATCAATGTACAAGCGACAACAAGGCACATCCCCATTCTCTGCGTAAGTGGCGAGAGCCCCATCATACAAGACTGGTTCATATCTTGCACTAACATGCAGAAGTTCATACTCCCCTTCTTTAGATGGGAAGGTGTTGATTTCATGCCACTCTATGCCATCTTGAGAGACGGACACAAGAGCAGGCTCCTGCTGACCGTTACCATATATCTTAAAATCATTTCCTTCTCGATTTTTGATATAATGATCAAACGAAAGTACAACATAGGCGCCAAACCCTCCAATCGAGTAAAGTGAACTTGAATCGCCATCAATCAAATGAGCCTGTGAATACTTGGAATCATCATAAAATTGACCGTATGTGGTAAAACACTCCACAACACGATTGGCAAACCCTATGCCAACAAAAGTAGCAGTATCTTCAAACGATATTTGAGGCTCCTCATTGGTATCCTGCGGTGTAGTATCTGTCTCTGGATTTTTGTCTAAATTGTCGAGAAACTCTTCATACTCACGAACTAAATTGGGATCACAGACCTTACCAGAGAAACTCAGTCCCAGTCCAGCAGGGACAATCACACAATCATCATTATCCGACCCCTCTTTACAAGAAAAGAGTGCCACCAGCAAGATGGCACTCATTATAAATATACCTTTCCCCATTATCTTGCAGATCTTGTTACCTTGATGTTATCAATAGCACAATAAGCAGGAACATTCAAGCCATAAGGACCTGACTGATCCTCAGAAGCAATAATGTTGATACGGAACTCCTTATGAGCACCCAATTCTGACAGATCAACTGATTTTGTCCACTCCAAACAAGGTTTGCCATCCTTGCAAAGGTAACCAGCAATCATTTCCCCTGCCTTCTCCTCATCGTCATAAGCCTCAACTAAGATAGCCACCCAGGTATTCTCATCTGCAGACACATTAAACCCATCTCCGTAGGTGATGGAATTCAACAAATAGATACCATTGTTAAACATGAATGAGTTGATAACAAATGGCTCGTCATCATCCATCAAGAATGGAGCTCGTCCATCGTAGCTAACTGAGGTTTGCACAAGATCATTGTATCCATACAACATAAAGAAAAAGTCTGATCCGTCCGCACCATTTCCTTCTTGAGAAGGATCATCTGTAGCATTTGCATTGTAGACAGACAACTGTCTCATATATCCTCCATCATCAATATTGTCTGAACCATAATTTGAAACAGCGGCGCCACCCGACCAATAAGCCGAACCATAAGCATAATCTCCATGCCAGTTTTGGGTCAGACCAGTCATGAATCCAGAAGCAGGTTCATAGACAATATACTCTTCTGCATCACCGGATCCTGAAGGTCCATAAAGAAGTTCTCCTCCATACTCCTCACTATCCACCAATTCAGCAGAAGTCTCGTAATAGTTGCCACCTGCCATTCCAGAAAGTTTCTCCAAGCCTAAATAGCAAGTGATAGTTCCATCTTCATTTTCAACGATCACATTGTTTGCAAACGCCTCTTTTTCCGTGTATACTTTTGGCACCTCCTTTACAACTTCTTTTACTATTGTATCGTGTATCTCTTTTACAATTTCTTTTTCAACCTCTTTTACAATAGTATCGTGCACCTCAACAATTTTATCGACCAAAACCGTATCCTTAACTGTTACTATTTTCTCAACCTCTACCTCAACCGTATCTTTTATGGTTACTAGTTTCTCCACCTCAACAGTGTCCTTCACCGTTACCACTTTTTCTACCTCTATGGTATCCTTGACAGTAACTATCGTTTCCTTTTCTACAGTATCTTTAACAACGAATATCTTCTCCACTTCCACCTTGACAGTATCACGGATCACCTCAGGTTGAGTTGGTTGGTCATCTCCGAAATAAGTACGCTTGAAATCTTCTAAAGGGATGGTGTATTTAGAGTTGTCATTTTTCTCGACAGTCATTGTTTGGGCTGCATAAAGCGAAGCACCCACTAAGCACAATAGTAGTATGTTGTATATCTTTTTCATTTCAATATCAGTTATTTGTTAATAATTTGCATAGATTGTTTCCCGATCTTTACCACATAAACGCCCGACGGATATTGGGTAAAATCAATTGTAGACTCCTTTGTCACAGCCATCATCTTACCCGTAGGGGTATAGACACAGATCTCTTGGATGGCATTTTCAACCACCAAAAGCTGTCGATCATAAAAATACTGAATGGATATAACAGGTGTATTTACAATAGAAGTCGGCTCTTGCACAACATCCTCTGAAATGAAATACTCTTGAACCTCATCGATATCGAACTGCATCTTAGCATTCGATGCGGTAACGACTATTTTGGTTCCCAACTTACTCACTTCGCATCCATCTAACACATACCGATAGATGGTGCCATCTTTTTCTTTTAACACCACAGAATTATACTCAGCCAAAGCGGTATCGTACACGCCAAGTAATAATGCTGCAGATACTAAATACTTAAACATATTATAAAATTTAAATTAATCTGCGCATTGATATCCTTTTATGGCGCAACTGAATCGGTTTTAATAATGGTTGTTCCACCAACCATCCCTATCTGTTGGACCACGAAACCTTAAAACGAATATCATTTCGTACTGCAAAGGTAATATCTTTATTCCTTTTGACAAAATTCTAAACCTATTCGGAATCTCCTGTAACCAAAAGTCTTCCCAACCAAAACAAGAGGTTGGGAAGACAGGTTAGGTTTAATAAAGCAGAAATCAGACTGATAGGAGTATCAATATCTGAGCGAACAAAATACGCAAAAACATGGTTAAGGGATATACTGTTGCGTAAGAAAGAGAAGCTTTACCTGCACTGATTGTATTGGCAAAAGCCAATGCGGCAGGATCGGTCATACCTCCAGATATGAGTCCCATCAATTGAGCACCCTCCAACTTACAAAATAACTTACCAACTAAAATTACAATAATGACTGGGATCAATGTTATAAGCATACCCATAAGGAACCACGAGAAACCATGTTCAACCAATGTAACGAAAAAGATCTTCCCAGACGATAATCCCACTGCTGCCAAGAACAGAGAGATTCCTATCTCTTGTAACATTTTCTTTGCACTATGGGTCACATAGGTAACGATACCCAACTGAGTACCGTACCGGCTCATCAAAATGGCAATAATCAACGGTCCTCCTGCCAATCCCAACTTAACAGGAATAGGAACTACAGGTATACTGAACGGAATAGAACCCAACACAATACCAACCAAAACACCTAAGAAAATAGGTATCAGATACGGATCATTCAGTCTTCCTTTCGTATTACCAACAAAACGGGCTGCCTTCTGGATTCCCTGCTCGTTTCCAACCACCACAACAATATCTCCCAACACCAGCTTAACCGAATCGGAAGGGAATATATCCACATCACCTCGGATAATTCTCGAAACATTCACATTGAACTTTTCCAGAAAATTGATCTTTCCTAAACTCTCTCCATCAACCTCAGACTTGGTAATGGTAATCTTCTTGCATATCAAATGCTTGTCGAGTACCTCCCAATCTTTGATGTCCATATCAATCCTTACACCAATACACAACTCAATATTTTTAGCCGATTCTTTTGATGAGATAATGAAGATGCGATCTCCTTCTTCTAACACAGAACTATCCTGAGGTATCTCCATATACTGAGTATTGGTATGATACAAACGGGTGGCAACAAAATCAACCTCTAAAATCTCTTTTAGTTTTCCAAGAGTAACACCAAAGCATGATGGATTACGCATCTCTATCGTATACTTATCAAGTCCTTTATTTTGAGATTCTTGCAACTCTTCCTCTTTCCCTTGTCCACACACATATCTCAACACAATGCAAGCAAGTATAACACCTACCACACCCATAGGATAAGCAATGGCATAGCCAGCAGACAAACCATCGGCAGAGGATTCGTACAAATCGGTATAAGTTTGTTGCGCCGCTCCCAATCCTGGAGTGTTAGTCACAGCACCAGACATAATTCCGACCAATGAAGGAAGATCCAAATGACAAGTAATCGACAAAACATATGTCACCACTGCACCCAACATGACAATGCTGGCTGCCAACACATTCAACGTAACACCTCCATTTTTGAAAGAAGAAAAGAACCCTGGTCCCACTTGTAAACCAATGGAATAGACAAACAATATCAGTCCAAATTCCTTGACGAAATGCAACACAGGCTCATTCAAGGTTAGAAAATCAAACTGACCTAAGAAAATGCCAAAGAACAATATCCAAGTGACCCCCAAAGAGATTCCCTTTATCTTCAACTTACTCAAAGACAAACCTCCCACTATGGTTGCAGAAACCAATAGGATAGTCTGTCCGATACTTGGATGCGAAATCAAATTTACAAACCAATTATCCATCTTCCTATCTTCCGTTTGTTGTATAAAGTTTAATCATAATACCGCAACAAATGGCAACTCCTAATGCAATTACAAATCCCATAATTCATCCAATTTTAAATATTAAACAAATACTGTATCGAACACTTTTTTCTAAATTTTTTCGGCAAAATTAGATTGTCATTGAATTTTTATACACCTTTGTAACCGATTTTATTCTATGGTATCAATCGATAAAACCGATCAATATGGAATTACGGCAATTAAGATATTTTCTTAAAGCATCTGACACTCTGAATTTTACGGATGCAGCACGACAATTATACATCACACAGAGTACCCTCTCGCAACAAATAAAACAATTGGAAGACGAACTAAACGTTCTTCTTTTCGACAGGATTGGGAAAAAAGTATACTTAACAGAGGCAGGGAAAGAATTTTTGCCATTTGCCAAACAAACGGTAGAGGATGCCGAATTGGGAGTGCAGCGCATCCGAGATCTGCAAGGTATCAGAAGAGGTACGCTTCGCATTGGCATCACCTATAGTTTAAGTTTCGGTTTCAGCTCCATCCTTTTAAAGTTCATGAAAGAATACCCGAACATCAAACTAGAGGTTATATACGACACAGCTCTTGAGCTGTTACAAAAACTTAAAAACAGGGATTTGGACTTCGTTTTATCATTTAACATGTCCGTTCCTGAAGAACAGATTGAGTTCACAGACCTTTTCGAGGTTCCTTTGTGTGCCATTGTGCATCTAAGACATCCATTGGCATTTCATAAGAATGTATCATTAGAAGAGATTAAACACTACTCTCTCGTGCTTCCTTCCAAAGGACTGAATGCAAGAAGTTCGTTGGATGATCTGCTTCGCAAACACAATCTGTCAATTGATCCTCATCTAGAGATGAATGATGCAAACATTTTACTGCAACTGGTAGAATCATCTCTTTACATCACCATTCTTTCAAAAACCACCATCTTCGGAAGACCCGAGTTAAGGGCTATTCCCATCAAAGAACAAGAAGGTGGAATGCAAGCCTCCGTACTTACAATGAAAGGCTCCTACCAAAAAGCATCTGCATTAGCCTTTCTAAGACTATTTAAAGAGGAACTGAAATATACCTCCACCTCACAATAAAAGGAGATGGGGCATCAGAAATTGACGCCCCATCATTTTCAAATATCCCCCAAAGAATCAAAATTATTTTTTCAAGAAAATATTATACGAAACACCAATCTGCACCCCAAGGTCTTTATACCACTGGTTTTCATTAGTACTTCTTTGGGTATTACTGTTGTAGAAATCCTTAGTCAACTCAGCGCCAGTAAGGTTCCCTGAAACAAAAACATCCACTTTCCTAAATGTAACACCGATTCTCGGACTTACATATATTCCATGCAATATCTCATTTTCAATGGTCTCCTCATATCCCCATCGAGACGCTGAGACCTTGAAATAAGAGTAGTCCTCGTCCGTAATCTTTTTCAAACCAAAAAGATAGCCAACACGAAGGTCTACAAATGGAGTGATCTTGCGCTTCAATGGGGTCCATCGTGCACAAGCATAAAGAGGCAAGGCACTTGCGTGCTCATCGCCATCACTATATATCTTATACCCCAAACCCACTCCTACCGAGAATGGCTTCTCGAAGTAGTAAGAAGCATTGAAACAAACATCCGAAGCAAAAAACAACTCATCACAGAATTCGTTGACTAAGAACGCCACCTCCGGACGAAGGCAGAAGCCATTTCGTTGGTACTCTTCTCCTTTTGAAAACACAGAAGTAATGGACAGAAGAGACAATATAGATATTAAAAGATATTTACGCATAATAGTATTTTATTCCTCGACTATAATCACCTTAAAAATTCACTGAAAAAAAATCTGTCTCTATTAGAATCAACCACCACCTCTAATTGATATCGACAGTCCTGAGACAAACCCAATAGAATGTCTTTAGGCATTGATCGTAAAATGCGACTAATATCTTCCTTTCTATCTTTAATCGACGCCCACACATTTATATCTACAAGAGACCCCTCTGTTGTAATTACGAAATCAACAACACCATTATTCGGATACCAATTGTTATCTTCAAGCCACAATGCATTGTCCTCAAGATAGGATTTCATATTTCTCATCACCACCTCACGTTGAGCATTCTCTCTACCAGGCAGGTCTGAATCATAATAACTCGGACGACCATCAACATCTCCATCCATAGGTTCTAAACAAGAAGACATTGTGCAAGTAGCCATCAAGGAGAGTCCTGCAACTGTCACAAAGTGTCCTAAGCTTTGCTTCTTGCTCAACTCCCTTTCCAAATAAGACAACTCTGCCTCACACTTTGGACAGGTACCTTTACATTCACCTCTGTATGTACACTCTTGTGTTAATAGAACGATGTCATTCTCTTCTGCAATTTTACGCCTTATTTCTTTTAGCGCCTTGCATTTTTCCTTTCCTTTATTCATAAAAAATGTCATTTACATAAACAATAACAAGCCAGCACAATGCCGACTTGTTATTTACTCTTTATTTATTTTGTTTTTTGTCGTGCCGCTCTTGCGATAAAGTGAAGTCTATTTAACACATTAACTTCACTCACGCCCCCATCAAAATCGAGGAACAAGATATTCATATCCGGATAAATATCCTTCACCTTCTTTTCAATACCTTTCGAGATAACATGATTAGCAATACATCCAAAAGGCTGAAGACTAATAGCCGTGTTAATGCCTCTCTCTGCAAATGAAGCAAATTCAGCAGGGATCAACCATCCCTCACCAAATTGAGCTGCAAGATTGACTATCTTTTGTGCCCTTTCTGCCTCTTCATGGATATTAGCTATCTTTTCATAATAGCGATATTTAGAAGCTGCCTTATCTATCTTCTTCTCAATACCCTTAATGATTTTTTCTCCTAACAATACCAACAATTTTTGCTTGATGGACCTCTTAGAATCAAGGAAATTGGTTTCATTATATTTAGCATTAGGGAAATACTGCGTGAAGAACTCATTCAATGAAGGGATGACTGGTTCAATACCCTCTTTTACCAACCAATCAACCACATACTGATGACCAAACGAGTTGTACTTGATAAAGATCTCGCCAACAATACCAATACGAGGCACATCCTTGGTTTCAGAAAGCTCTTCGAATCTTGCTGCTGCTTCTTCCAATAGCTTCAAAAGTTCTCTAGTCTTCTTCTTCTCGACAACCGCTACCGCACGATTGATGAAGTCGTCTCTGATCTCTTTAGCCTTCCCTGGCACCTTCTCACGAACAGCTGCAGCATAATACATCTTCGCAATCGCATCGGTGTAGAATAGCATATAGAGAGTGATCTTTGCAGCCTTCTTCACATTAGGGGTGAATCCCGACTGCTCATTGATCGTATTCATAATAGACACAGACACCACAGGGATATCTTCGTATCCAGCTGCCAACAAAGCTTTCTTGATCAAAGCTATATAGTTGGTAGCGCGACATTGTCCGCCTGTTTGCGTGATAGCAAATGTAATATTCTTATTGTCATACTTACCCGACTCCAACGCTCGGATACAATCTCCCACGACCAAAGTGGCTGGATAACACACCTCGTTATTAGCATATTTCAATCCCAGCTTAGCAGAAACTGCATCACTCGGTGGCATGTTCTCCATTTCATATCCCATCAATTTAAAAATAGAAGGAATAAACGGAGAGTGGAATTCGGAGAAGAAAGGAACAAGTATCTTCTTTCCTCTATCTGCCACCATATATTCAGGAGTTGTCTTGAAGGCTGTTTTTGTAGCCTCCTCACTTCCTTCATTCTTGAACTTAAGAGATTCTATCAAAGAGCGGATACGAAGTCTCAACGAACCCGCATTGTTAACATCATCCACCTTCAACAAGGTAAGGTTCTTTCCTCCTTGCTTTAATAAGTCGCTCACTTCATCCAAGATGAAAGCATCAGGTCCACATCCGAAAGAGGTTAATTGCACAAAATGCACGTTCTCAGTCGTCTTTGACACCCATTGGGCAGCCTTCATGATACGGTTCATATAAGACCATTGAGGAATGATATGAGAATCCTTTATCGGTTCTTCCGATCCTCTCACAATATCCTCTGTGATTACATCTACACCAAAAGAAGTGATAATCTCAGAAACCTTATGTTGAATCAACGGATCGTTATGATATGGACGACCTGCCAACAGAATAACAAATCGATTATCCTTTTTCGCACTCTCCATCGTGCGAATGGCTTTGTCGTGAACATTATTGACAAACTTGTTTTTTGCAGCTTTTGCTTTGGCAAAAGCTTGTTGGAATATCTTCTCGTCATATTTCTCTTTCAGCAATTGAGTCATATAAAGACGACAAGACTTCATCAACAAATCATCGTTCTTGAAGTTGATGACTGGAGCATCCAACGGAATGTTATATCTCTCTTTTGTATTGATAGCACTCTTCAACACATCTGAGTATCCAGCAACAACCGGACAGTTATAACTATTATTTGATTTAGGTTCCAACTCCTCATACACAACATATGGGAAGAATATGCGATCTACTTTCTTCTCTACAAGATCGAACACATGGCCATGTACCAGTTTGGCTGGGAAACAGATATTATCTGCCATCACAGTATTCAAACCAGACTCATACATCTTAAATGTAGAACGAGCAGATTTCTTCACCTCTATGCCACATTGAGAGAACAAGATATACCAGAACTGATAGTTCTCGTACATATTGAGCACTCGAGGGATTCCTAATGTAAGAATAGGGTTCTTAACCATTCCCTCAACACTACTCTTAAAAGCCTGCTCAGCCTTGTAGAGACTTAAGTTGAAGGCAACTCTACCCTTTTCTCCTTTGTTCGTATAAACTTTCTCACACTTGTTTCCAGAATAGTAGGTTTTGCCGTTTGCAAATACATTTTTCAATATTTGGCAGTTGTTCTCACAACCAGAACAACGCATTGGCTCTACCGTATACTCTTTCAAATCCACCATCTGTTCCAAAGGAACATTCTTTGGCACTATTTGAAGCTTACCATCATTTATTCTCTTCTTTGCAAATAGTGCCGCTCCATAAGCACCCATCAACTCAGGGTAGTTGGAAACGATCACCTCTTTTCCTGTAGAACATTCGAAGGCTCTCACAACTGCTTTGTTTCGCATGGTTCCACCCTGAAGCACTATATGTTCTCCTAGTTCGTCCATGCTCTTCAGTTTCAGAACCTTGTACAAGCAATTCTTCACAACGGAATATGCCAAACCAGCAGAGATATCATCCAACGGAGCACCTTCACGCAAGCATTGCTTTACCTTAGAGTTCATAAAAACAGTGCATCGTGTACCCAAGTCAGAAGGGTTCTGACTCTTACAAGCACGATCTACAAACTCTGCTATTGGACATTCCAAAGACTTGGCAAAACTATCAATAAATGAACCACACCCGGATGAGCAAGCCTCATTAATCTCCAATCGATTGATAGCACCCTTATCAACAAAGATTGCCTTCATATCCTGGCCTCCAATATCAAGGATAAAGGAGACTTGAGGATTTAGTTTATATGCAGCAGTATAGTGGGCTATTGTCTCCACCATACCAAAATCCAACTCAAAAGCAGTTTTGATTAGGTCCTCTCCATATCCTGTAGAGCAACCAGAAACCACAATTAGGTTCTTGCCTTTGGAACGGGCCTCCTCAAGCAACATGGTTAAACCCTCTTTTACAGTCTCTAATGGTTTACCTCCATTTTTCTTGTAGAACGTAAAGAAGATCCTCTCTTTCTGATCCATTGCCACCACCTTAGTGGTAGTAGAACCAGAGTCTATTCCAATATAGCAATGGCAATCGTCCAAATCAGACAACTCCACTTTATCTATCTTATTCTTCTCTTTTGAAGCAATCCATTGCTGGAAGTCAGCTTCATCTTTAAACAAAGGATCCAACCCAGATTTGGTAATGATTGATTGCTCTTTCTTTTCCGAGAAGATAGTAATATATTCACTTAATAATTTAAACTGAACATCTTGAGAAAGTGACAAAGAAGCACCCCAAGCAGGAATAACATGAGCATGTTCACACAACACCACATCATCCTCTTTCATGGACAACTTCTCCATCAAAAGTTTCTTCAATGCAGGGATATAAGCGAACGGACCTCCACACAAGAATAATTTAGGAAGGATGTCACATCCACGAGACAAAGTGGAAACCACCTGAGTCACCACAGCATTGAAAATGGAAGCAGCAATATTCTCTCTGCTTACATTCAAACTGATGAGATTTTGAATATCAGTCTTGGAAAAAACACCACAACGCGATGCGATAGGATAAATAGTATCGGCCTTCATAGCCATTTGGCTAAGATCAGACACATTCACTGCTAAGATTGCAGCCATTTGGTCGATGAACGCTCCTGTACCACCAGCACAGTTTCCGTTCATACGAATATCAGGTTGAAGATTCTTGTTAAAGAAGATCATCTTGCTATCCTCTCCTCCAATATCTATCAATGTTTTAGTTTGTGGGAATTTATCTTCTATAACCTTTGTCGCAGCAACCACCTCTTGTACAAAAGGTAGAGAATAACGCTCCGACAACCCCATACCCGCCGAACCTGTTGTGCACAAAGAAACCTCAATGTCGCCTAATGCATCTTTCATTCTTTGCAAAGACGACAGTAATGTTCCAGAAATATCTGCATGATGTCTATTGTAGTCTGTGTATACAACATCTCCATTCCCATCAATTGCAACCAATTTCAGCGTTGTAGACCCGACATCAAGTCCAATTCGGCACATTTTTTTATTATTCATCAAATTCACTATACGGTTAACTCTGATTAAAATTGGTTGCAAAGTTACGATAATTTTATCACAAAAGAGAAAAGAGGTTACTTCTTGTTACATTTTCTGTGTTCAATCACATTAGCGTTTGACTCATCTCCTCATATAAAACAGACATAGTACCCGGAATGGGCAACTATGTCTGTCTCAAATATTTCAATAAAAACTTTAAACTGATTCTATACTATTGCAGCACACGATTTTACCATCTCAGTAAACAAGATGGCCAATTTATCTTGTGCCAACAAAGTATTTTGCTGCACCTCTTCATGAGTAACATTACTTAGATTAGCATCGACACCAACATTGGAAATCACAGATACGCCAAAAACTGAGAGTCCTGCGTGATTAGCCACTATCACCTCCGGTACAGTAGACATACCACAAGAGTCACCTCCAATGATTCTAAAATAACGGTACTCAGACAAGGTTTCAAATGTAGGTCCTTGAGTTCCAACATAAACACCTTTTTTCAATCCCATGCTATGCTTTTTGTCGATCTCATCCGAAAGGGCTATCAACTTCTTATCGTATGCATTACTCATATCAGGGAAACGTACTCCTAACTCCTCCAAGTTAGGTCCATGCAATGGATGTTCTGGGAACAAATTTATATGATCCTTGATAATCATTATATCTCCTGGAATATAATCTGGATTCAATCCACCTGCTGCATTAGACACCATAAGCACCTTAATGCCAAACTCTTTCATTACTCTAACGGGAAATGTAATCTCTTGCATCGTATATCCTTCATAGTAATGCAATCGACCTTGCATTGCCATCACCTCAATGCCTTCCAACTTTCCAAAGATAAGTCGTCCCGAGTGACCTTGCACCGTACTGGTTCGAAAACCAGGAATCTCTCCGTAAGGAATACTGTCAACAACATCTATTTTATTAGCAAAACTGCCCAATCCTGTACCAAGAACAATCGCAATGCGAGGTCTTAACTTTGTGCGTTCTTTCAAACATGCACTTGATTTTTTAATGTCTTCTAATAATCCCATAACATTCAATCTTTTATCAAATCAACAAATATATTATTTAGAAGAAATCAATTGGGAGAAACATTTGTTCTTCGCCAAATAGTTTTCTATCTTTTTATCAAAATCTTCACCACTCTCTTTCAAGAAAGAGATATACAAAGGAATATAATAAATATGCTTTTTCAAAGAATCTGGGAAATTCGGATGATTAAACATACGAACTGCATCTTTCTCTGTTGTCACAATAACCTTGTCTTTCCCAGGAATCTCCGTAAACATAGTCTCTATCTTTTGGAAATCAGACTGCATGAAATTATGATGGTCTGCAAAATTTAAAGTAACAATATCCTTTACATAACCTCTCACATGCTCCTCAAACGGGAATGGAGAAGCAATACCAGAAACCACAAGGGCAGTATGTTTATCAGACAATTTTGATTTTGTCATAGCACAATTTACCGAATTTGGAAATAAAGGAGTCAAGTCTCCATATTGCAATGTCGTAAAATAGAGTGCTTGATAAGGGAATATGCCCAGATTCTTACGAATGATTCGGAATTGGATAGATTGCAAATCGGCAGGGCACTTCGTAACAACCACAATATCTGCTCTGTTTTTTGAATGAACAGGCTCTCGCAACTGACCAATAGGCAATAAGCTATCCTCTGTTATCATTCTATTGTAATCTATCAACAGAATAGAGATGTCTGGTGTAACATATCGATGTTGATAAGCGTCATCCAGTATAATCAAGTCTGGCTTGTTATAAGGCTCTTTCAACATCTTATCAATACCCCTTCTTCTATTCGCATCCACAGCCACCATAATGTCTGGGAATTTTCGCTTCACCTGATATGGTTCATCTCCCACCTCTGTTGGTTTAGAAGATGAGTCCAACAAAAGATAACCATTCGTACTGCGTTTGTAACCACGGCTAAGTACACCTACATGGTGATCTGTTTTTAGAATCTTTATTAAATACTCTGTGAATGGAGTCTTTCCCGTTCCTCCAACTGTAATATTTCCTACAGAAACAATAGGCACATCAAATTTTTTCGATGGTAATATTCCACAATCGAAACACAAATTACGTATGGTCACTCCAAGCCAATATAAGGCTGCGAATGGCCACAGTAAGATTTTTATTATAAGCGGTTTTTCCTTCTTCATGGTACAATACTTTGTGTGAAACAATCACTATAAATCATAAATATCCCCGTTACATCCTCACAGATTAAAGGTGATATGTCAAAAATAAAGTAATTTTTGGAATATCCAAAAATATAAAGCCATGAATTTTAGCAACAAAACGCAGATTTCTTAAAATAGCGGAAGATTTATATTATTTTACAGAAACATTGTACGGCATCAGTGCCTGATACATATCCAACGACTCCAATTTAAAGATCAAAGCCTTCTCTTTTGCAAATATATCTTCCTTTTTAAATATCTTTTCATAACCCAAATGAGGCAATTCACTCAATTGGCTCCAAATATCTTTCTCTTTAGGATAAGACTCTACTTCATAATCATCTCCCAGCTGAGCATAATTAGCAGTATATCGAATTGCATCTTCTAATGTACCCATTCTATCAACAAGTCCTATTTTCAAAGCATCTGAACCACACCATACTCGACCTTCTGCTATCTTTTCAACTTCAGACTTATCCATATGCCTACCATCAGCACATCTATCCAAGAAAGTGCTATAAACCTCAGCTACATGATTTTGTAAAATAGTCCTCTCCGTTTCGTCTAACGGTCTTGTGAAATTAGACAACACATCCGAATAAGGATTAGTTTTAACCACCTCTTGCTTCACTCCCACCTTGTTCAATAGCTTTTGCACATTAGGAATCACACTAAACACTCCAATAGAACCAGTAATGGTGGTCTCATCTGCAAAGATGCAATCGGCACCAGCCGACAAATAATAACCTCCAGAGGCTGCATAATCACCCATGCTGACAATTACCGGCATCTTCTCCTTCGCCAATTCTAAAGCACGCCATATCTGTTCCGCACCATAAGCACTTCCACCAGGTGAATTCACACGGACCAACAATGCCTTTACCGATTTATCCTCTTTTATTTTTCGTATCTCAGAAACCAATTTAGCAGAAGATATACCATCCGTATTTCCATTATCAATCTCACCTACTGCATAAAGAACCGCAATTTTCTTTTCCGATTCTAACAATTGCTTCTCTACAGCAAGGTCCTCGTAATAATCCGACACTCGTACTAGATTTACTTTTTCATCATCCCCCAAAGAAAGTCTTTTCTTCAATACATCTTCCATCTCATCGCCATATTTCAGACCATCAATCATTCTATTCTCTACTGCAACATGAGGCATCTGGAAAGCCATCATCTGATTGGCCAACTCATTCAAGTTACCTTTCGACAAACGACGTGAAACAGAAACCTTGTCCAATACCGAGTTCCACAACGATGTAACCATTTGTTGTGTCTGCTCTCTATTAGGAGCACTCATCGAATCGTTCGTATACTGTTCAGTAAATGATTTGTACGTTCCAACCTTAATAACCTGCATTTCAACACCTAAAGTGTCGAACAAATGCTTGTAAAAAACAGAAGAAGCCGCAACCCCTCTAAAATCCAAAACTCCTTGAGGATTTAGAAACACAGAATCTGCAGCAGAAGCTACATAATACGCTCCTTGAGTGTATCTTCCGGAATAAGAATAGATGAATTTACCAGATGTTTTAAAGTCCGCCAATGCCGCTCTTATCTCCTCTAAAGAAGCATATCCACAACTCAAGACACCTGGTTTCAGGTATATACCCTTGATCCTGTCATCCTCTTTAGCCGATTTTATGGTAGACAGTATTTGCTCCAATGAAATAGACAGATCCTGTGAACCTAACAATCTTCCATAAATATCCTCTTTAGCCCGCTCTTCCAAATTACCTTCCAAAGAAATACACAAGACCGAATTATCTGTCACTTCACTTTTAGGAGAAGAGAAGAACATAGCACTCATACAGATAGCAAATACAAAAACAGAAAGGATAAATCCAGAAACTAAAATCGCACACAAACATGCGAGGAATGACTTGAAAAAATTCATTGAATCCTTAAATTAAAACTCAGAAAGAGTTGTATTGTTTCTTAATTAGCGTCCTTTATAAGCGGTTGCAACGGACATAACGATGAAAAGCAGAATGATGAAAGGGAATGCTGCCAATTGAAGAAGCCCCAAAAGAACAGCCGACAAAATCAAAAATATGTATCTAATCTTGTTATCCTCCCATGCCAAACTTTTAAATTTCAAAGAGAACATAGGAATCTCTGAAACCAACAAGTAAGAGAAAATTGCCACAAGTAGCAATATCACATATAGATTGTTCAAAATAGGGTCAAACATAGAACGACTCAAATAAGATGGAATTGGCATCATTGGGTCGGAAATAGATATCAAAGAAGCAAAAAAGATAGCGTTGGGCGGTGTAGGCAAACCGATAAACGATGTTGTTTGTCTTTCATCCACATTAAACTTTGCCAATCTCAATGCAGAGAACACAGCAAGAAAGAATGCCAAGAACATCAATATTTCATTATGGGAAATAATATCAATATGCTTAAACACAATCACACTCGGAGCCAATCCGAAGCTTACCATATCCGACAATGAATCCAACTCCTTTCCTATAGCAGAGGAGACATGTAAGAGTCGAGCCGACATGCCATCAAAGAAATCAAAAAGACCAGCCAAAAGAATAAACAGGAATGACCATAAAAAGAACCCATGAAACGCAAGAACAATGGAAATACATCCAGAGAACAAATTCATGCATGTAATTGAATTCGGTATGTGCTTTTTAATTCCCATGATATTTTATTTTTATTTCAACTTCGCAATCACAGTCTGGTTACCTACAACGGCTTGTTTCATATTGACCATAATCTCAGCATCCAAAGGAAGATACATGTCAACACGAGAGCCAAACTTGATGAATCCCATCTGTGTGTTCACATCGCAATCCTCTCCCTCTTTCGCATATGTAACAATACGACGAGCCATAGCACCAGCTACTTGACGCACTAATATTTTTACCTTATTGGATGTTTCTATCACAACAGTTGAGCGCTCATTCTCCGTACTTGATTTAGGCAAGTTGGCACGCATAAAGTTACCATCGTTATGCGTATAGTAAACTATCTTACCTCGTGTAGGATACCAATTCGCATGAACATTCAAAACACTCATGAAAATAGAAACCTGAATTCTACGCTCTTTCAAATATTCGTCCTCCTCCGTGGGTTCAATCACTACAATTGTTCCATCAGCAGGAGCCACAATCATTCCATCTTCAAAATTCTCGAACACACGTTCCGGATTACGGAAGAAATTCATCAAGAAGAAGAACAATAAAGTAGAGACAACCGAAACAACACAAAGCCATGTTGGACATCCTGCTCCAAAAATGACCCAAAGGATCAAATTGGTCAATACAAGGACTGCCAACACCTTCAATAAAAACTTTTTTCCTTCTTTATGTATTCTCATCACAATTCAAATTATCGTACAAAAGTAATATTTTTATTTTATATCATCACTAAATCCCCCAAAACATATTAACAATTCAGCAACAAAAGGGATATCATGAATAAAACAGGAGCAGCAAACAAGGCACTGTCAAATCTATCCAACAAGCCTCCATGACCAGGCATAAAGTTACCAGAATCCTTGACACCAACGTTCCTTTTCATCATCGATTCAACTAAGTCACCTAATACTCCAAAGACAAAAATCACCGCTGAAATACCAAACCATGTCAACATTGTATACGGTACAATTGAGAATTGACAGAAGATAAAGCCACACAAAAATGCAAAAGCTAAGCCACCGGCAAATCCTTCCCAAGTCTTCTTTGGTGATATTCGTTCGAACATCTTATGCTTACCGAAACAAACACCTGCCAAATAGGCTCCCGTATCTGACGCCCAAATAATAATGAAGAAACATATAAGCAGTCTCTTTCCAAACTCTGGATAAGATTCTACATATGTCAACAAAGAGATAGGCAAAGCAACATAAATATACCCCATCATAGTATGAGCAATATTCAACACTGCATCCCTTTGATTTCTAAACAACTCAACTGCCATCAACACAAATAAATAAATGAAATCAATAGACAACAAGAGTTCCTCATATCCAATGAAGAATACCATAAAAGAAGTAATGAAAAGCAATGCACCTCCAGCCACGGCCAATGGCAAATAGACAGCAACGCCCTCTTTCTTGTTTACCATCTTATAGAATTCAATCAAACCAAAGATTGTAATGAATAGGAACAAACCTCCATAAAAGAAGTCAGACTTCCATATGCATGCCAACATGATTACCACAAACAGCAATCCCGACAATGCTCTTGTCACAAAATTTTTTAACATACCTTATTATTATATAGTCACTCAATTTATAATCGCAGAAAACATCATGGCTCGTACTCCATTTCTGTTTTCTTCTTTTTTTTCTTCTTGTCCGACGCATCCTCAGAATCCACTGCTGGTGCCGATGACGAAGGAAGTGCAATCGTTGTTGGCACATTAATCGGAGTTCTGGAAACTGGATTAGGAGCAGATACTGGTGCCGACGATGGTACTGGCGCTGGAGCAGGTTTTACCGCTGGTTTTGCTGCCGGTTTTGGTGCCGGAGCAGGTTTTGCTGCTGGAGCCTGGGTTGGTGCCGGAGAAGGCACTGGCAATGGCACTGCCACTGGAGATTTTAAGACTGGTGCCGGAGCCACAAAAGGAGTAGGAGATGGAGTCGATACATTATTTTCCATCTCATCAGAAGGCTTCTTCTTTTCCTTCTCTTTCTTTTTCTTCTTGTCCAATGCATCCTCAGAATCCGCCACAGGTGCCGATGACGAAGGAAGTGCAATCGTCGTTGGCACATTAATCGGAGCTCTTGATACCGGATTAGGTGCAGATACTGGAGTCGATGATGGCACTGGGGCTGGTCTTGCCGCTGGCTTTGGTGCTGGCGTAGGAGTAGACTTTTGCGCTGGTGCCGAAGTAGGCGCCGGACTAGGCACTGGCAATGGAACTGCCACTGGAGCATTAAAGACCGGTGCTGGAGCCACAAAAGGAGTAGGAGCCGGTGTTGACTCATAATCATCCAACTCATCTGCTTTTTTCTTATCCTTCTTTTTCTTCTTGTCTACCGCAAGATCTTCATAAGAATTATCAGCCGAAGGTGATGAAGAAACAGCTGGTGTAGGAGACTCATAATCGTCATAAGAATCCTCTGCCGATTTCTTCTTCTTTTTCTTTTTATCTGTCACTTCGTCTTCTTGGTACTCAGAAGCAGATGAAGAGTCATCTATCTCATCAGTTTCCATCAAAGCCTCTATCGCCTCATCCTTTTTCTTCTTCTTATTTTCTTTCTCCTTTTTCTTCTTCTTTCCTAAATCCTCTGCATCTTCATCTGCTTCCGTACCAGACGAATTAGAAGCAGTCGTTTGGGATGACGAAGGACGAGCACCACGATTTGCACTCACATCATATTCCAACGAACCTCCGCCTTGTTTCATTCGCTCGGCAGCCCTTATCATTTGATCCAATCCGCCAAACGATACTGGATCAGAAGACATATTTCCTGTCAGCACATAAGAGTCCTCTTCATCATCAGATCCATCCGATTCGGAAAATCCTCCTAACAATACAGCATCCAAAACACCATGGATACTATCTCTTTGAGAAGCAGAAAGAGCATAAGCGTCATTCAACGCAGACAAACTATCTTGAATTCTATTGACAACGTCATTCTCATTCTTCATAGTAATAACTGCATTCAATGAATCGGTCAATGCCTGCTCCTCTATCTTCAAGGTATCCTTTATTACCAACGAGTCAAACTGGGAAGCATCCAACTCCTCAATAATTGTACGCTTATTACCTGTATAGAATTTAATATCACCCAAAGATCCCGTTCCATCATCATTAATGACAGTAGGTTTGATCTTTGCAATGATTGACTTTTGTCGACGATTCTTATACTTAATTTTAATCTCTCCTGTGGCCAAATACTCAAGATTCAATTGCGTAATAACAGTATCCAAATACTCTGGAACAGGATAGAATGGCATCATTACCGCAATCGAGTCAACAACCTTATTGAAATCAGTATGACGATACTTCGTATTACCGACTAGCTTCATTACTTTCTGAGCCACCCAACGAGTAGTATCCACCATATCGTAGAACTTCTTCTTATGGAAATAACGATGGTCAAAATAGTGGACAAAGAAATCCAAGTCATATCGGAATTCAAACTTATCCCTTTCATAAATGACATCATTCAAATAACGACAATTTGGCACTTTTATTCTCTCCAAAATATGGTCTTTTTTAGCGCCCTTGCCTTTACGACCTTTTCCATCCTTCTCTAACTCCTTGATATCACGAATGTTCTGCAACTCTTGTTCCAACTCAGCGATTTGTTGTTGCAACAATACAGAGTCGATCTTAGATGAAACCTTTATGATCGTATCCATCTCTACAGAAGAAGTATCGGAATAAGCAGAATCACCAAACAATGGGACATCCTCAAATGCGTCTTCATCATCCGGAATATCATCACCAAAGCCTTCGATTATCTCTTTTTGTCCCTTTTTGTTCAATTTTTCCAACAATTCAGGAGGGAGGTCAGAATTATCACGAGCACCTGTCATCATATCGAAGTCACCATCCAACATCATCAAAGAGTCCTTCTCCGATTGTTCCTGCATTGCCAGTCTCTCTTCCTTAAACTTCTTAAGCATCTTCTTTTGCTTAGTGGTCAAATCGAGAGTACTATCCGCTGCATCTTCTTTCGCATAGCGCAAACGCTCCTGTTCCTCTATCTTGGCAAACTTCAAGGAGTCTTTACGAAGCTGACGTTCATATTTTTCTTGCGCCTTATCCTTCTTATCTTGCTCCTTCTCGACTGCTTTTCTCTGTTTTTCTTTATCACCAACAATCTTCTTGGCCAATTTTAGCGTCTCTTTTTCAACCGTCTCGCGTTCTTTTTGAATACGATCCTTTTCCTTTTGATCAACATTCCTTTCTGCCTCCAATTTTTCTTGTAGAGCCTTCAATTCAGCCTGGCGTTTTTTATATGCTTGTAAACGAGCCTCTGATTCCTTCTCCAACTGCTGACGTTCTTTCAGTCTCTGCTGAGACTCCGCCTTCTTCTCCATCTGGCGTTCCATCATCTCTTTCTTCTTCTCTCGAAGAGCCATAGTTCTCTCCTTTTCAGCCTCTTTTCTAGCAGCCTCTTTTTCTCTTTGCACTTGACGAGCAGCAATTTGCTTTTGTTTCTCTTCTTGGCGTTTTGCCTTTAAACGATTAGCAATATCTTGCTCTTTTGTTTTCAATTGCTCATTTCTCTGTTGCTCTCTCTCTTTCAACTGTGCTAAATAAGCACGCTTACGAGCCTCCGCCTCTTGCATTTGTTTCTTCCGCTGAAGTTCAGCTACACGTTGAGCCTCTCTTCTTTCTTTCTCTTTCTCTTTTTGCAAGCGAAGTTTTTCTTGCTGAGCAATGCGTTGTTCTTGTTCACGTTGCAAACGCTCCTTTTGAGCGGCAACCTGTTGTTCATGTCTCTCTTGTTGGGCTGCCATACGAGCTTGAGCTGCCTCAATTCTCTTCTGAGCAGCCTCTGCCCTAAGTTGAGCCTGCTGCTGACGTTGTTCTTGCAACTCTTGTTGGCGTTGAGCAGCGGCTTCACGATCACGCTGTCTTTTCTCCATTTCCTGCTGGCGTCTCAGTGCCGCAGCCTCTTGATTTCTTTGCAATTCAGCTTCGTATTCACTCTTTCTTCGAGCCTCTTCTTCGCGCTGTTTTTGTCTCAATTCATCTTGTTCAGCCTTCTTTTGAGCCCAAAGTTGTTGTTCTCTAAGCTGTTGCTCCTTATCACGTTTTGCTTGCGCTTCTCGAGCCTCTCGCTGTTTTGCAATAACTGCCTCGTATTCTTTCTGACGACGAAGATTTTCCTGTTTTTCTTTCTCGCGAGCCGCCTCTATCTCTGCTTTCTTTTTGTTCCAAAGATCAGTATACTGGCTCTTCATCTCCTCTTCCTGACGGATTCTAATCTCTCTAGCTTGGCGCTCCAATTCTACAGCCTTCAAATATTCCTGCATTCGCAGTTCACGTTCTGCAGCCTCTTGCTCCTGTTGCGTCTTCAACGCCGCCTTTTGTTCCTCCCAAGCCTTCTTTTGAGTCTCCTTCATCTCCAACTCCTTCTGTCGGCGCACCTCTCTCTGCAACTTTTCACGCTCTGCAGCCTCGACATATTGTTGTTGACGTTTTTGACGATCCACCTCATCCTGACGCTGTCTTGCATCCAACTCTTTCTGCTTGGCAGCCCATCTTTCTTTATCAATTTGTTTCAATTCAGCCTCTCGGCGCAATCTCAGCTCTCGTGCCTGACGCTCTTGCTCCAAAATCTGCTCGTATTCTTTTAATTTCTTTGCTTGATCTGCCCTTTCCTGTTGTTTCTTTGCCTCCGCCGCTTTCTTTTGTTGTTCCCACAACTCACGCTCTTTCTGTTTGCGAAGTTCTTCCCTCTGTCTTATCTTTTCTGCTTCATCATCTGCTCTTTGTGCAGCAGCCTTCTTCTCTCCATATTCTGCTTTTGCAGCTTCCGTCTCCGCCTGCTTTCGACCCTTCAACTGCTCTGCCTTCAATCTCTGCTCCTCCCTGTAACGGTCAATATCCGTTTGAGCGAACATCATCTGAGTCGCAAAAAGTTGAAAAATGAAAAATATGAATAGAAGTCGCTTCAAAATCAAATTCTTTTTTTGTTAAACCGAGTCCTTGATTTTTATTATACTTCGTATAAAACCAAAGTTTCGGAAATACAAAGATAGAAAAATCAAATGAATATGGCAATTAAAAGCACGAAAAACAAACAGGCAAGCAAACCATTAAAAACCAAATACTTAATCACAAAACCGGTGAATATTTTTTAATTTCTTTCTCAAATTCAGCTTCTCTACCATTCGTATGGAGATTTACCAACGCATGGAATCTCCTACCATGATTCGGTTCTTTCGTGTGACACAATTCGTGAATTATAACAAAATCGATCAAATGTTCAGGCAACAGCAACAACATCGAAGACAGATGGATAGACCCTGACGTAGAACAACTTCCCCATCTTGTTTTCATATTTCTGATTTTACATTCCTGATAGGTCAACTGACATTTTTCAGACATCTGTTTCAGTCTTTCCGGCAAAACAATTTTCGCTTCTATCACCAAAGCATTATATATGATATTTTTTACGATGGATTGGGATTTTTTTGAATACAAATCTTCTTTTTCCGGGCACCTTATCATCAACTGTTTTTCTTTCCGATTTAAGCTACCGACAAACTTTTCTCCAGAATAAAATTGAAACTTCACATCAAACGAAAAGGAAGAAAAAGGATACTCCGGACCATAGTTTTTTTCCTTATGAACTGATTTTTCAAGCACACTACTCACCCACTCTCTGTTTTTTTCCAAAATAGAAATTGCAACGTTCAGACTTCCTCCTAATGGAACTTGCAGAATCACACTCCCTCCTGAGATCTTCACACCATATCTCCTAATTCGTCCATTCGAACGAACCTCCACCTCTCCAAATTCATGATCTACCCAATTCGAATCCATAAGCATTCTATAAACCATTGCAAATATGCGAAAAAACAATGTACTCCGAAAAAAAATTATTACCCAAACACTTTTTTTGAAAAAAAATTTGTCAGTTCGTTTTTTTTGTCTACTTTTGCATCCGCAAACGAGAAACAACGGTACCATAGCTCAGTTGGTAGAGCAAAGGACTGAAAATCCTTGTGTCCCCGGTTCGATTCCTGGTGGTACCACAGAAGAGAGTCAAAGAAATTTGACTCTCTTTTTTTTGTAGAGTATCAACAATTTATCATACAACAAAAGAACAAAGAAAGTCTTGTCCAAAAAACAGAAATAGACTATATTTGCAAGCATAGAGATTATACCATGCTTCAACAAAAACTACAACAGAAACAACAGCAAAAGTTGTCCCCGCTTCAAATCCAAACCATCAAGATGCTGGAGATTCCAACCATTGAACTAGAGGAAAGGATTAAGCAGGAACTTGAATCTAACCCGGCGCTAGAAGAGGGCGAGGAGGAACTCAAGGAAGACTCTGTTGAGAAATTGAAGGAGGAGGAAGACTACAACACGGAAGAAAACGAGGATTTCTCACTCGACGACTACCGAAATGAAGATGATATTCCCGATTATAAACTATACCAATCTTACGCTAACAACGACAACAAAGAGGATATCAGCATAGAGAGTTCCACCTCTCTCCACGATTTCCTTGAAGATCAGTTGCACTTACGCAACGTTTCCGAACAAATGCGCATTTTAGCAGAGTATGTGATAGGAAACATCGACCAAGACGGATACTTACGAAGAAGCGTAGAATCGATGGTGGACGACTACTCCTTCCAATCAGGAAAAATGATTTCCGACGACGCAATGAAAGAGGCTGTAGAGATTGTTCAATCATTTGAACCTGCAGGTATTGCATCCTTAACCGTCCAAGAATGTCTTATCAGACAACTAGAGAAAAAGACTCAAACAGAGTCTATCATCAATGCAACAAAAGTCTTAAAAAGCGATTTCGACAACTTTATACAAAAAAGATTTAAGCAGATAGAGTCCAAAACAGGTCTCTCTCAAAGCGAAATCAAAAACGCCATTGACGAGATTACAAAACTTAATCCCAAACCTGGCAGTAGTTGGGAATCAGAAATCGTAACAAATAGCGTCCAGCTTATCCCAGATTTCTTATTGGAGAACGAAGATGGGAACCTAACCCTCACCCTAAACGACGAGAATGTTCCTCCTTTGCGCGTTAATCGTGACTATGCAGAGATGTTCGACAACTACACCAACGACAAGGACAAGAATCGAGAGAAAAGAGATGCTATCCTTTTCATCAAACAAAAATTAGATGCGGCAAAATGGTTTATCGACTCAGTAAAACAGAGACAAGAGACGCTTACCAAGACATTAACCGCTATAATTGAGAAACAACACGACTTCTTTATAGATGGAGACGAAACAAAACTCAAACCTTTGATTTTAAAAGACATATCAGACATAACAGGTTATGACATCTCCACTATTTCAAGAGTATGTAATAGCAAATACATACAAACTGAATTTGGTGTATTTCCAGTCAAATACTTCTTCTCTGAAAGTATGCAAACAAATGACGGAGAAGAAGTATCCAGCAACGAGATAAAAGCCATCTTAGAAGAAACTCTAAAAGGCGAAGACAAAGGCAATCCATTAACTGATGATAAATTGACAGAAGTGCTAAAAGAAAAAGGTTATAACATTGCCAGAAGAACTGTCGCAAAATACAGAGAACAACTTGGGTTCCCTGTAGCAAGATTAAGAAAAGAGATTCAGTAATTACTTTATGGAAAGCAGACTTAACACTATCGCGAAAGTTATATCTTTCGTTCTATTTCCCCTATTTATGCCTTTATACGGCTTAATATTGCTATTATCACTTAACTACTTTTCGTTCTACCCCAAAACCTATGTTTATAGCTATTATTCGATTTTAGTGATCCTAACAATCGCAACTCCCATGATCATATTTTGGCTCTACTCCAAAATGTCTGTCATATCAGACATTCAAATGAGAGAAAAGGAAGATAGAGTTATGCCTTATGCGACAACAAGCCTATTCTTCTTATTTACAGCACTTTTCTTTTACAGAATGGCCATGCCTCCATTTGTAGTTTACATAATAATAGGGATGTCAATAGCAACGCTAATAAATGCCATTGTAACTATATGGTGGAAAATCAGTGCACATATGACAGGGATTGGGGGACTTATTGGCGGAATCTACATTGTAGGTATAGCCACACATACTAACACTTCCACTGCAATCGCCATCGCATTCTTGTGTGCCGGACTCATAGCAAGTGCCCGACTACAATTAAACAAACACACGCCACTTCAACTCCTCGCCGGTTTTGCAAATGGTTGGGCAACCATAACCATCGCCTCGGCAATTAACTGGGCTCCTTTTCTCAAATGGGGAATTAATATGATTTCTCTTTAACGCCGCACATCGACTTAAAGTCACAATAATCGCAACCCTTGCCATCTTTGTGAGACACAAAAGGAGTCTCTATATCAAACAACTCTTTAATCACACGTTTAATACCTTCTTCCACCTCAGAAAAATAGAGTTGAGCTGAGTCTATCACATTTTTATCTACCAATACATCCAAATCCGAAAGGACATTACAATTGCTCAGATACGAAATAACAGGTTTCAACTTCACATCCGTTCCTTTATTTTCTTTGGAATAGAAATATGAATACATCAAAACCTGCATCACATGCTTATTTCGATTCAATCCGTATTCAAATAGAGAAGGAATATCGCTGCAAGCAGAAAGCTTACTACCCGTTTTATAGTCCAGGATCCTTATCGTATCACCTTTTTCATCAACTCTATCAATAGAGCCATAAAATCCAACTTTTATAGTCTCTCCATTCTTCAATTCAACATCCATTGTCGAATTAAATTCATGTTCATTTCCCAAAACACGAAAAGGAGTATATTGAGCATCAACCCTTAACATACGTATCACATAACGAACAATCGCATCAAAATTCATCTGCTGAACACCAGACAAGGCAGGCATATCATCTCCTTCTTTTATTCTAAAATAGTGTTCTTTAAAGGCCTTGGCCACACACCCCTTTACCTTCTCCTTAAAATACTTCGTCGACTCGGAAGCATCATCCAAATCATGGGTCTCCTCGTTAGAAGAATGAAGGAATTCTGGGAATGTAGATAATGTGATCTGCGATCGTTCCGGCATCAAATCATAGAAGTTCTGCATAGCCGCATGAAAAACCGTTCCAAATTCATTCACTTGGACATCATCGGAAACTTCATCTGGTTTCCCTATCCTCTGCACCTTTTTCAAGTAAAACTTCAAAGGACAGTCTATATAATCAGAAAAAGAAGAAGCCGAGAATGTTTTCCTTTTACCATCTTTCATCTCAAAATCGAACAACTCTCGCATTTTGGCAATCATCTCAGGCGTCTTCTCTATGCACAAACCGAAGCTCTCGTTCTTAGGTGCATCAGAAGATATGGAATAACGCTTAAACTGATTATTCTTCGCCTCCACCATAAGTTGAAGAATGAAACGACTCATCTGGCCTTTTGAAGAACTATCTGTTGAAGTATTATACATAAGCGTTACATTCTCTGCACGTTGCAACAAACGATAGAAATAATAAGCATACAACGAATTCTTATGTTCTATCGTAGTCATACCATACCCCTTTCTTAACGCATAGGGAATGAAAGAGGAGTCTTTACCAGAAGTAGGCAAAGTACCTTCGTTTGCCGAAAGCAATATCACATTAGAGAAATCCAAGTTTCGAGTCTCCAAGAATCCCATTATCTGCGTACCCTCCGCCATATCTCCTGTAAAAGGAACAGAGATGGACGACATCATCGTATCAATCAACTGAAGCATCATAGGAAACTCTATATTTAAAGAACCTTCATCCATCAAAGAGATAAGACGAGACATCAAATTATAGATTCTGTAGAGCGATTCCTTATAGAGGTCACCACTAAGGGCTTCAACATACTCAGAGTCCTCTCCATTGTCCATCTCCTCATCTTCTTTCCTAAACATGGAGGAAACGCTTCTTACGATATCTTGAATCCATTTCAGCAACGACATTGGGTCTGATTGTGGAGCAAACAATGCTCCGTACTGACCATCCGAGACAAGATCTGCCAACTTAAAATATTTAACATGATGCAACTGAATCTTATCTTCAATATCTTTAATATTGGGGAATGCGCCACGCAGATAGTAGTTGCGAGTTAATGGAAGGATCGTAGTGGAAAGGACAGAGCCCTTGTTCAACGACACACCCAAAAAAGAGAGTCGTTCCTGATACTCCAACAGCTGTTGCATCAATCCGTATATAGGCGTCTGAACAATAGGCAATCCCATTGTCACGTTAACATTCAAATCTTTCCCACCCAAAGAAGAAGGGACGGAATGAAGCACAGGGAGCAACAAAGACTCATTACACAAAACAACAACAGAATCACTATCAGAAGCACCTTTCTTTCTTTGTTCTTCCAAGAAAGAGGAGACGTATCTCGCCTGAAAATTCTCAGTAGCAGAACCAATAATATCTACGTTCCTATTGCATGAGCCCAATAGGTTACAGGTTTCCAAAGCATTACCATAATCCAACACATTCTCTCTCATAAAGAGACCCGCCTCATGAATCCACTTGCCATTCTCAGAAGCTTTCATATAGAACTCATCGCAATCCCAATAGAACCTCGCTCTACCAGAGTCTTTCAACTTCTTAAACAACTTCTTTTCGCATTTGTTCAACACATTAAAACCAACAAAAAGATACTGTTTATCATCATCAAATGGATCCGAATCCTCGATTGATTCCACGACAGAGCGTTTAAGCATTCCCTCGTAGGCTATATTCTCACTAAGGAGTCTCTCCTTAAATTTGTCATAAACAGGACCTAACACACTCCACAAGCGAAGAAACCTTCTCTTAAGCTTAGTGAGACTTCCATCTTTGAATACGGCAAAAAACCTCTCCAAAACCTCCTTCTGATCAGGTGTCAGATGCGAGTTATCCTCCTCGAAGGGTATTCCATCGCTGATGTTACTAAATAACATCTGAGCATCTACAAGGTTGTTATCTATATCTTCAAAATCGGCCAATAAGATCTCGCCCCAATGGTAAAATGAGTCGAGAGTCTCCTCCCTATCATCCAATTCGTCATAAGGGTTGGTAGTCTCTGTCAAAACCTTCATATAAACCTCATATAGCAAACAAACTAATTTCACAGGGTCTGCTACCTGAAGTGAGGAGTTTTCCTTAAAAAGTCTCTGAATAGTAGTGTAAGCTGGTGCCCAAATTGGAGTATCATTTCCATTTGCACGGAACAAATAGTCATTAAAGAACAACTGTGCTCTGTTATTGGGGAAGATGACGATCAAATTTGACAAATCATTCCCATTGTTTTTTACAATGTCTTCGGCGACAGCCTGAAGGAAAGGAATTCCGTACATAAAAAATATTTGAGGGTTTTGTTAGAACCTATGTGTGTTTATCATTCCCCAAATATAACAAAAAAAGTGTGTTTTTCAAAAAAACACACTTATGAAGATTAAGGACATTATATCAAATTAATCAGTCTCCATACTGGTATTTTCAACCGTAGGTTTTGGGAATGCAATATATGCAACAGACTTTATTGGTTCATAAAGTTTAGACTTCTCCAAATCCTCTTTCTCAAACAGATGAACAAAATTGTTGATGCGGTCGAATGTATATAGAAGGACACCTAAGATCAGCAAACACTTAATCCATGCAGCCACACCTCCTAACAGTTTGTCCAACCAACCCAACATGGCAAATTTAAGGAACTTGGCAATAAGAATGGCAGCGAAACGGACAAGTATCATTGAGATCAAGAAGATGATAACAAAAGAGACTATGCTATTCATCTCTGTCTGGCAACCAAAGAACGACAAGATTCCGCCCATTAGAGCTTCACCAAAGTTCTTTGCAACAAAGAGACTGACCAAGACACCCAACATAGAGGCAATCTCCATCACAAAACCCTTCATCAAACCACGAATGATGGCAAAGACCATCAACGCCAACAATACGATATCTAATGCAACCATTTATTTACCAATAAAAAGGAAGCGTCCCTTATAGGGAACGCTTCACTTCAATTTCTTCATAACTTTCAATAATATCTCCGATTTGCAAATCGTTATAGTTTGCGATATTCAAACCACACTCATAACCATTTCCAACCTCTTTAACATCATCTTTAAATCGCTTCAAGGAAGCCAATTCGCCAGTATGGACCACAATACCGTCGCGGATCAAACGAACCTTATTTCCACGCTTAATCTTACCATCACGAACAATACATCCAGCGATAGTACCGACCTTGCTGATCTTGAAGGTTTCTTGGATCTCTGCAGTACCAGTGATCTCCTCCTTCACCTCTGGTGAAAGCATTCCGACCATAGCGTCCTTCATTTGTTCAATAGCATCATAGATGATTGAATACAAACGGATATCCACACCTTCCTTCTCTGCAATTCTACGTGCAGATTGAGAAGGACGAACTTGGAATCCGACGATGATTGCATCTGCGGTAGATGCCAACATAACATCAGACTCAGAGATTTGACCTACAGCCTTATGGATAACATTAACAGCGAACTCTTCTGTTGACAACTTCTCCAATGAATCTTTCAAAGCCTCTGCAGAACCATCCACATCCGCCTTAACGATAATATTCATTTCTTGGAAGTTACCCAATGCACGACGACGAGCGATCTCTTCCAATGTCAAGTGCTTAGTTGTACGCAAACCTTGCTCACGTTGTAATTGCTCACGCTTAGTGGCGATTTCACGAGCCTCTTGCTCTGTCTCCAAGACATTAAAGTTATCACCTGCCTGAGGAGCACCATTCAAACCAAGAATAACCACTGGTTCTGAAGGCTTAGCCTCTGTAACACGTTGATTACGCTCGTTGAACATAGCCTTGATACGACCGAAGTTAGTACCAGCAACTACAACATCACCAATATGCAATGTACCATTGCTTACAAGAACTGTTGATACATAACCACGACCCTTATCCAACTGAGATTCGATGATAGAACCATTAGCACGACGATCTGGGTTTGCTTTCAAATCCAACAACTCTGCCTCCAAAAGCACCTTCTCCATCAATTCCTCGACTCCGATACCTTTCTTGGCAGCAATATCTTGTGATTGGTATTTACCACCCCACTCCTCAACCAAATAATTCATATTAGCCAAAGCCTCCTTGATCTTATCTGGGTTTGCAGTTGGTTTATCAATCTTGTTAATAGCGAATACGATAGGCACACCAGCCACAGATGCGTGGTTGATAGCCTCGATTGTCTGAGGCATGACATCATCATCGGCAGCGACAATGATAATTGCAATATCCGTAACCTTAGCACCACGCGCACGCATTGCAGTAAAGGCCTCGTGACCAGGAGTATCCAAGAAAGTGATTTGTTGACCACTCTTCAATGTCACATTATAAGCACCAATATGCTGTGTGATACCACCGGCCTCACCTGCGATCACATTTGTTTGACGGATATAGTCCAATAAAGAGGTCTTACCATGGTCTACGTGACCCATCACAGTAACGATAGGCGGACGAGATACCAAATCCTCCTCCTTATCCTCTTCTTCTTGGATAGCAGCAGTCACCTCTGCACTGACATACTCAGTTTCGAAACCAAACTCATCTGCTACAATGTTGATAGTCTCTGCATCCAATCGTTGATTGATAGACACCATCAATCCAAAGTTCATACAAGTACCGATAACCTGTGTTACAGGAACGTTCATCATAGTAGCCAACTCACTGACAGTCACGAACTCCGTAATCTTCAGTTTGTTTTGTTCTAGTCTTTCCTGTTCCTCTTGTTCAAGCAATCTGTTTGCTTGTTGCTCGCGCTTATCACGACGGTGCTTAGAGCCTTTGGTCTTTTGTCCTTTACTTGTCAAACGAGCAAGAGTCTCCTTGATTTGTTTTTGTACATCCTCCTCGTTAATCTCAGGCTTTACAAAACTCTTCTTAGGGTTCTTCTTGTTGTGGTTATCCTTATTGGTATTATTACCATTAGTATTACCACGTTGTTTATCTTCGCTCTTGAATTCTTTGTAATCAGAGATATCTATCTTCTCTTTTTGTATTCTTTTACGCTTTCCCTTCTTTGAGTCTTCAGACTCGCCTCCATTTTGAGACTTGTCTCCGTGACCCTCGAATGGTTTTGTAAAGCTCTTAGTCCTTTGCTCGCGCTCCTTCTTTTTCTCCTCTTTCGACTTCTTCTTAGGACGAGTCTGTTGATTCAAAGAATCCAAATCAATCTTACCGACCACATTAATAGATGTCTTTGCAGGTTGTGACAACGAGAAGACATCATCATTAGAAGTAGCGATTGGAGTTGGTCTTTGTTCCTCTCTGCGAGGTTGTGGCTGCGCTTGCTTTGGAGCCTCTTGTGATTTATTCACTTGAGTAACATTCTTGTTCTCTTTTTGAGGGTGTGAATCACCAGAGTGAGACTTCTTATCATTAGAAGAATTATTCTTCTTTCCTGACAAATCATTCAAATCAATTTTACCAAGCACTTTAGGAGAGTGGACCTCTGGGACTTGAGTCTTAACTTCATTCTTATCATCAAATCCTTCTATAGAAACACTTTCTTTTTTCTCCTTGTTTTGGCGTTGCTGAGTAACCTTTTCAGAGTCGATTTTGATTTTCTTGTTAGAACCTAATCCTTCATAACACAACTGTTCTTGTTCGTCAGTAAGCAGAACATTCAAATTGTCTGACGGGATTTGATGGCCTTTTTTTGCCAAGAAATCGACGACAGTTTCTGCACCGACGTTTAATTCTCTTGTTATTTTACTTAATCTTATAGACATATTCCTTGTTAAGTTGTTAAATTTTATTCTTGCTCATCCTGCTCTTCATCACCCTCAAATTCAGCACTAAGGATTTGCAATACCTCGTCAATAGTCTCCTCTTCCAAATCGGTTCTCTTAATCAACTCGTCTCGAGGGATACCCAATACTTGTTTAGCTGTATCACAACCAATTCCCTTTAGAGTATCGATCACCCAAGGTTCGATCTCATCCAAGAACTCATTCAAGAAGATATCCTCATTATCGATAGAATCCTCTACCTCACGGAACACCTCTATCTGATATTCTGTCAACATACCAGCCAAACGAATGTTCATACCATTTTTACCAATAGCCAAAGAAACCTCCTCTGGTCTCAAGAATACTTCAGCTCTCTTATGCTCTTCCATAATATGGATAGAAGAGATACGAGCAGGACTCAATGCTCTTGAAATCAACAAAGATGGATTGTTGGTAAAATTAATCACATCTATATTTTCGTTACGCAACTCTCTAACGATACCATGAATACGAGATCCCTTCATACCTACGCATGCTCCTACTGGATCGATACGATCATCATAAGACTCCACAGCCACCTTAGCTCTCTCTCCTGGGATACGAGCAATTCTGCGAATAGTAATCAAACCATCGTTGATTTCTGGAACCTCTAATTCAAACAATCTTTGCAAGAACAATGGAGATGTTCTTGATAATATAATCTTTGGATTATTATTCTTATTGTCAACTTTTGCAACAACGGCACGAACTGTATCTCCCTTACGATAGAAGTCTGAAGGGATTTGTTCTTGCTTAGGAAGCAACATTTCGTTTCCTTCGTCATCCAACAAAAGGATCTCTTTCTTCCATACTTGATAAACCTCACCAACTACAATAGAACCAACCTTCTCTTTGTATTTGTTGTATAATGTATCTTTCTGTAAATCCAAAATCTTAGATGCCAATGTCTGACGCAAGTTCAAGATTGCACGACGACCAAACGATGCGAAATCTACTTTGTCTGTCACATCCTCACCCAAAGAGAAATCCTCACCCAAAGCCTTAGCATCTGTCAAAGAAATCTCAGTATTAGAATCTTCCAAATCCTCATCCTTTACTACCTTACGATTACGATAGATTTCGAAGTCACCCTTGTCAGGGTTGATAATCACATCATAATTTTCATCTGTACCAAACATCTTGGAGATTACACTACGGAATGAATCTTCCAAAACGCTCACCATTGTACTTCTGTCAATGTTCTTCAGATCTTTGAACTCTGCAAAAGTGTCACTTAAACTAACTGCTTCTTGCTTTGCCATTTTACTTAAATGTTATTGAATATTTTGTATATTTTACTTGTTCATAGGCGAATGTTACCTCTTCCGTAACTTCCACCTTTTTCTTCTCTCCTTCTTTTTTTACCTTCTTAGTTATTTCCAACGAGAATGTCTCAGGAGTAACCTTGGTCAATACACCAACGTACTTAGGTCCGTTCTTTTCTTGAACTTCCACTTCCTGACCTTCGTACTTTTGATATTGGCGTAAAACCTTAAAAGGCGATGTCAAACCTGCGGATCCAACTTCCAACTCGAAATCCTCAACATCACGATCCAACTTGGATTCGATGTGTTTTGAAAGCATAATGCAATACTCTAATGGAACACTCTCGTCAGAATCAACCTCCACCACAATGGTATTGTTTTTGTCAACGGCCACATCGACCACAAAATAGGAAGACTCTGCAATGTACTCTTCCACAATCTCACGTACTTTCTTGCTATCTATCATTTCTTTCGTTTTAGACAATAAAAAGGGGGACTACAATAGTCCCCTCCACATGGAATTTCATCTTGCTTGCAAAATTAACACAAAAAATCCACAACGCAAAGAAAACACAGATAATTATGAATTTTGAATTATGAATTTTGGAATTATCTGCTTTGAAGTATATATCTATCGGTTTGAAGAATATATTTGTCGGCAGGATAGGCTTTTATCATTGTTTTTCCCAGATAGACCACATAAAAAGTTCCCCGACGGATGTGGATAAATAATCTTCATAACTTACCTTCTGTTCATCTCCTTGTAGAATTTACACATAATAATGTAAAAAAAGGGGGCCATTCATTCTACCGATGTATAGTCCCCTTGTACGAATTATCTTTTGCGAAAGCAATTCACTTAATTATCATGTATTTTTTCCCATTTTGGATGAAAGCACGCTTTTCAGAAGGAACTGTCTTCTGACCCAAAACATTATAACATGGTCCATCTGCAACTTTTCCATCAGACAAGATGATAGGAACATCTGTTCCCACCTTGGTCAAAACCACGCTCTCCATTTTCACTCCCGCTCCATGGATAATAAGTCCCCTTGTTGCCAAAGCATCATAAGTTGTTTCATCAAAATCTATGGTCATAGTAATTTGAGTTCCTACTGGTTTACCATAGAAGATTGATGGGTTGATATCTCCCTTGAAAGATTCTCCATCAACCACATATTCCACCATTTTAGACCAATCTCCATAATATAACTGGATATCGTCATCCGATTTTGAAATAGTATAGATCATCTCTATTTGAACTCGTTTGCCAAGATCTTTAAAAACATCTCCTGCTATAGCAACGCCATTTCCCCAAGCGAACTCCTTCTCACCCTCAAAGCAGGTAAGAGAAGAGACATTTCCCAAACTTGGGTAATCGCCATCGAAATCTTCTCCATAGTATGCCTTAATCATTGTTTCGGCAAGATCAGGTTGGTTGAAGTAATTCAAATCACGATACAATCCATCAGACAATCCCATCCAATAGAAAGTAGCCATATTGTTCTCCTTAGCCAATTTAACAAAGGAGTCAGCAAACTCAAGCATAAGGGAACGTCGCAAGTCGTAGTCTGTCTTTCCTGCCGATGCATCTACATTGGAAGTTCCCCACTCTCCAATGATTACAGGTGCTCCTTGCGATACGAGGTAAGTGTTCAACGACTTGAAAGTAGCTTTCAACTCGTTATTAACGGCATACATTGTATGGTTGGCAATTTGTGGATAGTAGTGCACCTCAAAAGCGATGTGGTTCGCCACCTTATCCTCTGGAAGTTTCATGTAAGACAAAGGCTCCTGAAGGTGAGCGTTCCAGTTTCCTGATCCACAAGCAGCTGCATAAGTATTAACCACAAGGTTTCTCTCGGCATTATTACCTCCAGTGGCACGCACCGTATTGACAAAACTTTGTGCATAGCTATTAATTGCGTTATATGCAGAAGTAGCGATTGAAGCATCATAGTTACCAGAAGCAGCGTAAGATGCATAGCACCATGAGTTTTTCACATCCAACATCTCGTTGTAACCCTCGAAAAGAAGTCTCTCATCATAAGTTTTAAACTCCTCTGCGATTTGCTTTACAAGATTCTCATATCGTTGTTGGTTCTTTGCGAAGATAGCTTCGTCTGCTTTCATCCAAGAAGCATACGATTTATTGTCTGCTCCCGTATCGTGATGGATGTTCAAGATACAATACATTCCATTGTCTATCACATAGTCTACCACCTCGTGAACGCGTTTCATCCAAGCGGCATCAACATTTCCATCCTTATCAATGTGATTGAACCAAGTTACGGGAACACGAATAGCTCCAAAACCTGCATTCTTCATCATCTTCATCAATCCCGGTTGTGTGATAGATTGACCCCAGCAAGTCTCAGACTCCAAACCTTGACCATTCCAATAGTCATCATCATCCACATCGTCCACATATTGTTGATAGGCTTCCAATGTATTACCAAGGTTCCATCCAACACCCATATTGGCAACTGCCTCACTTGCAGTCTCAAAACTTTGAGCAGAAACTCCCAAAGAAGCAGAGATAGCAAGAAAAAATAATGATATTCTTCTCATACTATTAAGATTTATGGTTAAAAAAATCGAGTTAAAGAGTAATAGGCAACTCCCTCTTGATACTTTGCTCCAAACAGATCAAAGTCTCTGTTGCAGAAACACCTTTAATGCTTTGAATCTTTCCATTCAACAACTGCATCAAGTGTTCGTTGTCTCTTGCATAAAGTTTCACCATCATTGTGTAAGGACCTGTTGTAAAGTGGCACTCCACAATCTCAGGAATTTTTTCAAGTTCAGGAACCACCTCGGAATACATAGATCCCTTCTCCAATTTAACTCCTATATATGTACAAGTTTGGTATCCTAAAATTTTAGGGTTCACATGGTATCCGGAACCTATAATTACGCCCAAATCGAACATATGTTGAACGCGCTGGTGAATTGCAGCACGAGATACGCCACACTCCGCAGCAACATCTTTGAACGGAATTCTAGCATTCTTTGTAATAATCATTAGGATATCTCTATCCAAATCATCTATCTTATCCATAAACTTGAAATTAACAATTTGACACAAAGATAAGTAGTTTATTTTATTTTCAATGATTTTTTCGGTTAAATTTAGTTTTTCGAGCAAACAGGTTTTTACAAATTGACAAAAAGGGACACCACAACCTGCGGTGTCCCTCATGTATAGACTACTTATTTTCTTACTTTTTTGAAGGAAGGATTTCCAACAATTCCACTTCGAAGAACAATGCCGAATTAGGCTTGATAGCTTGAGTAGATCTCTCTCCGTAAGCCAATTCCGAAGGGATCAAGAACTCATACTTACTTCCAACAGGCATCAATTGAAGACCCTCTGTCCATCCAGGGATAACCTCGTTAAGGTTAAACACTGCTGGTTGTCCGTGCATATCAGAAGAATCGAACACTGTACCATCGATCAACTTACCTGTGTAGTTAACCTTTACGCGGTCAGTCGCTCTTGGAATTGCACCTGTACCTTTGGTAATCACTCTGTATTGCAATCCGCTTGGAGTAACAGTTACACCCTCCAATTGCTTGTTTGCTTGCAATGCACTATCAGAAGCAACCTTATTGATAAGAGCCTCTTGTCTCATCTCCTCTTGTCTCAAACGATCCAATTCTGAGAAATAGGCTTGTAGAATTCTAACACAAGTATCTTGGTTGAACTTCAATGCAGAAGAGTCGTTTTCCAATGCAGCAGCAAATGCACTCAAGAAAACTTCTTTGTTAACTGAATCGCCTGGCAATGTTTGCAATTGAGAGTAAAGCATAGAACCTTGGTTCATACCCAAAGCGTAACTTACTGAATCAATCTTTGAGTCCAACTTAACATTCTTGCTGCAAGAGTTACTGTTATTGCAAGAAGTAAATAGAAGAGCAGAAGCCAAAACAGCACCTGCTGTCATAATTAATTTCTTCATTTTTTTATTTGTTTATGTTTATTTATCTATCTGTTCTTTGATAAGCAGGGAATTGGTATTTAGGACCTCCATTGTTGGATGGTGCTTGAGCCTGAGCCTTTGCCACATCCAAAAGCTCCACCTCGAATATCAACACTGAATATGGAGGAATAGATCCAGCCGAGCGTGCTCCATATCCCAATTCAGAAGGAATATAGAATTTATACTTAGATCCAATGCTCATCAATTGAAGTCCCTCAGTCCAACCCGGAATCACCTTATTCAATTCGAATACGGCAGGCTCTCCTCTGTCTACAGAGCTGTCGAACACTGCGCCATCGATTAATGTTCCATGATAATGAACCTTCACCTTATCTGCCGCAGAAGGTTTGATACCCTTACCTTCTGTAATTACCTCGTATTGTAAACCACTATTGGTTTGCTTTACCTTAGGATTATTTTTAAGATTGCTTTGCAAAAAGAGTTTTCCTTCTGCCTTTGCCTTCTCCGCAGCCAACTCTTGTGCCTTGCGCATATAATTCTGAATGATTTCACCAGTCTTGTCTTGTTTAATCAACAAATCCAATGTATCACCATTGAACACCTTATTGAAAGCTTCCAATACCAAAGCGTCACTAAAAGGTTTACCAGGCAAGTTGTTCATATTCTCCTTGACACTACGAGCGAACTCGATACCAATTGAATAACTAACGGAATCGTTAGCAGTTGCCAATGTAGCCTTTTTAGCAGGCTTAGCCTCAATCATAGAGACAGAGACCAAAGTCGACAATAAAAGGATCCCTACTTTTTTCATTTTACAGTCTAATTTATTACTTAACAATTTCGAGCAATTCCACATCGAAAATCAATGTCATATTAGGACCGATAACATCACCAGCTCCATGCTCTCCATAACCCAAATTAGAAGGGATGAACAATCTCCACTTAGAACCTACTGGCATAAGTTGCAAAGCCTCAACCCAACCTGGAATAACTTGGTTAACAGGAAAATCTGCTGGTTGATTTCTCTTGAAAGAACTATCAAAGATATTTCCATCGATCAATCTTCCTTCGTAGTGACAACGAACCATATCAGTTGCTCCTGGCTTAGGTCCGTTACCCTCTTTCAAAATCTCATATTGAAGACCAGATGCAGTTGTATTCACACCTGCTCTCTTAGCATTCTCCTTTAAAAACTCTTCTCCTGCTTTTTTATTGTGCTCATCAGCCTCCTTTTGCATCTTAGCAAAATGCTCGCTCAAAAGTTGCTTTGCCTCGTCAAGAGACATTTCTTTCGACTGACTCTCTAAGGTATCTTTCATACCTTTCATAAACTTCTCTAAATTGATATTCTTGAAACCTGATGCTTCAAGATTAGCGGCCATAGATAGACCTAACGCATAACTTACTTTATCCATTTTATTATTTTTTTGCCTCGCAAAGTTAAAAGATTTTATCGTATAACACACAAAAGTTCGCTTTAAATCAACAAAATAAATTACCTTTGTAAGAAATTTTAAAATGGCATGTACACACGAGAAGAAGTTAAGCAACTAAAAAAGGACTTTTGGAATGGATTCGACTCCTTTTGTGAAAACCTTCCTCGCTTCAAATACAGGAAGAGGAAATGGATTCTTTACAATACAAAGATTAAAGGAGTGGAGCTAAAGTTCGATGCCACACGCGAAGGTGCATATGTTATTTTAGAATTTAATCACCGCGACGAAAACAAAAGGTTGAATATGATGGCAACATTGGAGAAATACCGTGTTGTGTTCGACCAATACTTCGCCGATGCCATTTGGGAGCTGAACTACGAAAAAGATTGTGGCACAACTGTATCCAGAATCTACAAGTTCCAGGGTGGACTCGACATCCATCGTCGTGAACAATGGAATGATTTTTATCCCTTTTTATCAAAAGAAATGTGTCACCTAGAGCGAGCTTTCAAAGAGACGAAAGACCTCTTAGAGGATGATGCAGAAGAAAACATAATATAGGACTTGGATTCTCGTAGAGTTGTCATAACAGGTATGGGTATCTACTCCTGCATAGGAGTAGGCGTTGAGAACGTTCTACAATCTCTAAAAGAGGGGAAGTCTGGCATTGGCATCGACCATAGTCGCACCGAATACGGATACACCTCTCCTTTAACCGGAATTCTTTCCAAGCCTTCATTAAAGGGAGTGCTCGACAGGAAGCAAAGAATATATCTCTCGGAAGAGGCTGAATACGCCTTTGTTGCCACAAAGGAGGCATTAAACTCGGCTGGCATAACAGAAGAGTACGCAAACAATAATAGTATCGGCATTCTTTATGGAAACGACTCTTCAACTGAGGCCGTGGTAAAAGCCCACGAAGCAGCTTGCGAAGCGAAAGAAACGATGATGATGGGACAAAGCGCAGTGTTCAAAACCATGAACTCTAATGTCTCCATGAACCTCTCTTCCATCTTCAATTTGAGAGGCATTAGTCTCAGCATCAGTGCAGCTTGCGCCAGCAGTTCCCACGCGATCGGATTGGGAACCGCACTCATCAGACAAGGGTGGCAAGACATCATTGTATGTGGAGGCGCTCAGGAAGTCAACACCGTCAGCATGGCAAGTTTCGATGCCATCGACGCTTTTTCAAAAAGGATTGGCAACCCGACAGAAGCCTCGCGTCCTTTCGACAAGGAGCGAGATGGACTGGTACCAAGCGGAGGCGCCGCTTGTGTGATTTTAGAGGAGTATGAACATGCTGTCAAAAGAGGCGCTAAGATCATAGGCGAAGTGATTGGATATGGCTTCTCATCCAGTGGAGGTTCTCTCGCAGTTCCTTCTGCCGCAGGTTATGAAGAAGCCATGAGAAATGCACTCAATGACGCAAACATCAAAAGTGATGCAATAGACTATATCAATGCACACGCGACATCTACACCTTTGGGTGATGTTGCCGAAGCTAAGGCCATTGCAAACATCTTTGGTAATGTTCCTGTTAGCTCTACAAAGTCGATGACAGGACATGAATGTTGGATGGCAGGCGCCAGCGAGATGGTTTACTCCTTATTGATGATGAACAACGGCTTCATCGCGCCAAACATCAACTATAATCAATGTGAGGAGGGTGCTCCAAGCATCAACATAGTAACAAAAAGAAAAGAAACAAACATCAACTGTTTCCTTTCCAACTCTTTTGGATTTGGAGGAACAAACAGTTGCCTCATTGTCAAAAAACATAACATAAAGGACTAAGTAATGAATTTAGAAGAGATCAAATCAATCATCAACGAGTTCCTTGAAGAAGAATTTGAAATTGAAAAGGAACAGTTAACCAACGAGGCTCGTTTGAAAGAGGATTTAAGAATCGACAGCCTCGACTTCGTGGACATTGCCGTTGAGGTGGAAAAACAATTCAAATTCAAGGTGACATCCGATGAGATGAGAGGTATCACCACCCTTGGCGAGTTTTACAAAATGATATACGACAAACTTTCCAAATAACACCATATGGCTACCCAAAACAAAAACTGGGAAGGAAAGACAGGTGGAGGAAAATTAGGACAAAACTTTTTGCTATGGTTTCTAAAAACCGTTAATGTTCGTTTCCTTTACCCTGTGCTCTATTTCGTCATCCCTTTTTACCTACTATTCGGGACAAAAGGCAGGAATGCTTCATATAGCTATTTCAGGAAGAGGCACGGATACTCCAAAATCAAATCAGCTTGGAGTGCCTTTATCAACCACATTATATTTGGAGAGGTAGTCTTAGACAAATTTGCTCTCTTGGCTGGCAACAAAGATCAGTTCACTATTGAGCAATACAAAACCGATATTATACAAAAGAAATTAAAAGAGGAGAAAGGTTTTATCATAGCTGGGGCCCACATGGGCAACTTAGAGTTGTCTGGCCTTTGCATTCCCCATTCACAGAAAAGAATCAATGCTATCATTTTTGGCGGAGAAAGGGCAGAATTTCAAAAACAGAGAGACAATGCGTTCGGCGAGGTTAACATTAATATGATTCCCGTTACGAATGACATGTCGCACCTATTCGCCATAAAAGAGGCATTAGATAATGGAGAAGTAGTGGTCATTCCTTGCGACCGACTTTTTGGAAGCAACAAAAACATCAACTGTCAATTACTTAACGGCAATGCACAGATCCCAGTCGGCCCATTCCGTCTTGCTGCTCAGTTAGGCGTACCCGTACTTACACTATTTATCATGAAAGAGAATGCCACACACTATAAAGCCTACGAGAATGAGATCGTTTTAGACACGGAGTATCCAAACTCGACGCAAGCTGCCAATGAAATGGCAAAACAATTCTCTGGCATCCTCGAAGAGATGATGAAGAGGTACCCAACCCAGTGGTTCAACTTCTTCCCTTATTGGAATGATAAAGCAACAAACAAATAAAGATATGAATTTAGAATCACCGCAAAAAGAAGTTTACTCGAAAGACCAGTTAAGCGCATTAAAAGCACAACGTCTTGCACAAGAGATTGCCTTCGGTCCTGTTGTATTCCAAGTTTCTCGTCTTATGTTAAAATTTGGAATTCTACAACTGTTGGATGACCACAAGGAAGGATTATCATTAGAAGATATTGCAAAAGAAACAAAGGTTTCCAACTATGGCGTCAAATGCCTATTGGAATCTTCTCTCACCATCGGAACTGTCCTATTGAAAGAGGGTAAGTTCTTCATATCGAAAGCAGGCTGGTTCCTTCTAAACGACGAAATGGCCCGCGTAAACTTAGATTTCAACCACGATGTAAACTACCTAGGACTTTTCTATCTTGAAGAGGCTATCAAGACTGGCAAACCTGCCGGATTGAAGGTGTTTGGCGAGTGGCCAACCATCTACGAAGGATTGTCTAGTCTTCCTGAGGAGGTGCAAAATAGTTGGTTAGGATTCGATCACTACTACTCTAACTGCTCGTTCCAACAAGCGTTAGAGATCATATTCAAAAACAACGAAAAGACCCTTCTTGATGTAGGAGGTAACACGGGTCGTTTTGCCACAGAGTGTGTCACATTCAAAGAGGACGTGGAGGTGACTATCATGGATTTGCCTCAACAACTAAAGTGGATGAGGGAGAAGACAAAGGACGTGAAAGGCAAAGAACGCATTCATGGTCTTGGTGTAAACCTATTGGACCCAAACGTATCCTTTCCATCGGGATTTGACGTAATCTGGATGAGTCAATTCTTAGACTGTTTCAGCGAAGAGGAGATTATTAGCATCTTGACCAGAGCCGTTAAAGGAATGGACAATCATACCCATCTATACATAATGGAAACATTCTGGGATCGTCAACGTTTCGAAACCGCATCCTACTGTTTGGCACAAACAAGTATCTACTTCACTGCATTGGCCAACGGGAACAGCAAGATGTACCACTCTGAGGATATGTTCAGATGCATCAAAGAGGCTGGACTGAAGATCGAGACCATTCACGATGGGTTGGGTCAAGGTCATAGTTTAGTTGTTTGTAAAAAAGCATAGTATGGAGTTATTTCCAATAGAATCATATCTTCCTCAGAAAAGACCATTTATAATGGTGGATAAGATATGTAACGCAAACGAAAGTGAGTGTTGCACTGAAACCTCCATATCCGAGGAGAACATAATGGTCAAAAATGGAGTTTTCATCGAAGCAGGAATTCTTGAAAATATCGCCCAGACTTGTGCTTGCCACATTGGATTTGTAGAAATCCACATTCGGGAAAATCCCATTATCAGAATTGGCGTGGTAGCTCAAATCAAAGGACTTGAAATTACACGATATCCCCAAACAGGAGAAGTGATTACAACCAATGTGAAAGAGAATGAGAACTTTGGCGATGTTTCAATTTACACTGCTACCATCTCATCAGAAGGTGAACCAATAGCACAAGGTGAACTTCGCGTGGTATTAACAGACAAAATCAGTTAACGAGCATGATCTATAAAATCAGTGACAATATCATTTCTGCCCTTGGATTTAGTTCGGAGGAGAATTACCAGAACATGAAAAATGGCATAACCAAGGGAACGCTACACAAAGGTGCTTTTGGATTACCTGAAGATTTCTACGGATCTCTGCTATGTTGGGAAGAGGTTGAGAAAAGATTCGACGAAATCAACGCCTCAAGGAAAGCATATACAAGATTTGAAAAAGTAGCGATTTTATCGGCATTTTACGCGCTCAAACGGGCCAATATAGACGCAAGCAGCGACAAGGTTCTTTTTGTACTCTCATCCACAAAGGGTAATATTGACTTATTGGAAGACAATAAGGGTTTCAACCTAGAGAGAGTCAACATGGGAGTATCCGCAAGAGTGTTAGGCGAATACTTCAACAATCCGAATCCTGTTGTAGTTGTCAGCAATGCATGCACATCTGGCGTAGTTGCACAGATCTATGCAAAAGAGATGATGGAGATGAAAGGCTACGAATATGCCGTGGTTGTTGGAGCTGACATTCTAAGCAAATTTGTCATTTCTGGATTTCAATCCTTCAAAGCACTCTCACAAGAGAGATGTAAACCCTTCGATGCCAACCGCGTAGGTTTAAACTTAGGAGAAGGTGCGGCAACCATTATTCTAAAACAGTCTGACGAAGCGCCTTCAGGAGCATTGGCAATCTTGGGAACTGGCAACAGGAACGATGCCAACCACATATCGGGTCCTTCTAGGACGGGCGAAGGTCTCTTCAACGCAATAAGCGCGGCTACGAATGGGAAGTTATTCAACTTTTCATTTATCAATGCACATGGTACTGCAACACCATACAACGACGACATGGAGTCTTGGGCAATTAGCCGAAGTGGATTGGGAGAGACATACACCAATAGTTTGAAAGGATATATTGGTCACACACTAGGTGCTGCAGGTGTTTTAGAGTGCATCATCTCTTGTCTTGCACTAAAAGACAACATGATCCTCCCAACATTGGGCCACGAAAACAAGGGTGTGGCAAAAGAGATGACCGTCAACACCGAGATTCGAGAAGGCAACGGAGATTGTTTCCTTAAAATCATTTCTGGTTTTGGAGGAAGCAACGCAGCCATCATATACGGAATACTGTAATAAAAACTACGATGAAACGGATAAATTTACTTTTTGCAATAAGCATTGCATGCCTTTTATGGGGATGTTCCAGTTCCTCAAAAAAGGGAGTTGATGTTTTGATTCCCAACATCACCAATTGTGCCAAATTACACACTGCACAATACAATGTACACAAGATCCTCACCTATGAGGATTTGCAAAAGTTAGAAGCGAACATTCTTACCGAAAAGATTTCAATTCCAATACCAGGAGAGAGAAAATTGGTTATTCCGATTGATGCTGTCGTATCCGCATACATCGATTTAAGCACTTTCGGGAAAGAGAACATCTCCATCAATGGAGAGAAGGTGGAAGTCACACTTCCGAATCCGCAGATCGTTTTATCTTCAGCCAAGATCGACTACAAGAACGAGAAGCAATATTTATCGTGGAACCGTTCCAAGTTTACAAATGCCGAAAAGGAAGATTTCTTAAAACAGGGCAGGCAAAGCATATTAGCGAGCATGGCACAAAGTGACATCATCGACAGAAGTAGAATAAACGCATACAACACTCTACTTCCCATTCTAATGTCTGCCGGATATCAGAAAGAGAATATAACAATAAAATTCTCCGATGAAATCGAAAGAAACAACAATCCCAAACAACTCATCAACTCACTAACAACAATCAAGGATTAACAGTTATGGCTATTACAAAGAAGAAAAGCACTACGACTAAAAGGAGAAGATCCAGGATGCAAAACCTCGTCACCGAGGAGATGGTAAAAAGTCCCATATTTTGGGTTGTCATTGCTATCGGACTAGTTGTCTATTTCCTGTTTTTCCGAAACAGTAGTGATGGGGGCAAGACAGGCAAAATCGATGCAACACCAGATTGCATCACTTCGATTAAAGAGGTGTCTGAATGGGAGTTTCTCACATTACAAATGGAAGAGTTTGTCGACACTACAATCAGCAAAAAATTAAGCGACTGCCAATCGGTAAAGATATACAGTGGCACTGCAAAGCTTGGCATCAACACACAAAAAGCAGGCAAGAACTGGATTGTGTGCGAAGGGGAGAAGGCCACCATCACACTACCAGCCATTGAATTGTTAGACAAAAACATCATCGACGACACCAAAACAAGAACCTTCTATGAGAATGGCACTATAAGTGCTTCCGTAAAAGAGAAGATGTTCCAGTCTGCAAAAAGGAAGATGAAAGCGACAGCCACTCAAAAGGAAAATATAAAAGCAGCTGAAGAGAATGCAAAGGAAGAATTCAAAAACATTTTCACTGCATTAGGATACAAAACCGTAAAAGTTAGTTTCAAACAATAATGAAAGAGTTATACATACAAGCATCTGCTCGAATTACCTCTGATAGCGTTTTCGTCAATGGAGAACGCATTGAAATTGTGCAAGAACCAGAGACGAATTGGCTCACAAACATTTACAGAAGTTTAGGCATCCAATACCCCAAGTTCTTCAAGATGGACAATTTATGTAAAGCAGGTTTTCTGGCAGCAGAGTTGATTATGAGCAAAACCGGCCTAGTCAGAGAAGAGGAGAAAAGAGATTGGTCCGTTTTGATTTTCAATCAATCTTCTTCCCTCGACAACGATCAGTCATATCAAAAAACGATACAAGATCCAAACAACTACTTCCCAAGTCCTGCCGTATTCGTCTACACCCTCTCAAACATTGTAACGGGAGAGATTGCCATACGCAATAAAATCATGGGGGAGAGTTGCTCATACATAACAGAGACATTCGATGCAGAATCGATAATAAGCAACGGTTTCATCGGGTTATCAGAAGGCAAAAACATCCAGAACTTACTAATTGGTTGGGTTGAATACTTAAATGACGAATGCAATGTTTTACTTTACCAAGTGAATGGAAGGAAAGAGGGTTCAATCAGTTCATGGAGCAAAAAGGAGATTGAAAAGGATTTTTTTTGTAAATTTGCAAAATAACAAGCAACCAAAAGAATAGATATGGATAATAGCACACTTGTAAAAGATTTAAAAGAGGAACTTATTAATGTACTCAATTTGGAAGACTTGACCCCAGAAGACATTGATGCAGAAGCACCTTTGTTTGGAGAAGGTTTAGGATTAGATTCCATTGACGCTTTGGAACTTATCGTGTTGATGGAAAGAAACTATGGTATCAAACTGAAGAACGCAGCAGAAGGCAAGGAGATTTTCAAATCTATCCAAGTAATGGCCGACTATATTGCGAAAAACAGAACAAAATAGGTTCCTCTGATGTCAACAAAGATTGTGGTCACCGGATATGGAATTATTTCCAGTCTGGGGTATGGCATAGAAAAAACGAAACAGGCTCTGCTAATGGAAAAAAATTCCATTGGCAGAGTTCGTTATATAGATACCAAACACTCGGAAGAACTACCTTGTGGTGAAGTTCCCGAAAGTGACGAGACGCTACGCAATCTTTTAGGTATCGCCCCCGACGCAGTCATAACACGTACTCCTCTGCTCGCCATGGCCGCATTGAAAGAGGCGTTGGAGACATCCCGGTTAACGGATTCAACCCCCACTGCCTTCATCAACGGAACGACCGTAGGAGGAATGGAGAAGAGCGAACAATACTACAATAGGTTCTTCAACGGAGAAAACAAAGAGTATATCAAAGCGCACGATTGTGGCGCTGGCACAGAAATGGCAAGCCATCTATTTGGGCACTTCAAAATGATGACCACCATCTCAACCGCCTGTTCCTCTGCCGCCAACTCTATAATCCTAGGCGCAGATCTTATCAAAGCAGGAAAAGTGAAGGCTGCCATCGTAGGAGGCACAGAGTCTCTCAGCAAGTTTCACCTAAACGGTTTTAACTCGCTGATGATCTTGGAACACCAACCGTGTCGTCCTTTCGACAAAAACAACCAAGGACTCAACTTGGGAGAAGGTGCCGGGTTTATCATCATCGAAGATGAATCTTCTGCCCTCAAACGAGGTGCAAATATCATTTGCGAACTAAGCGGATATGCCAACGCATGCGACGCATATCACCAAACGGCCACTTCGGCCAATAGCGAAGGTGCTACCGCTGCCATGACAAAAGCCATTAGCAACAGCCACCTTCAACCTTCAGACATTGACTATATCAATGCCCACGGAACTGGCACAGCCGACAACGACCTACATGAAAGCATCGCACTAAAGAGAGTCTTCGGAGAAAATGTGCCAGACTTCTCATCCACGAAAGGATTTACAGGTCACACGACAAGTGCCGCTGGTGCTGTCGAATCAGTGATTTCGATAATAGCCCTACAAAATGGTTTTATCCCTGCCAACATAGGTTTTTCCGAACCTATCGAAGAAACAGGTCTAAAACCTGTAAGCAAAACGACTCCAAAGGAATTGACGCATGTAATGACCAATTCATTTGGTTTCGGAGGAAACGACTCATCCGTTATATTTTCTAAATATTTACCACTATGAGCATTTATATAGACAGAGCATCTCAGATATCTATACAACAGCCATTGTGTAATGAATGGATGACCAACCCGTTGACTCCTGCCAACAAGCACAACAAGTTTATATGTCCAGACTTTAAACAGTTCATCTCACCCGCAGTTTCCAGAAGAATGGAGACAGTACTAAGATGTGCCATCACCACTGCCCTCGATTGCACTAAAGAGGAAGAACGTACCTCGTTAGACGGCATTCTTACAGGATCTGGATTAGGATGCATAATGAACACCGAGAAGTTCCTCACCTCTATGCTTCAAAACGGAGAGGAAGGCTTGTCGCCATCGAATTTTATGCAATCCACACACAACACTATTGGATCACAGATAGCCATCGCATTCAAATGCCATGGTTACAACATTACTTACTCTCACAGAGGAACTTCATTCGACAGCGCTCTATTCAATGCCATACTAAAATTCAAGCTAAACGAATTCAACACAGCGCTTGTCAACGGCACCGACGAAATGACGGATGCCTATTACCAATTGTTCGACCAAGTAGATTGGTGGGAAAAAGAGAAGACACCACAAAGCGTCTACTCAAAAGAGATGATAGGACCTTTTTCTGGCGAGAATAGTGTAAGCTTTTTGCTAACAAGACAACAAAGCGAACACTCGTTATGCGAGATATGTGATATAGAACTGCTACACACTCCTTCTGACAAAAAGATAACAGAGTGTGTAAACGAATTGTTCTCCAGCAATGGAGTTTCAAAAGAATCCATTGATGCAATCATAATTGGAAGCAACGGAGGCAAAGAGAATGATGAGGAGTATGACAGGCTGTGTCAACTCATTCAACCATCAGCAGAGAAAGTAACCTACAAGCAACTTTTTGGAGAATCCTTCACAATGTCTAGTTTTGGCATTTATGTTGGAGCAACTTGTTTGAAAGAAGGATATATACCTAAGCATCTAACAAGAAGCGGGAAGAAAATAGAGCATCCTAAATGTATCCTTGTTCTTAACCATTTCCAAAAGTTAGACTACTCCATAACATTATTAAAAGTATGCTAAAACTTCTGATTTTATCGGCAATTCAATCCTTATGTTTGGCAAGTGGTCAACTCTGCTTGAAACAAGCCATTCTTAAAGCAGGAGAGTTTACATGGTCGTGGAGTTTCTTTATTGCACAATTGACCAACTGGTGGTTCATGTTAGTAGGTGTGACTATGGGAAGTGCCAGTGTTTTATGGTTCTACATCCTAAAGCACTACCCCTTATCCTCTGCCTACCCACTCACATGTCTTAGTTATGTGTTTGGCATGTTGTTAGGTATGTTCGTCTTACACGAAAGCATACCATATACTCGATGGATTGGGATTGTTTTCATCTTGATAGGAGCATATTTTATAGTTAAATAAACGAATTGGAATGAACTATTTTCAACTGGAAAAAGCAGAAGAGTCCAAGTATGTGGTTAGGCTTAATCCTGAACACATACTGTACCAAGCTCATTTCCCTAATTTTGCCATTCTTCCGGGGTCTTGCATATCTGAAATCATCAAAGAGGCTCTTCAAATGGAAAATGGGAAGGAGTTTCGACTTCGCAGTGTGAAGACAATGAAATTCATTCAACCCATTTGTCCCGACGAAATTTCAACGCTCCAACTCTCCTTCACGCAACAAAGTTCCGAGGAGCAAACCAATGTGAAAGCGACCCTACAAGGTGAGGAGTGCATCTTTTGTAAATCAGATTTAATATTCGTACAAGAATGACACCAGAAGAGATAAAAGAATATTTACGCAACAACAGAATCGGACTATTAGTTCCCACCTACAACAATGACCAAACATTAGAAACAGTCATTGAGGAGGCGTACGATTATTGCGACGACTTGTTAGTTGTTGACGACGGATCCACAGACAAGACAAAAGAGATTTTATCTCGATGGAAAGGCAAAATACACATCGTATCCTACACCACAAACAAAGGGAAAGGTAATGCCATCAAAGAAGGTTTCTTATATGCTAAAAACATAGGTTTAAGATCGCTCATTTCATTAGATTCTGATGGGCAACATAAGCTAACAGACCTACCCATATTCGTTGATGCACACAAGAAGAATCCAAACGCACTTCTTATAGGCAGTCGTTCATTCGACAATCCCAACATGCCCAACCAGAACACATTTGCCAACAAATTCTCCAACTTCTGGTTCACAGTTCAAACCGCACACAACCTCCCCGACACACAAACAGGCTATCGTCTCTATCCAATAGCTGAAATGAACTATATGACTCCTTTCAACAAACGATATGAGGCAGAACTTGAACTATTGGTGAGATGTGCATGGAAAACACTTCCAATCATTAGCATTCCTATCAATGTATACTATCCTCCGATAGAAGAGAGAGTTTCCCACTTCCGTCCTGGCAAAGACTTTTTCAGAATTAGTGTACTCAACACGGTTCTTTGCGTTTTTGCTATTATCTACGGCTATCCATCCATGATAATCCGTACCATTTTCAAAAAACTAAAATCGTTGGTCGAATGAAGAAGGTAATACTACAACTCTATCAATATTTCGAGAACAAGCCAACTCTCCTAAAAGGTTTGCTTTTCTTCTTCTTGTTCCTATTGATCGGAGCACTATCTCTTATCCATTTTTCAGAAGACATAAGCGATTTCCTTCCACTAAAAGAGAACAACAAACGAAATTGCGAAGCATATCAGCACATCAACACTACCAATAAAAATCTTGTCACCATATCGACAAAAGACACTGCCGACGGTTTTAAAGATAAACTCATAACCATAGCCGACGAGTTTCTGTCTGAGTTAGACAACAAAGACACACAACATCTTACCAGCGATATTTTCTACAAAGTATCAGACAATGAAATCACAGAAACAACCGATTTCATCGTAGAAAACCTACCTTATTTCATGACATCGGAAGACTACCAAAGATTAGACTCTCTACTAGTTGACGGATCAAAGATACGACGAGAGCTTCATTGGAACAAAGAGGCTCTATACTCACCCACGGGCTCATTTTTCCAAAACATCATCATCAACGACCCTGTTCACATCTCCAACAACATCCTCAAGAAGATGCGTGATGCCTATCAAGAGAGCAGCTTCAAACAACACAACGGATACATATTCAATAAGGCAGATGATAAACTGTTAATCACTCTCACCTCAGAAACACCATCCAGTGAAACATCCAAAAACAAGATTTGGATCCAAGCCATCGACGAAGCTTCCAAAGCAACCATGGCAAAACACAAGGATGAAATCTTAATCACACACATTGGAGCATCCGAAATCTCTATTGGCAATGCCGAACAGATAAAAAAAGATACCATTATCTCTTCCGTCATTGCACTATTGCTCATTTCCGTTCTCCTATTCTTTTTCTACAAAGACATTAGAGCCATTGCTCTTATTCTATTCTCCATCTTTTTCGGACTTCTCTGTGCAGTCGGATTTTTGGCGTTATTCAAAGATTCCATCTCTCTTATTGCCGTTGGTATCGGATCGGTAATTGTAGGTATAGCCGTCAACTATCCACTCCACTTTTTAGCTCACATGAAAGAGGGTCATAGTAGAGAAGAGACCATTAAAGAGATTATAAGTCCTCTGGTAACTGGCAACATTACCACTGTCGGTGCATTCCTAAGCCTCCTTTTCATCAGTTCTGATGCGATGAAAGACATGGGACTCTTTGCCGCCTTACTTCTTGTTGGAACCATCTTATTCGTACTTGTTTTTTTGCCTCATCTATGCAAAAATTCCCTTTTCAAGGGAAAAGAGGGACACGAATTGTTATTTGGAAAGATAGTCAACATCGAATGGGAAAAGAAAACGGGACTTGTGATCGCAGTTCTACTACTTACCATTCCTTTGTATTATTTTAGCACAAAGACCTCTTTCGAAACAGACCTGCACAAGATCAATTACATGACACCTGAGCAGAGAGCAGAGATCCTAAAATTCACGGAAGAGTTGGAAAGCAACAATGCGAAACTCTATTGCGTATGTGAAGGAGTTAACAAGAACGATGCGCTCTCATACTACGAGAAGAGCAGAGAGACTCTTGAGAGACTGAAAAAGGAAGAAAAAGTCATCAAAGTATCGGGGGTTGATCGATTTGCACCTTCTACTGCGACAAAGAGAGAAAGACTGGAGAAATGGAACGAATACTGGAAAGCTAACAAAGAATACTTCACTCAATCTCTAATAAGAGAGGGTGAATCAGAAGGCTTTGACAATAGCTTCTTCTCCCCATTCATCGAGAAAATTAGTCAAGATGCAATTTATCAAGACGACAGCCACTTCCAAACCATTCAGAAGACACTAACCGACCTCTACATCTACGAGGACAATGACAAAGCTTTGGTCTACACGATACTTGAATGCGATGAGAGGAATATGCCTTACATTGAAAAGCAGTTAGGTCAAATAGATGAATCGCACATATACACGCTCAACACAAAATCATTCTTCCAAAAAATGATTGAAACGCTAACTGAGGATTTCAATTATGTATTGTTTATCTGCGCTTTCATCGTATTTCTTTTCCTAACCATTTCATTCGGAAGATTAGAGTTAAGCCTAATCTCCTTCCTCCCTCTCACCATTGGATGGATCTGGATTTTGGGCATTATGAACCTATGCGATATTCGATTTAACATCGTCAACATCATCTTGGCGACTTTCATTTTCGGTCAAGGAGACGACTACACCATCTTTGTTACAGAAGGGTTGATGTACGAATATACACATAAGAAAAAGGTGCTCAGTTCGTACAAGAACTCCGTAATGCTTTCTGCTTGTATTATGTTTATTGGTATAGGTGCTCTCATAGTGGCAAAACACCCTGCAATGAAATCACTTGCAGAGGTAACCATTGTCGGTATGTTCTCCGTCATCCTTATGGCTTACCTATTCCCTCCTCTCCTCTACAAATGGTTAACTACCATCAAAGGAGAAGACCGCACAACTCCAATCACATTAAAGAATCTCGGAACATCCATATTCTCTTTTATCTTCTTTGTTATAGCAAGTTTAGTCCTTTCCATCGTGGGATTCTTCCTTTTGTCCATAGGAGGCAAAAGTGAAAAACACAAGCTATCCTACCACAAAATAATTTGCAACACATTCAAGCGATTAGCCAAGATTATTCCTGGAGTAAAACACACTATCACTGGTCTGGAGAATCACGATTTCGACAAACCATCCATCCTGATCTGCAACCATCAGTCACACCTTGATTTGATGTATACCCTTATGCTCCACCCTAAGATTATCTGCTTAACGAACCAATGGGTGTGGAACAGTCCTTTCTACGGACGAATTATCAGATATGCTGAGTTCTACCCAGTATCTGAAGGTATCGAGAAGAGCGAGGAGACTTTGAAATCAGCAATAGACAGAGGCTACTCCATTCTTATATTTCCTGAAGGAACCCGCTCGGAAGATTGCTCTATACTACGCTTCCATCAAGGTGCTTTTCTTTTGGCAAAGAGACTCCATGTCAATATCACACCGATTCTAGTCCATGGTATCGGACATGTTTTGCCTAAGAAAGAGTTTATCCTTCGAAAAGGAAGAGTGGATATCAAAATACTTCCAAATATCGATCTTAACGGAACTTCCTGGTTCACACTCGACAATACCAAAGAGATTGCACAAGAGGTAAAGAAATACTACAAAGAGGAGTATAGCCAGATGTGCAAAGAGATTGAGACACCAGAATACTTTAAAGACCAAGTATACCACAACTACATCTACAAAGGTGCCGAAATAGCAAGAAAAGCGAAAAAGAACATCTTCGATAATCCGGCAATGGAAGAGTGGATCAAGACACTTCCAGATTGCGGCGAATACAAGATGAAAGATTGCGGACAAGGAGAGTGGGCACTCATTGCAGCATTAGTGAAAAAAGATTTGCACATCATCGCATCAGACAAGGATGCCGACAATATCTCCATAGCAAAGAACTGCCAAGCTGTTCCTAAAAACCTTGAATATATACTTGACATCAGTACAAAATAGAGCTATGATTTTCTCAAAAGTCTGTATGCCTATCGGATATCTCATACCGTGTCAACTAAGAACAATGCTAATCTAATGAATGTTTTGACCATAAATTAGCAATGAAATAGAATGTAACTCATCTATACAAATTCCACATATCCAATATTTTAGCATAAATGTACAATTCATGAAAATGTACAAAATGTGAACTTCACAACCTGTCCGCACGCTTTTCATCATCTGTCCGCACTACCCCTGAATCTTGCCCTACTTTTGCATTGTCAACGGGAACGAAAGACAACCCGATGATAACGAAACATGATTATTAACAATTAAAAATTTAAAGATATGAAAACAAGATTCTTTTTCGCATTGCCAGTAGTCGCAATGTTCGCATGTGCAACAGTAGCTAACGCAGCAGTATGTAAGGCTGAAGTAAACAAAGTAGTAGGTGTAGAGCTTGCAAGTGTTAATAATGTAGATGCTGGAATGGATGCTAAGCTAGCCACAAGATTATTCCCACCATATTTTGGAATGAATGTAGATGTCAAAGCAACTTCATTAACAAGTGGAAACAAGATAGACACCAAAGCTGAGTCTGGTTTTCATACTTCTCTTCGAAAGAGAATGGATGCTGAAACAAGTGCCGAGGTAGCTCTACAAGGAGTAAGAGACCAGATAGGTTCTGGCATGACTAGTTTAGAAAACAAAGTAGATGAAAGACTGGCAAAACGTACTGGTAGTTATGATGCAACCCTTGTTGCAAATTCTATAGGAATTTTTGGAATGAATGTAAATGCAAAAGCAACTTCATTAACAAGTGGGAACAAGATAGACACCAAAGCTGAGTCTGGTTTTCATACTTCTCTTCGAAAGAGAATGGATGCTGAAACAAGTGCCGAGGTAGCTCTACAAGGAGTAAGAGACCAGATAGGTTCTGGCATGACTAGTCTAGAAAACAAGATTGGTGTTGAAGCAGGCGCAAAGGCAATGACCGTTGCCTCAAGAATCTTTGTCCTTAGTTCAAATATGAGTGGTTATACGGCATGATGGTAACAGAAGATGGCTTAACCAATTGAAGCGAGCCCCGAGGGTAGAGACACTCTCGGGGCTCGCTTTTTAGGTGAAACATTCTGGGTATATTCCTTCAAATTTCTTAACATTTCACACTCAATATCATTTATTCATATCAATATTTTTATACCTTTGTTTTTAGAATCGCTTGTTTTGCAAGAATTCTATCTGTTAAACCATTAATTTATTTACTAAAATGGCAAAGTATATCGATTTGCGATGCGATTTCGGTTTCAAGTATTGTATGCAAGACGAAATTGTAATGAAATCTTTCCTAAATGCTATTCTAGAGGGTGAAACCGACAGAATAACAAGTGTCAAATTTGAAAATGTCGAGGTCCCAAGAGAGAACGGACGACAGCGAGGTGTCACGTTCGACCTCCTGTGCACGACAGAAAAGGACGAGAAGATCCTGATTGAGATGCAGAACGCATCGCAGATCTATTTCAAGACGCGGGCGACGTTCTATGTCTA
>JAZRXL010000062.1:0-44550 GCA_045600225.1 Paludibacteraceae bacterium
TGTCAAAGGAGAAACACTAATGAGCGGTGCTTCGGCACCGCTGTGTGCGAATGTAAAGATTTTTCCTTGGAAAAATCGCATAATACCCAAGGTATGCAAAAATAAAAGAAGAAAATTCTTGTTTCAAATGAAAGAACCGTGCGGGTATGCAACCCAAAAGAATTTCCCTCTTTGTTTTTTTTCAATTATTAATTACCTTTGCCTTGGTTAATTTGTTGCAATGAGCAACATGCAAAACACATACAAAACCAAATTATTCAACAATCAAGACAAATGGTTTTTAGTAGCTTAATATTTCTATTTGTATTCCTCCCTATCGTATTAGTTCTCTATTTTATCACTCCAAATAGATTTAAGAATGTTATCTTATTATTATCCAGTCTATTTTTCTACACGTGGGGAGAAGGAGATTTAGTTTTACTTCTAATTGGATCATCCATATTCAATTATTTTATAGCGAGGTACATACAAGAAAAAAACAAGAAAGCGGGTCTTGTCCTATCCATTTTTTTCAATCTCGGATTACTTGGATTCTTTAAATATTTCAACTTTACAATTGACAACATAAACCAGATCCTTTCTCTATTTGGTATACATTCGGAGACGCTAAACAGTGCATCTAAAATAGCCTTACCGATCGGAATTAGTTTCTATACATTTCAGGCTCTATCCTACTGCATTGATGTCTATTATGGTAAGATAAAAGCAAACAAAAATTACATTGAATTTGCAACATACCTTTGCATGTTCCCTCAATTAGTAGCAGGTCCTATCGTCAGATACATAGACATTGAAGCTAAATTCAAAGAGAGACAACCTAATATCGAATCAATTTCCAATGGAGTGGAACGTTTCATGATTGGCTTCTCTAAAAAAATCATCATTGCCAACCCTCTTTCTCAAATTGCAGATGAAATATTTGCAATGAATTATGCGGATCTGTCAACATCCTTAGCCTGGTTAGGTATTTTTGCTTACTCGATGCAGATCTATTTTGACTTCTCCGGATATTCAGACATGGCCATTGGTCTTGGTAAAATGTTTGGATACGACTTCTTAGAGAATTTCAATTATCCATACATATCTAAAAGCATAAAAGAGTTTTGGAGAAGATGGCACATCTCCCTATCCTCTTGGTTTAGAGACTATCTATACATTCCATTAGGAGGAAACAGAATAAGTCAAAGTAGAACATACCTCAACTTATTCATAGTTTTTGCCACTACTGGATTATGGCATGGTGCCAGTTGGAATTTTGTTGTTTGGGGACTATTCCATGGATTTTTTCTTGTCATAGAAAGAATAGGTTTAGGCAATCTTCTTGAAAAAACTCCAAAATTCATTCAACACATCTACACAATTCTTGTTGTCATGATCGGATGGGTGTTTTTCAGAGCCGACACCCTATCTTTGGCCACGAAATACATCAAGGTAATGTTTACTTTCACTTCTGGGAACGAAGGTGTTTGCGACATACAATCACTCTCTCTGATAAACAACTTCAATACTATGATAGCCATCTTTGCACTCTTTGCATGTACCCCACTGTACAAAATAGCATGCGAACGATTTCTACAAACAGAAAACAAAAGATGGATTAATACAGTCTTGACATTTGTAATGTTTTTTGTTGCAATAATATTTACTACAGCAAGCAACTACAACCCATTCATCTATTTTAGATTTTAAATCATGAGAAAATACACTATAATAACTCTATTTGGATTATTGCTAATCACACCTTTCTTATTGAGCATTTTCTTTCCAAAGGAAGACAATATCAATATTGAAAACCGAGAGACAAAGGAGAAGCCTATATTTCCATGCGACACAATGGCAACCGGTACCTCTTTTTTCAAAAAAGGCAAAATATTAGGAAAGGAATATAAAAAATATGCATCTCAATATGGAGATTACTATGCTGATAATTTTTATTTTCGAAATGAATTTATAAAACTATACAACCAGATAAAACTAAAAAGTAAGACTAGTTCTGTTGAAAGATCTGCAGTGTTAGGCACTGATGGATGGTTGTTTTTAGGCAATACCTATTCAGACATTATTTATGAGAACTTGGGTTATAAGCCACTAAGCAATGATGAATTGGAAAAGATTTTAGAACAAGTAAAAGAGTGGAAAAGATTTTGCGACTCACTAAATGTAACGTTTATCATTACCATCACGCCAGACAAGCAGACAATATACAACGAATATTTCCCTATCAAAGGAAAGGTTGGACCCAGCAGACTAGATCAAGTTTCCAAACTCCTAAAAATGAGCGATGTGAACTACATCCACATTACAGATACATTATTAGCAGAGAAAAAAAACAAACAACTTTATTACAAAACAGACTCTCACTGGAATTTCAATGGTGCGTATCTTGCATACAGCAAGATATTCCAAAAGATTAGAGAGTTAGAGCCTAAAATATCACTTATTACAATGGATGATATTGACATAGTTAATATAAAGACAAAAGATTTCGACATTGCAAAAATGATGTCTTTAGACATCGAAGAAGACAACCCAATATATAACATAACAACAGCACATTTCACTGTTGAGAAATCATACATACAATCAAAGAAAGGCATATATGACTATTATGAGTGCCAAACAAAAAACACTTTCAAAGATGGGAAAATAGTTGTTTTTGGAGACTCTTATTACAATGCCATGTATTTTTTCACCGCGGCATCGGCAGGAGAAATCATCTTTTACCAAGGTGTAGGAAGAGTTCCTTTCGATAAGCAGTTAATCGAAAGGGAGAAACCCAATGTTGTTATATTTGAGATTGTTGAGAGATGTATAGAAACAATAATGGATGAGCCTTTTAACTAAGTCTCCTCTATTTACTCGAATCTTTTGATAAGTATCCTTTATTTTCCTTTAATGCGAGATCTGCAAAAAAAGGGGAAAAGAATAAACATAGAAATAATCTCACTTTGAATACCAAACGAAAAAACAAACACACCAAGACAAAGGCAATTATCAAGTAAACCTCAAACTACAAGTAGAGGGAAAATATTTCAACATATAGTCTTTATTAGTAAAATTAATATGCAATAAACATCAAGTGTTTTAATGAAAAAAACTTAAATTTGCATATATAAACATTTTCGACATTAAAAATAATAAAAAATGGCTAAAATTAAAGGAGCTATTGTGGTTAACAAGGATAGATGCAAAGGATGCCAGTTATGTGTTGTTGCATGTCCTGCAAATGTTTTGGCTATGTCCAAGCAAGTTAACTCTAAAGGTTATAATTACGCCATCATGGCTAATGAAGATGCGTGCGTTGGTTGCGCAAGTTGTGGTATCGTATGTCCCGACGGATGTATTTCTGTGTATAAAACAAAAATAGATTAATATAAGATGAGTGAAGAAGTAATGTTAATGAAAGGTAACGAAGCAATCGCTCACGCCGCCATCAGATGCGGATGCGACGGATACTTCGGCTACCCTATCACTCCCCAATCTGAGGTCATGGAGACCTTGATGGAAGTAGAGCCTTGGAAGACAACCGGTATGGTGGTATTACAAGCAGAAAGCGAAACCTCATCCATCAACATGGTGTATGGTGGTGCAGCAACTGGTAAGAAAGTGATGACATCATCATCCAGTCCTGGCGTATCTTTGATGCAAGAGGGCATCTCCTATATGGCGGGCGCTGAATTGCCAGCCTTGATCGTAAACGTGATGCGTGGTGGACCAGGTTTGGGTACTATCCAACCTAGTCAAGCTGATTATTTTCAAACAACCAAAGGTGGTGGTCACGGAGACTACCGCGTCATCGCTTTAGCCCCAGCTTCTGTACAAGAAATGGCAGACTTCGTAGGACTTGCCTTCGATCTTGCCTTCAAATACAGAAACCCAGCCATGATCTTGGCGGATGGCGTCATCGGACAAATGATGGAGAAAGTGGTTCTTCCTGAACAAAAGCCAAGAAGAACAGACGAAGAGGTAGAGAAAGAGTGTCCTTGGGCCGCTACCGGTAGAAAGATGAGCCGCAAGAACAACATCATCACTTCCTTAGAGTTGAAACCAGAGGTGATGGAAGCAAACAACCTTCGTTTCCAAGCAAAATACAAGAAGATTGAAGAGACAGAGGTTCGCTACGAAGAGATTCTTTGTGACGATGCCGAGTATCTATTGGTAGCCTTCGGATGCTCTGCCCGTATCTGCCAAAAAGCTTGCGAAATCGCTCGAGAGCAAGGCATCAAGTTGGGACTTCTCCGTCCTATCACTTTGTGGCCTTTCCCAACAGAAATCATCAGAAAACATGCCGACAAGGTGAAAGCGATGATGTCTGTCGAGTTGAACGCGGGACAAATGGTCGAGGATGTACGTTTGGCCGTCAACGGAAAGGTACCTGTAGCACACTACGGACGTTTAGGAGGTATCGTTTACACCCCAGACGAAATCGTCGAGGCAGTGAAAAGTAAATTGATGTAATTCACTTAATCCGAAGAAACAATGGCATTAGAAGATATAATCAAACCAGAGAACCTGGTTTACAAGAAACCAGATATTTTGAACGACAATCCGATGCACTACTGCCCAGGCTGTAGCCACGGTGTGGTTCACAAAATCATTGCGGAGATCCTTGAGGAGATGGGTATGGTAGAGGATACCATCGCTATCGCACCTGTAGGTTGCGCCGTTTTCGCCTACAACTACATCGACGTCGATTGGGAAGAGGCTGCTCACGGTCGTGCGCCTGCAGTAGCAACTGCTATCAAGCGACTTCGCCCGAACAAGTTGGTCTTCACATACCAAGGTGACGGTGACCTTTCTGCCATCGGTACCGCAGAGACCATCCACGCTTGTAACCGTGGCGAGAGCATCGCAATCATCTTCATCAACAACGGTATCTATGGTATGACTGGAGGACAAATGGCTCCTACTACCCTTGAGGGTATGAAGACTTCCACTTGCCCTTACGGTCGTGATGTGAAGCTAAATGGTTATCCATTGAAGATCACCAACCAATTGAAAGAGTTGGAAGGAATTCGTTTCATTACCCGTGAGAGTGTTCACACCGCTGCAGCAGTCCGCAAGGCGAAGAAGGCCATTAGAAAGGCATTCGAGAACTCTATGGACGGCAAGGGCGGAACCAATGTGGTGGAGATCGTCTCCACTTGCTCGTCAGGTTGGAAGTTGACCCCAGAGAAGGCCAACAAGTGGATGGAGGAGAATATGTTCCCTGCCTATCCACTCGGAGTGTTAGTTGACAAAGACGCAAACAAATAAGTATCAGACAAATGAAAGAAGAGATTATCATAGCCGGATTCGGAGGACAAGGTGTTCTCTCCATGGGTAAGATTCTTGCTTACTCAGGTTTGATGCAAGGCAAAGAGGTGACTTGGATGCCTGCATACGGTCCTGAGCAACGCGGTGGTACCGCCAACGTGACCGTTATCCTGAGCGACGAGAAGATCAGCTCCCCTATCCTCAATACATACGATACCGCCATCATCTTGAACCAACAATCATTGGACAAGTTCGAGAGTACAATCAAACCTGGTGGAACTCTGATCTACGATCCTTACGGAATCACAACAGCACCTACAAGAACAGACATCAACATTCATAAGATCAACGCAATGGATGCATGTATCGAAATGAATGCTGCAAAATCATTCAATATGATTCTTTTGGGTGGATTTTTAAAGATCAGACCTATTGTTGAATTGGAAAATGTGTTGAAAGGTTTGAAGAAAACCCTTCCAGAACGCCATCATCACCTTATTCCAATGAACGAAGCTGCATTGAAGAAGGGCATGGAGATTATTAAGTAATCCACCATCTTTTTATAAAACGGAAGGGGATGCATCGGATGGTGCATCCCCTTGTTGTTGAACCACTTAACAATAAAATTTCATATCAGAAAGTAGAGACGGTGCGCGCACCGTCTCTACAAACCATTTATCACGCATATTTCTTGAAATTCTCAGCCTGTTCGATCACCTTGTCATAGACCGCTTCAGGATGTTCTTTTGCTGGCGGATATCCATGCATTGCCATGATGACGACAAGATCAAATTGCATCTCCGCCATAATATCAGCACGTTTGAAGCAATCTGTATAGTGTGTCTTATCCGCAATCTTAGCCTTCATCTCCTTGGCTATCGCAACCATCTTTTCCTCCGGATAATCAAAGCCTCGTTCATCCCGCACAGACTTTAAAATATCAAAAAAGGCTTTCTCTTCATAATCAATACCCAATGCCTCGTGAGATTTGCGTTCACCATTCAATTCTTCCATCATCTTTTTGATATCATCCACCACCTTCTTCATCACTTCGGTCACATTGGCCACATCATCACTACGGTCGTTATAGGAACGGATAATCTCATTTAATCTCTCTCCAAAAACAAGGGATTTCACCTTATTCACTTTACCAAATTCAGAGATCTGCTGTTTCACCAATCTTTCCAACAGACACAAGCGGATATTAGGCAAATTAATCTTCTCAATGCATTCAAGGTGCTTCTTGTCAAAGATATCAAGATCACCATGGGTATCTTCCACTATCTTTACCACCTCTTCCACCCCACTACTGACAAGCGCATCCGCAACCAATTTACGGACTCGTTCGTTCATCTCGGTCACATCAGGGGCCTCTCCTTGGGTCATCTTAAAGACTATGGAACGCACCGCTGTGAAAAATAGAACCTTCTCGCGATGCGATTTATGCAAGTTCTCACTCGACGAGCACATGTTAAAAGCTTGACGTAACCGCTTCGCATGTCCCATAAACAGATTCTTCCGATCCTCCTCTTCCAATACATAGTTGGCACCTCCATTCAAACATTGAAGTTGCGCCAGAGCACTTTTTGAAAAGAAACTTTTGTAGTCATACTTATGCATGATACCATCAAGCACCTCTAACTCATCCTTCACTATTGTCACAAGGTCCTCTATGCCCTCTGTCGGATCGTCGTCTTCTTCATCATTCCCGTTACCTCCATACTGTCTAATCGCCTTGTTCATATTTCGTTTAATACCCAGATAATCAACCACAAGGCCTTTTTCCTTGCCCTCACATACACGATTGACACGGCTAATGGTTTGTATAAGCGTATGGCGTTGCAATGGTTTGTCAACATACATTGTATCTAGACTTGGAACATCAAAACCAGTTAACCACATATCTACAACAATCACAATTTTAAAATTGGAGTACGGCTCCTTGAACTGACGTGCCCACTCTTGCCTGTCGGCTTTGTTGCCAAGTAGTTTCGACAATTCAGGAACATCATCTTTGTTTGTGGTCATAACCATTTTCACGCGTTCCATTGGCAAAAGCTTATTCTTCTCATCCTCGCCAAGTTCAAACTCTGGAGCGCAAGGTAGTTTCTTGGACCATTCCGGACGAATGGCGATAATATTTTTATACAGATCGAATGCTATTTCGCGAGATGAACACACCACCATCGCCTTCCCACAGACAGTAGCGCCTTCCGCTATACGTTGCTCATAATGAGAGACAAGATCTTCCGCCACCATCTGCAAGCGCTTGGGATCTCCAATAATGGCTTCCATTGTAGCACTCTGTTGTTTGCTTTTCAAGATTTGCTCTTCCGTACTACCTGCATTTTCACACGCTTCATAATACTGATCTATGGCCGCCAATTTTTCACTATCCGCAAAAACCTTGGCCGCACGTCCTTCATAAACAATGCGCACGGTAATGCCGTCGTTTACGGAATCGACCATCGTATACTTATCAACCACACCGCCAAAGACTGCAATGGTCTCATCAATCGGCGTGCCCGTGAAGCCCACGTAGATGGCATTAGGCAATGAGTTATGTAGATACTGCGCAAAACCGTAAGTGGTTTTCATAGCAGTCGCTATACCATCTTTATCGTACGAGATCCGGGTCGACTCCTCCAAATTGGTTTGGGTACGATGCGCCTCATCGCTAATACAGATAATATTCTTTCGGTCGGATAGCAGATTAATATCCTCCGAGAACTTCTGAATGGTAGTAAGGAATACGCCTCCGCTCTTGCGTCCATTGAGCTTCTTTCGCAATTCTTCACGACTATCGATCTGTTCGATGGTTTCATCACCAATGAACTTCTTAGCGCGAACAAACTGGCTCGAAAGCTGATCGTCCAGATCTGTTCGATCGGTAATAAGCAATAACGTAGGGGATTCCAGTTCTGTGGAACGCATCAACATGCGTGAAAGGAAAAGCATGGTCAAACTCTTTCCGCAACCGGTGGCGCCAAAATAGGTTCCTCCCTTTCCGTCGCCGATCACATGATGCTCCAGGATGTTTTTGTAGAGCATGGTGGTGGCAAAGTATTGCGGATAACGGCAGATGATCTTCTCCTCTTTAGTCGTTATATCGGGAAAATAGATAAAATTACGAACCACCTCGAGCAAACGCTCTTTACGGAACAAACCGTGCACCATAGTGAAAAGGGAATCAATACCATTACTTGGCTTGTCCTCTGGCTCAATACGGTTCCATGCGTAGAAATATTCGTAGGGAGTGAAAAGGGTACCGAATTTATTTTGCGCCCCATCGCTGATGACGACAAACGCATTGTAACGGAAAAGACTAGGAATATCTTTGCGATAGCGTACCGTAATTTGCGTGAAGGCATCCTTGATGGTACAATGTTCCTTGACAGCTGTTTTGAACTCCATCACGACCAGCGGCAGGCCATTTACATACACAATAGCATCGGGGCGACGGTTGCACACCTCAACGATCTCCACTTGGTTCACGATTTTAAAATCGTTGTTTTGTGGGTGATCAAAATCGATCAGACGAATCCATAATGGTTCATTATTCCCCGTAGAGACGTTGCGCGCAACGTCTCTACCATCATCCAAACCCGCGACATCCCTACGCAACGGAAAACCCTCCACAATCATCTGCAAGATGCGGCGATTTTCGTCATACAGGTTTTGCGATTGCTGCGCTTTGAGCAGCAGGATAACCTGTTGCACCTCGGTTGCGGTAATATCTACGTAGCGTGCTCGGAGATAGGCCTCGATATCTTCGACCAGCAACACCTCCGCAAGGTTCTTATGTAATTGTTCACCCAGTTTGTGCGTGTAGTGCTCTTCATCACGGAAGAGTTCCATTATTGCCTTTTCGAGTGTGGATTCGTTGAACATAGAATGTTATTCTCTATCTAATTTATCATTCTGCCAATTTACAACATTTTTCTCAATATAATCAGATATCCTGTCAAATTCATCTTGATTGCGGACAATTCGGTCGTGAAAACGTGTTTGCCATGCGAATGGGATGTTGTTTTGGTTGGCAAATTTGGTGATTGACGATTTGATACCACGGATAACCACCGCCAATGAATTTTTATGTGGTGAAATATTTGCCATTTGTGTATTCACCCCCGTAGAGACGTTGCGCGCAACGTCTCTACAATGCACACCGATATCATTTTCCCCATCAATCATCACAATGGCATGGATATGGTCCGGCATTAGCACAAACAATGGAATTTCGGCGTATGGATAATGCGTTTTCACATTCATGAATTGTTCATAGGCATATTGGCCGATGGGCGACAATTGCATTTGGGGTTCGGTATTAATTTCGCCGAAATAATGTTCGCGATTTTTGGTGCAAATTGTCACAAAATACGTCCCTCCGTTATAATCGTGCCATTGTGCACGGGCGGAGGGGATACGGTATTGATTATTAAATTTTTCCATAATTGTTATATTAATTAAACAAAATTCAGACAGATATTTTGGGGGATGTTTCCCCGCCCCGTAGAGACGTTGCGCGCAACGTCTCTACAATGCGCAACGTCTCTACAATAACAACGCACCAACCGCAGAAATATTTTAAATTATAGACAGGATGCAATCATTCAGAGGGTTTGGATCATTTGCCGACCGTATAGACGTTGCGCACAACGTCTGTACAATGACAACACGTAATTTCCCCGAAAAAATGTTCCATATTTTTGGTGCAAATGGTTACAAAATACACACCTCCATCATACCCATGCCAGTTGGCACGTGCCGACGGTATACGATATTTGTTCTGAAATCTGTCCATTTTATTGTCGGTTATTGGGTCGTACCGTACAGACGTGGTGCACACCATCTGTAAAATGCGTAATTTGTTATCGTTTGGGATTCCGTAGAGACGTGGCACGCCGCGTCTCTACAATGCGTTTTGTTCATATATTATTATTCCATAATTTCATTGTTATATTCCCCGAATATAAACGTTACGTATATCGTTGGGGGCGGTTGTTTGCGTTTTGTACCCGATGTCCATTATACAACCAATCAACCGCCTTCTCCTACACAATTTTAATGCAGTTCATTTTCCAGTTCCTTTTCTAATTCAATTAAATCATTGTATTCTTCTTGATTATATTGAAATTTCTGATATTGAAGTTTGGTCAACTCTTTTTCTTTTGCCTTAAATGCTTCAAGTGGATTTATACTTTCTCCATAAATGGCTGCATATAACCATGCAAAGATTAACGAGCCTAAAGATATACGAAGAGTCCACACTTCAAAATCCTCCCATTTAAACACAAATGATAGTAATAAATACCCCAAAACAGGAATCAACCATAACAAATATTTATATTTATAACTTACTAAATCTTTATGAGCTTGATTTTCAGCATTTTCTTTACTTGTTTTCAATTGACCTAATCGAGTCTTTGTTTGACTTAACTTTTCTCTTTTCTGCTCGTTTTTTTGTCTTTGTAACTCATTTTTAGTTTCTTCTTTTATTTTAGCAATTATTTCTTCACTAAGTTTTTTATCTTGTTGATTCTGAATTTCTTTTTCTTTTAGTTTTTCCTCATATTCCGCCTCTATCTTATCTTTAGCAAATTTTCTCGCTTCATTTCTAAAATCTTTCTTATTTTCTATCAAACTTCTCAAATCAGACTCAATAAACGAATCAACTAAAACATTCTGCTTTGTAAAATCTTCTGTTATTTCACTTATTCCCGCCATAATTTCTTGCATTTCATAAGGTTCAACAACAGATTTATTATGTGGAAGATTCAGGAAGCTAACAAAACTTCTATAATCATCATCACTTCTTGATACATATTTTAACAATATTGCCATCCATTGACTTGGTAATAAAGTAACTGGTTGTTTTGCAGACCGCTCATAATCCCAACTTTGAAGCTTTTGATCTGTTGTGATTAAATAATATTTTGTGTCTGTAACACTAATATCATTACCTTTTCTTAAACATTCAATCCAACATATATTTTCAGCATCAACTTGATGAGAATGTTCTTGATTATTGTTTTTTACGACAGAAATACAATCCTTATAATTTGATATATTCTTGTTGTCATTTTCATACGGAACTTTGCAATCTTCTTCTATGTCAAATTCTTTTAACAAACGATTGTAGCTTTCAACAATTGTTGCTTTAAATGTTTCAAATCCATACGTGTTTCTATCTTTTCTCCAATCGTGATAAAATTGATACATTCCACTTCCATTGGCATGATTTCTAAATGGTTGTGAATTTATGCATCCAAATGGTCTTGTATTATTAATTTGAGATATTTGGAAATCAACGGATTCTAAAAACTCCTTTCGAGTATTAACCGTAATCTTTAGTTTTTGCCCACTTTGTTTACATTTCTTTAGAAAAGAAATTATTCTTTTCTTTCTAACTTCTCCATTTATACCTAAGGCACGATACAACAATGCATTATCAAGATAGAAAACCTTGTTTTTTATGGCATTAGCAAGCATTGTTTCTTTTGAATTATTCACAGTTATTGCATATTCTATAGCAAAACTAACCAATTGAAATAATGCTTCATCTTTTTCTACATCATCCCATTTTAAAAAAGAATTTATCTGTTCTATCTCTTCATTTGTAAAGGAATTACTTTGAACTCGAGAAGTCGTTTTTTGAACCTTACGTTTTATTATTGTATCATAAGCGGTAATATTAGTATTCATCAACTCATACAAATATCGTTCAATCAAAGTCTTAAAACCTTTATCTGAAGACTTCAAAACTTCACGTTCATATTTCTCAATTATTTTATCTATTGAGCCATTTGACCTTTCAATCAATAAATTATATCTTTTCCCATCCAAATAATACTTATATTCTTCTTTATCAACAACCAAAACAAATATATCAACGTCTCTGCTAACTATATTTTCAATTTCTGCTTCAGAAAACGATAATCCTAATATATTCTCTACGGCATTTGCAATTTCCGCTGTGCTATATGGTTTATTTTCATTACTAACAAAAACGGATTCAATAAACTTTCTTTTTATTGTTTCTGTTTTTTTAGAGGACATTTCTTTTGCATAAATAATAGCAGAAGTCCTACATATTGTTTGAATATCTTTCATCTATCTCCTCCTTTATTTCCTTTTTTACGCCATCACAACCGACAGCATTTCCATTAATTTTTCGTTCTCTTTCTTTATTTGTAACCACAATGAAATTAGTGGTTTGATTTTTTCATCACCATCATTTAATGTTTTGGCATCTGGAATAATAACCTCTGCATTTTCCAAATCTTCTCGTTTGATATGCCCCATTGAGGTTGCTTTTGCTGCAATAAAAGTTTTCCAACCTTCAATGTGGCGTTTTATAGAGAAATACACAAACCAATTAGGACAATTAATTGGTGTAACTTTGAAAAGATGCTGATTTAACACTCCAACACCACCTACCCAAAAATCCACTAATAGCGTTGCTGACCAAGAAAAAATCATATCACCATCGTTGATGATGTAATTGTTTGGAACATCTTTCGTAGCATGATTACTATTAAAATCAAAACGACCTTGTCCTAGTTCTCTAATTTTTAGGACTGGATAGTAATCATATGAATCGGTTTCAAAGTTTTGACAAGCAAGACCATTAAAATATTCTGCAATATCCGTTAAACATCCCATTCTCCATCCTTCTGGTAGCCTCTCAACATCAATCCCATCCACAAACATTTTTCTATATAATGCTTGTGCTGCCTCTTCGAGCTTGGCTATGGTCTGCTTGTTGTTGGCGATTCGGTTTTGAATCGCTTGGTAACGGGCTACGATGCGACGTTGCTCTTCAATGGAGGGAACTGGCAACTGCATATCCATAAAATCATTCCAGTCAAGAGATCCGCGGACTCCACCTACTGCATAAAAAACAGCCTCTCTATCAAATTCTGAACGAGAAAACCACATGTGTAAATAATCGGGTAACAATTCATTGTTACAGATTTCAAACACAGGATATGCAGGAGACATAATCGCATTCTCGCCTTTATATATCGCTATTGGCATTTTTCCGTCCCGACTAACCTGCATCAAACTACAAGCAAACTGATTCTCTTTAATTATCTTATATTTAGACAAATCAGTTCCTATCGTATTAGCCACCGAAGGGATAAAAGCCTTTGCGATTGTAAGGCCTACCAACTTGTTCACATTCAAATCAGTATTCCTCACATCCACCTCACGGATATAATCCCCCAGACGCCTATATGTAGAATTATTGTTCATTATTCTTCTTGTTCGTAATAGTAAGAGTAATCGATTCCCTTCATAAATATTTCGCGGTCATCTATCTTGTCCGTCAATGCATTTTGCAATAGAGAACGAATTGCGCTACTATCTGTATGACTACTCATCATCGCATCTAGGTAGTCGTTCTTCGCTATGCTACTCCAGTCAATGCATCTCTTGAGGTTCTTTTTCAATATCAGATCGAGCCATATTCGGGTGCTTCGCCCATTACCTTCCATAAAAGGGTGAGCGACGTTCATCTCCACATACTTGTCAACTATCTCATCGAATGTCGTTTCTGGCATCGCATCTATCTGCTTTAGCGCATTGTCGAGATATTGTGCCACACAAAATGTAAAACCTCCTTTCGAGATGGTTTTTGTACGAATTTGACCAGCAAAGTCATACAATCCTCCAAATATATAGGCATGTATCTGCTGTAATCCTTTCGTAGTTCCTACTTCTATGTTTTCAATAAACGAGGTCTCCCACAATTGATATGCTTTCTTTTGGCTCTTGCCATCTATTGTGTTTTCGCTGTATGTAAGCCAATCTAAAAATTGAATCGCATTTTTGTTCGGTATGTGTTTTGCAAGCTCTTCAATATCTTTTTGGGCAAAGCAATCCGTCATATATCGTTTGCCATCAGCTGCAGTTAATTTCAGTTGACTACAACGTGTAGTCAACTCAGGTTGGCTCTTTTTAAGGCGCGTCTTAAGAACGCTCCAATACTTTCTCGGATTGGGGCTATCGGTAATGGAGGCTACGACGTCAACAATCGAAATCATCCATTGTTTGTTGTCATCGTCCCACACGGTACGCACCTCTCGGTTATTATAGAATCTAATTGAAACCTTCTTCATAAATCATCTATAATCTATATCCTCGGATCTCGAGACCAATCTCTACAGCCTTTTTGCTTTCCTCATCTATGGCAAATATCAAGCGTTCATCCACATTCCTCACATCCACCTCGCGGATATAGTCCCCCAGACGTTTATATGTAGAGTTGTTATTATTCATTGTAAAAAAACATTATATTTCTTTCCAATTTACAAAGATTTGGAAAGAATTGTATCAAAATCCTCACTCTTAATGTATCCTTTCTTCACTTCGTTAATCTGAATTTCCTTAAGAAATCCTTTGTTCATTAATCCAATTATATCAGTTTTTGCAGTTGTTGCAGTAACCCCGAATTGAATTTGAAAATCTTTTACGAAATATGTCTTATTTGGATTTACCGCATACAATCTCAATATCTCCGCTTGCCTTTGGTTTATACCGCCAATCCGTAAGAATCTATCGGTATCATTTCTTTCAGAACTTTTTCTTTTAAGATATAATTGAAGTTCTTCAAACGACTCCTTTAGCACTTTCAAGTTATACAAAATGAAATATCCAATGTCATTCCCATCTGATTCAGCATACAAATACGCCTTTTCATAATCATTTTTCCTTCTATATATGATTCTGGAAATAGACATATATTCCATCAACCAATAACCTTCTTTTAGCATATACCAATAGAATATCGCTCTTGCTGTTCTTCCGTTTCCATCTACAAATGGATGCATATATGCTATCATAAAATGTAGGATAATTCCTTTTATGATGGGATGCACAAATAGTTCGCTTTCCTTAGCATTGAAATAGTCACAAAAGATTTTCACAAAGTCTGATATTTCAGTATGAGAAGGTGGAGTATGAACAACTTCGCTTTTTGTATCATCCACCACCACCACATCATCATTGTCTCTTAATCGACCACAATCCAGAGGGTTGTCTAAGGTGTTTTCGGTCATGAGCGAATGGATATTAAGCAAAGCCTCTTCTGTCAAAATCTGATCTTTGTGTGCTGATATATAACGAATTGTATTGTAATTATTCAAGATCATCTGTTGTGCTTTGTCTTTCGGCTTCAATCCTTTCCTCAGCATATCCTTAGCCACTTTCCTGGTTGTGGAAGCTCCCTCCATTTGGCTTGAAGCAATAGCTTCCTCCATCAATGAACTTACCAAATATTTATGCTTGTCTTCTGATTGCAAAAGAGAATCATTGCCTAAAACTCCTCCGAAATTCAAGTCGAATTCATGACATAGACTCTGCATTTTGTTTGTTAGTCCGAAATGAATGTTATAGCGTTCCCATTCTGATACCTCTTTATTTTGTAGCAATCTATCAAGCTTTACTCTCGTCCACAACTCCTCTGGGCTACAACCATCGGGACTTTTTTTATATTTAACCTTGTTCCAATACAAGTATTCTTCGTTGATAGCACGCACAAATGACCACAATTCCTTATTCTGGTTAAGAGCAACGAATTGTATAGACATTTCTAATTTTGGAGAGTGAGGTGGGAGTTCAATCATATCGTCAACCTTTATTATTCTTTCCAATTTTTACAAAATTAGAAAGAATTGGAATATTTTCCAAGATATTGCAAAGAAATTACAGTTTGTAGCCCAACTCCTCAAACACCTTCTCCACCGCCTTTTTGCTCTCTTCCTCCTGGGCAAAAAGATCTCGCAACTCGGTTTGAAGCCTGCTCATCGTCTCTTCGTAACCGGCATAGTCGTCCCGGTTGACAAACTCGATATATTTGCTTGGCACAAGTGAATAGTCTTTCAAATCAGTGATTTTTACTGACTTGCAGAATTCTGGCTCATCTTTAAATTCGCCCATGTCGGAGCGTTGCCACTGATGGAACTTCGCCGCAGCCTTTTCGATATCGTTTTGGCTGAATGTGGTGTATTTCTTTTCAAATGGCTCTCCCCATGTACGGAGGTCCATAAACAGGATCTCACCCACACGCTCACGGTATTGACGCTGCTCGCCATTCACGGTTACCGTGCGGGCATGCTTGTTACGGTTCAAGATCCAAAGCGTAACGGATATATCGGTGGTATAGAACATATTGCGAGGGAGGATTACAATCGCCTCCACGGCATCGTGTTGCTCAATCAAAGCCTTACGGATAGACTTCTCGTCACCATCGCCGCTCAAAGCGCCATTGGCCAACAAGAAACCTGCGATGCCTTCGGTGGATAGTTTTGAGAAGATATTGAGAATCCACGCGTAGTTGGCATTGCTGGTAGGTGGCACGGCGAAACCTTTCCAACGTGGGTCATCGAGCAATTCGCTCGGTTCACGCCACTCCTTCTGGTTGAAAGGAGGATTGGCCATGATATAATCAAACTTTTCTCCTATGTGCTGATCGTTTTGAAAGGTGCTAGCAGCCTTCTCTCCCAGATTAGCTGAAATGCCACGGATGGCAAGGTTCATCTTCGCCAGCTTGTAGGTAGTGAGTGTGTACTCTTGTCCGTAGACCGAAATGTCTCGTTTGTTACCGTTATGGTTTTCAATAAAGCGGCTACTTTGCACAAACATGCCACCCGAACCACACGCAGGGTCATAGACTTTTCCCTTGTAAGGCTCAATCATCTCAGCAATCAAATTCACGATTGCCTTAGGGGTATAGTACTCTCCCTTACCTTTTCCCTCCTGCAACGCAAAGTTCGAAAGGCAATATTCATAGACACGACCGAAAAAATCATTGTCTTCATCCATGTGCTTCTCCATATCGTTCACCACATCGAGTAAGGAGCCCAGTTTGGCGGCATCGATACCCAAACTGCTATAATAGTTTACAGGCAAAGCGCCGGCGAGTTGTTTGTTATCCCTTTCAATGTCGGCCAGTGCCTTGTCAATGATTTGTGCGATATTGGGTTGCTTGGCATTTTGCATGATGTAACTCCAACGGCAATGCTCCTGCAAGTAGAAAACATTGTCCTTACCGTAAGAAACAGGCAATTCGCAGAGCATATTACCATCTCCATACTGATTCGCCAACTGACGGTGCTGTTTCTCAAAACGGACGCCCGCATATTTCAAGAATATCAAACTCAAGACAACATGTTTGTACTCCGATGCTTCGATATTTCCACGTAGTTTATTAGCGGCATCCCAAAGTTGCGCTTCAATGCTCCTTTCCGCTTTTTTACTGGCGGCTACCTTCTTTGCCATATATAACCAATTTATTTTCCGTAAAGATAATGCTTTTCAATCATTCTCCTCCCCCACGTATTCAATCACCTGATTCAAATAATCGATAAAGGGTTTGTTACGTTCGAAAAGGTGCAACAGTTGAGCAAGGAGCGCATCCCTGTCCGACACCTCCTTGAGTGTCAATGGCCTCATCAAACAGTAGGTTTTCAAACGGATGTAGTCTGGATGTTCACACTCGGCAAACTCTTTCGGCACCTTCTTCAAAGCCCCGTCATAATCCAACACGAAACCATCTTGGGCACCTGTTTGGACATAGTTTTCGAACTTCTCCGGCTCATCCATCAGATCCTCACGCACGATCTCCACCACCTTCTTGTCGTAGCAATAGTGGCCGACCGCCAACATACAACCATCAGGGTATCCGTCGCCTCCTACGGAGAGGTGGAAATAGTAACCTGCCTTACCAGACTTTTTACCGCCAGGAGCGATGAAAACGCCCATATGCGTCTTGTAAGGCGACTTATCCGCAGAGAAACGAATATCGCGATTGATGCGATAGGTGCAATCCTTCAACTCCAAGCCACGGACGCTTTCGTCGAACTCCCCTACACCGGCGATCAGTTGCAAGGCGAACTCGCTGAAATATCTCTTTACCACCTCATACTCCGCCTTGTGGGCATGGAACCATTCGGAACAATTATTTTGTTGCAATTCACGCAAGAAATCTACTACCTTCTTCATTGGATTTATCATTCATTGTTTTTGCAAATTTACAAAAAAGATACAACACACACGCATCCAAGGTAGCGTCTTTCAGACGCACAGTGACTTCACGTATCCACCCTTCACATCCTCTTCACTTCGTGTCAGAGCATGTACAGGGTTGCCCGTGTAACGTCTTTCTGACGTTGCCTACATAGGCTATTGTCATTCATATAAATAGGTATCAAATTCTACATAGTCCCTAAAAGCACTGCCATTACTAAAAGAGTTTAAGAAACAAAGAAATGCGAGTAAGAAAATTACCCGCATTTCTTTGAAAGATGAGCCGTTCTCTATTGATGGTATCTTCTGATCATCTCCATAATTCCATCATTCTCTGCCCTCTCCGTATGCTTCACACACTCCGAAACTGGTTCATACTGATAAGGTATGTATTTCAACAAAGACGAATAGAAAAGACTTCCATCCTCCGTCCCATACAAATGTAAGATAGAGCCCGAGTTCTGTCCTTTATGAAGACCCCCCACCTCTCTAAAATCTCGCTTCATATAGCATGCAACAATTCGATTCGTATCCTTACTATCAAACGCCAATTCATACTTCTTCAACTCTTTCTTTGTCTGTTTATCAATGTAAGAATACTCTTTCGAAAAGATCTTTACAATTCCATAAATATATGAAATAAATCCCAGCATCAATACAAAAAGGGAGACCATACACTCTTGGAATATATTCAATATAGAAATGACAAAGAATATCAGACCTATCAGTATAGCCATGGCACCAACCAATGGCAATTTCTTTTTCTGTTCTATTCTATCAGAATCCAACAACATAAACTCTTCTAATGATATATTTTTATTTTCCATAATAATTTTATTGAATGAAACATAGGTATAGTGATAGCATCACACTAGAATCATTAAATGCGACAATTTTGCCCTGCACCACAATGGGCAAAGCATAGAACTAATAGTTATCAATATTCAAATAACGATTTTACACAACTGGTAGAGATAATACCCCACATGTTTTTGATAAGATTTCCATAATTTGTGTTGAACTAAAACATAATGATATGTTACATTAAAGATATTTCTTCCTACACTAAGTTTAGAAAACAAGTTTTTGAAAGGAAAACGCTCACCTACTGTGCTTCGAACCGCAGGAACTGAGCTAACATGCGTTGGTTGAACAATATCATACGAGAATCTACCTACTCCATCAAAATTCAAATCAGAAGATGATGAATCATCCGATATAATCTGTTGATAGTAATGAGAATAATCACTAAAGGCACAAGGGCTTTTAGTATTCAAATTTTGATTGATACTAAAAATCGTTACCAAAAGGAGTAACAACAGAGTGATATTTTTCAACAAAAGTTTCATAAAATTCGATGTGCGAATATAGTAAGATTTTAGAGAAATGTTATATTTGCAAAAGTTAAAAACAATAAATTGAACATGAAAAAAATATTTACGATTATAAGCATCCTTTTATTGGCAAGTTCTTGCTCTCACTTGACTGTTAGAGACAAAAACAAAGCAGAGACTGAAGCCAATACACCGGAGGAAATAGAGAAAAAAGCCCGTTTGTTTGTACAAAACGCAGCTGCACTTCAATACATAGATTATGCAACTGTGGTGAAAGACACAGCCTATATAGGTATACCTTCACGAAGAGGTAAAGAACATACATACGACAATCTTGCAAAAACTTTCCTAACTGACGTTCGTAAATCGGGTAATTTCACCAATATCGTATCTTGTATAATAGTCAACACCGCATCTAAAGGTATTATCTGGAGCGATACATTGGTTTCGGGACAGGTTATTGGATACGCGGATATGGGGAATTAAACACACATATATAAAGCAGAGGAGACAACTTCAATATTGTCTCCTCTGCTTTTTTCATGGAACAATGAAATCTTATAAAGCAAAAGAAAGTCGTTCCAAAGAGGAAGGGACCTACTTTGGAAAAAATTTTCATATCAATATAAATTAGATTAGTTTCTTTTCATTTTATCTTTAACCTTCTTACGGAAAAAATAGCAATATCCTTTGATCTGACTAAGAGTCTGTCTAGACATAAATTTCTTTGTAATAGGTCTCTGATAATCATGCAAAATTGAAACATTAGGTAGATACACTACTTTGTATCCAGTATTCTTCAATCTACGGCAAAAATCCGCATCTTCTGGTCCATAAAATATCCTTTCATCCAAAAAGCCTGTTTTAATCTGGGCTTTTTTTCTAATCAGCTGGCATGCACCAATTACAAAGTCCACCTCCATCGGTTCCGAACCTGTAATATCATACAATGTCTTCGAATATGCTTTTTCGAAAAGATTCAAGCCAAATCGTAATCCTATATTGTGCAAACCGCTCTTAATAACCCCCATACGAGTAGGGAAATGCTTGCAACTTGCCTGAGGCAAACCATCTTGTCCCAACAACTTACAGCTACATACACCCACATCCTCGTGTCCTTCCATATAATTTAGCATTGCAAAGAATGCCTCTTTGTTCATCTCCGTATCACTATCCAAGAACATCATATAGTCACTGGCTGAATTTACCATACCAATGTTTCTTGCAGCAGCAATACCTCTATTTACACCGCAATTGATAACTTTAATATTAGGATATGAATATGCTATGGCAGCACGCGTCTCATCAGTTGATGCATTATCAACATACAAGATCTGAAACTCTGGAGCATCCTTCAAGAATTCCAATGATGCAAAATTCTTCTGCAAATAGTGCCAAGAATTATGACCAATAACGATAATGGTAAGTTTTATCTTCATATCCAAAATAAAAAAAACAGAGACCTTATAAATAAGGTCTCTGTTTGATTATAATTACTGAATTTTCTTTAGTTGAGCGTCGATCTCGCTATACTTAGCACCGTTACCAATACGGTAGTAAGAAGTCTTCAAAAGATTCAAGTTGTTTGCATCTTTTGCATTGATAGATCTTGCTTTCTCCAAGTAAGGGATAGCACTCTTGAATTGCTCCTTAGCCAAGTTAACAGCAGCATTGTACTTTTTGTTATCCTTGATCTTACCAGCCTTGTCGTATGCGCTCTCTCCGTTCTTTACATAAGCAAATCCGCAGAAATAGTTTGCATCGAAATTATTAGGTTCAACTGCAATTGCTTGTTTTGCAACCTCAATAGCCTTGTTGAAATCAGATTTTTGAAGGTATAATTTAGATTTGATCAAATAGTATTGAACGTTCTTAGGATCCTTCGAGATAGCATCATCAACATAAGCAACAGCCTCAGCATCCTTCTTGTTATCCAAGTAGTAGTTGATCAAAGAACCGATGAAGTATGCATTTGAAGGATACTTGTTAACAGCCTCTTTCAAAATTGCAACGCTATTAGTCTCATCGCCCTTCTTTTGGTATGTGCTATACAACCACTCATACATTGTTTGGCTATACTTAGGCTCTGTCTTCAACTCATTCATATATTGCAATGCAACAGCCTCTCTAGATTCAGTGCTACTTGCTGCATTTACAGTGTAATACTTAATCTCATTATATAAGGTATCAGCCTTCATGTTAGACTTAGCCATAACTGGATAATCAGCCATTTCGATGTACTTTGACCACAAATCAACAGCAGCCTCAAAGTGAGGTTGATATGCTCCATTTGATTGCTTAGCCTCAGATCCTGCATTGTAGTTAGCCAAACCTGCATTGATCAAATAATTCTTCAAAGTTTCAATCTTACCTGGAATATTCTTTACATATTTAGGTTTGATTTGCCCCTTCTCATTTGGCTTAACATCCAACTCAGAAGCTACTTTGTAAGCATCTGCAGCCTTAACCAAGGCTTCATTAACTCTGGCTTGGTTGAAATCACCATTCATTTGTCTCTTAGTCTCCTCCTCCAAGTAAATGTTTTCATATACTTGAGCAGCAACCATAAATGTTCTTGCTTGACCTGAAGTCTCTGGATTAACCATCGCCTTTTCGATCAAAGATTGTGCACCAACCAAATCTTTTGGTTCATACAACTTACCTTCTGCCGCATTTACATTCTTCTTTTGTGCAAACGCGCATGTCGCTAGCGCCAATGCGAATACCGAAATTGCAATCTTCTTCATTTTAAATCGTATTTTAAAATTATTATTGTTCATTATTTTCTACAGTATCAGACTCCTCAATTGATTCGCCTTCCTGTACTTCTTGTTCTTCCTCATCTGAATGCATTACCTTACATACTGAAGCGATTTGATCGTTCTTCTTTGTCAAGTTAATCAAACGAACACCTTGTGTAGCACGACCTTGAACGCGAACCTCAGACATGCACAAACGAATGGTGATTCCTGACTTGTTAATGATCATCAAATCATTTTCATCTGTTACATTCTTAATTGCAATCAACTCTCCTGTCTTATCAGTAATATTTAAGGTCTTAACACCCTTTCCTCCACGGTTGGTTACTCTGTAATCTTCGATATCAGAACGTTTTCCATATCCTTGATCAGAAACTACCAAGATGGTCTCCTTCTCTGGATCCTCAATTACGATCATTCCAACTACCTCGTCATCTGGTCCATCCAAAGTCATACCCTTCACACCAGTAGAGACACGACCCATTTGACGCACCTTAGATTCGTTGAAACGAATAGCCTTACCATGTTTATTTGCCAAAATCACTTCTGAGTTACCATCAGTCAAACATACATCAACCACTTTATCATCTTCACGAATGACAATAGCGTTCACTCCATTCGCACGAGGTCTTGAGTATGCTTCCAAAGAAGTTTTCTTAACAACACCATTCTTTGTACAGAATATAATATTGTGACTTCTGTTGAACTCTTCATCATTCAATGTCTTAACACAAATCAATGCATTGATCTTATCGTCTGAATCGATATTCAACAAGTTTTGGATTGCACGACCCTTAGTGTTCTTAGCTCCCTCAGGTATTTCATAAACCTTCTGCCAGTAACAGCGACCCTTTTGAGTAAAGAACATCAATGTATTATGCATAGATGCAGAGTAGATGTACTCAATGAAGTCAGCATCACGAGCAGCGCTACCCTTAGATCCTACACCTCCTCTGTTTTGAGCCTTAAACTCAGCCAATGGAGTTCTCTTAATGTATCCTAAGTGAGACACAGTCAACACCATCTCATCATCAGCATAGAAATCTTCTGGATTGAACTCTTCTGCCGTAAACATAATTTGAGTACGACGCTCATCACCATATTTACCTTTAACCTCAAGCAACTCTTCCTTGATGATATTCATTCTCATCTCCTCGCTTGCCAATACAGCCTTCAAGTGATCGATCAACTTCATCAATTCAGCAAACTCAGCTCTCAATTCTTCAATTGCCAAAGCTACCAACTGACGAAGACGCATCTCAACAATTGCCTTTGCTTGCTCCAAATCGAAGTTGAAACGCTCCATCAAACGGTTTCTTGACTCCTCTACGGTCTTAGAAGAACGGATGATTTGAATTACCTCATCCAAGTTGTCAACCGCAATAATCAATGCCTCCAAGATATGTGCTCTCTTCTCTGCTTCGCGCAACTCAAACATTGTACGACGTGTAACCACCTCCATACGATGAGCAACGAACTCGGAGATTAGGTCTTTCAAATTCAACAATTTAGGACGGCCATGAACCAACGCAATATTATTAACGCTGAAAGATGATTGCAAAGCCGAATATTTGTACAACTTGTTCAATACAACCTGGCTATTAGCATCTCTCTTCACATCAATAACGATACGCATACCTTCATGGTCTGACTCATCATTGATATTAGAGATTCCCTCAATACGTTTTTCTGTTACCATATCAGCAATAGAAGAGATCAACTCACTTCTGTTGATTTGGTAAGGAATCTCTCTAACGATAATCTTCTCGTGAGAATCGTCAGTTTCGATCTCACATTTAGCACGGATTACTACTCTACCTCTACCAGTCAAGTAAGAATCACGAACACCAGAATATCCATAAATGATACCACCAGTTGGGAAATCCGGAGCCTTGATCAACTTGATCAACTCTTCAATATCGATCTCCTTATTATCTACATAAGCAACAATGGCATCGATTGTATCTGAAAGGTTATGTGGTGGCATGTTTGTTGCCATACCTACCGCAATACCCGACGCTCCATTGACCAACAATTGAGGTATACGAGTTGGCATTACAGTTGGCTCCTGATGCTCACCATCGAAGTTGTCTTGGAAATCAACCGTGTCTTTCTCCAAATCAACCATAATATCCTCTGATATGCGACTAAGTTTTGCCTCGGTATAACGCATAGCAGCCGCAGAATCACCATCTATAGAACCAAAGTTTCCTTGTCCACTGACCAACGGATAACGCAACGACCACTCTTGAGCCATACGAACCAACGTTCCATACACTGAAGAGTCTCCATGTGGGTGGTACTTTCCTAACACCTCTCCTACAATTCTCGCAGACTTCTTAGTTGGCTTGTTGAACGACAACCCTAACTCATTCATACCAAACAACACACGGCGGTGAACTGGCTTGAAACCATCACGCACATCTGGCAAGGCACGTGAGACAATAACGGACATTGAATAGTCAATGTACGATGATCTCATCTCTTCATCAATATCAATCTTGATAATTCTGTCTTGATCTTCCATTATATATTTTTATAATTATTTTGTTCGCTATAAAAAACGCATAAAATTACGAAAAAATTAGATATTAACCAAAAAAAAGTAGAATTGGTTGCTCGTTTTAACCTATCAAAACAGAAATATCTTCCACCCTTCCCTCTTATGTTTGTTTCATCTCAATTTTCGACACAATTATTTGCCAAAAACAAGGAAAGAAGATATTTTTACAAAACGGATATGATCTATTCAACTTAACGTTATTGTACACAAAACTAAATGCAAAACCATAAATTATTTTTCACCATGAAAAGACTAATACCACTACTACTTTTTGCATCCTTTGGATATGTAAATTCTTACGCTCAAAATGTAACTATCGACATCGACACCGAGAGCGACAACATCGAAATCTCACCCTATACGTATGGTCGAAATGGTACGCCAAAGGATACAGAAATCCAACTAATCAAAGAAGCTGGCATCAAATTTGAAAGAATGAACGACGGCAACAACTGCACCAAATACAATTGGAGAAAGAAGATCACCTGCCACCCCGACTGGTACAACAATGTATACGACTGCGATTGGGACTCTCGCGCAATCAACTTCCAACAAGAGTTTCCCTATGCAAAAGGCATGTTCGCTTTTCAACTGATTGGCAAGGCCGCCGCCAACAAAGACCATAATTTCAACGACTGGGAATACAACAAATCTAAAGGTTGGTCTGGTACTACTAAAAAAATGTGTGGAGGTGGACTCTTTGACAATGCAGGAAATGTCATTCAATTAGGAGATACAAGTTTGTTCCTACAAGACTGGCCTGCCGACTCAACAGTTGGCATCTACAAACACTGGGAAGAGGACCTAAACTTAGACATGAATCAGTTCGAGTATTGGAACATGGACAACGAAATGGAAATATGGGGAGGAACCCACAGCGATGTTATGCCTGCTACATACACGGACAATACTTACGAAGAGATTATGCAAAAGTATTTTGCCGTGGCCAAAGCCATCCGGAAAATCAATCCTAACGTGAAACTCTGTGGACCGGCCGCAGCTTCCGAGTGGACTTGGTTTAATGGATGCGGGAACACTCAACCTAAGGTCAACGGAAAAACATACTGTTGGTTGGAATATTTCATTATGCGTTGTGCACAAGAAGAGAAGGCTACCGGAGTAAGAATGATTGACGTACTCGACCTTCACAACTACCCGGAAGTGAAAACCGATTATGACATGCTTCAAACACATAGGATGTTCTACGACAGAGACTTCATATACGCTGGCGCCAACGGAGTGAAAAGAATAAACGGTTCTTGGAACGAAAACATCAAAAGCGAATATATTTTCGAGCGTTGCAAAGAGTGGATCATCCAATATTTCGGAAGCGACAACGGAATTAAATTTGGAGTGGGCGAATACAACATTAAAAATACAGCTTCTCAAATGGTCCAAGCTCTCGCTTATGCATCTTGCATCGGAGAGGGATCTCGTCACGGAATGGAATACTTTACACCTTGGACATGGTACAATAGCATGTGGGAGGTTGTTCACCTATTCAGTACAAATGCAAAGAAAATCAATGTGGGCGCCATCTCTTCTAACGAAAGTATGGTTTCCGCCTACTCTTCAAAGAATATAACTGGAGATTCAATCAACATTATCTTTGTAAACAGGGATACGGAAGCCAAAAATGTAACAACAAGAATCATCAACTCGACCATTGATGATGGCACCTTTGATGTTCTTACGCTACAGAATCTTCCCGAAACACAAACCTTCCAATCTCATACTGACAATGCTCTGAAATCTTCAACCGTAAAACTTGTAAACAACTCTCTAGAGATGGCTCTTCCTCCATACTCTATCACTTCCGTCACGCTACACGGAGGAACCGTAGGTAGCGAGGAGGCTACGGAAGCGAAATCGGCCATCTACCCTAATCCGGCAAGCACAAATGTGTATGTAGCAAGTAAATACACCATCGAGAAGATTGAGTTGATTAATTCGTTGGGAATAACTTGCAGAACAGTCGAATGTAATTCAAGCAGAGCAAACATACCTGTTTCCGACCTCAATCCAGGTGTCTACGTAATGCGCATCTCATCTAACGCAGGAGCAGAGACTTCTCTCATTTCGATCAAGTAGTCAACAAAAAAGACAAAAACGAAAAGAGGACTTGAAATTAAATTCAAATCCTCTTTTTTTATGACAAACAAATCTAATTATCTTAAAAATCTCTTTATTCGATTTGCCTCATCGATAAGTTGACGAAGAGCGGCTTCATCACCCTGCTCCATCGCAGTTTTGAACTGTTGCAGCTTATCCATATAGGCATCCATAACAGAAAGCACATTCTCTTTATTCTGCATAAAGATAGGAACCCACATATCCGCATTACTCTTAGAAAGACGTGCTGTAGAGGCAAATCCACCCGAAGCTAAATCGAAGATATTCTTTTCATTCTTCTCCTTTTCCAAGACCGTCAACGCCAAAGCGAAAGAGATAACGTGTGAAAGGTGTGAGATATACGCCACATGCACATCATGATGAGCAGCACGCATATAGATGATTCTCATATTCAACGAGTCGTACATACTACGAACCAACTCCACTGCCCTATTATCCGAATCTTCTGCATTACAGATGATGCCTGCACGGCCAGCGAACAAATTAGGGATTGCAGCCCACGGACCATTAAACTCAGTACCAGCCATTGGATGAGATGCCACATAGTTCTTTCTTTTTGGATGATAGTGAACTGAATCGTTCAACTTCTCTTTTGTAGAACAAACATCCACCACATATTGGTTGTCTGATATCTTATCCAAGATCTCAGGCAATAGGCGGATAGCAGCACTCACAGGCACGGAAAGAATAATCAAATCACACTTTTTTATCATCTCATCAAGCGGAAGGATTTCATCCACCAACCCGATGCGTTGAGCAGTCTGTGCATTCAACTCATTTCTATCACAACCAATGAAATGATCTGCAAATTTATTTTTTCGCAAATCGATGGCCATAGAACCACCGATTAGACCTAATCCTATAACACCTAATGTCATTTTTACTACTGTAAAAAAAATGTGATACTTAGTTTATTTCGACTATCCGTTTCTACTTAGGAACGAAAGATAATCCTCATCAACGATCTTAATACTTCTACCGTCAATAGAAATAATATTCTCGTGTGCCATCCAAGACAATGTTCTAATTGCATTAGACGTTGTCATATTTGAAAGATTGGCGATATCCTCTCTCGACAAAGAGACATTCAACGAACCATCTTCTTCCAATCCAAAGTTGTCTCGCAAGAACAGCAAAGACTCAGCCAAACGACCTCTCACATGCTTCTGAGTCAACGAAACAGCTCTTTTATCTGCGATACCAAGGTCTACTGACAACTTATGAATAAAGTACCAAGACAACTCGCTATTTTGGCCCAACAAAACCTTAATAACATTTCTTGGAATCATATAGATAACCGCAGGCTCGAAGGCACAAGCATTTGTTACAAAATTTTCCATAGCGAACATTGCACGATAGGCCAACATTTCGCCAGGCTTCACAACTCTAACGATTTGGCTTCTTCCTCCAACACCAGTACGGAAAATCTTTAATTTTCCTTCTGCAACACAAAGTACATGCGTAGGCTCCTCACCTTCGCAATAAACCATCTCGTTTTTCTTGAATTTTCTAATCATACAGTTTCGATTAAGATATTCCAACTGTTCTGGAGTTAATACACTCCAAACTTCAGAGAAATTCTCTATCCCTACATAATCAGAATCAATGCTTTTAACCATATTGAAAAAGTTGTAAAAATGTATGCAAAGGTAATAAAATAATGTTAAACAACACTATTTTAGCATCTAAAAAGTTGAAACAGAAAATTTTTAGCACAAAAAAGGAGGATTCTGTTCGAACCCTCCCCTTCGTTATCTCACAAAATAATTCTCTTATTTGTTATCCAAGCGACCGAACACTTTTTGTAAAAGTTCTGAAGTACGCTCTGCCGCATTGGAACGGATACCTGCCTCTTTATCTGCTACCTTTAAGAACAAACCATCCAAAGCCTTTCCTGTCACATACTCACCCAAATTGGTGTTTACGGTTTGGATTGATGCTATCTTATCGTATAGGTCACTCTTTCCCGCCTTGTTCAAACCAAGTTGCAATGCAATCATTGCCGCCTTTCCTATAGAAGAGTTCTTATACTCTGCCACCTTGTTATATTTGTCTGAAAATGCAGACCAAGCAGTATTCAAAGTGTAACCGCTTACCGACACTTTATCAAACGTGTTTGTAACCACACTACCAAATGTTGTTGTCAAACCATCGTATGTTTTCTCGTGCAAGTAGTCTGTTGCAGCGTGTTCAGAACCAAAAAGGATTTGCTCCCCATCTGCAATAGTCATACCCGTAATGGCATCCGCAAAAATCTGAGCAGACTCAGGAGCAGCCTTCTCTGCCGCCTCATTCATCAACGAAACCAAGATATCCTCATCAAAAACCTCAGCACCCACAGCCGTCAAGAAATCCTTTCCTGCATCTGTTTTTGCCAAATCGAAAACAACCTGAGCCTCTTCTGGCAAACCAATCTTAACTGCAGCATCGTTTAAATATCCACCCTTAGAACCCAAGTTTGTGGCTGCCGTCTGAGCGCCAATCGACAGAGCCTCTTTCAACGCTGTTACTGTATCTCCCGAAGAAAGCACTGACGACAATGTCTCTTCATCACATGATGTCAAAAAAGGAACTGCCAATAGCATAGACGCATACAATGCGATTTTCTTAACTGATGATCTTAATTTCATATTCGTTCAATTTATAATAAACAATTCATTAATAATACAAAAATACCGAAATCAAATCTTTTAGGCAAAAAATTACAAATAAAAAAGCTAAGCTATCTATCAATTTATTGCACAAAAAAGGAGTCAAACCAAATTGACTCCTTCTGTAAGATGTCGCACCGCGATTAAGTTAAACTCCCTGTAATATGATTTAGATGTTTATCAGCCTTTGTAATCCGCCCGTGCTACAAAGAGCAACCCGAAGGTCACGGCCCGCCATTGACTGACAGATTCCATCTTTGATTGTTTTTTTTCTTGTTAAGTTTAACAATCTTCAAGGAACGATGCGACAATAAGTTAAATATCTCGTTGAAATAAATTTCTTTCTTTTCGATAGGTCAAAAATAGACGTTATTTTTTAGATACACAAATCGAAAACCTATTTGTTTTTTTGTTTTTTTTACCTATATTGCAAAGGTTTTAGGCCCTTTTTAATGAATAGATTAAAATTATGTCTGCAAAATTATATTTGATCCCTAACACGTTGGGAGAATGCGAGATAAGTCGTGTATTACCCGCATTCGATGTTGAAATCATCCGCAGTGTAAAACATTTTATTGTAGAAGATATTCGTACCACTCGTCGCTTTTTAAAGAAAGTGGACTCTTCGATCAACATCGATGAACTTCAATTTTTCACACTAAACAAGCATACTTCAGCAGAAGAGATATCTTCATACCTCTTGCCTTTGAAGGAGGGACACGACATGGGAATCATCTCGGAAGCGGGTTGTCCTGCCATCGCAGACCCAGGTGCCGAAATCGTACGTATCGCACAAGAGAAGAACTATGATGTGGTTCCTTTAGTGGGACCATCCTCTATCCTATTGGGATTGATGGCATCTGGGTTCAACGGACAAAGCTTCGCTTTCGTAGGCTACCTTCCCATCAAAGATAACGAACGTACACTTCGCATAAAACAGTTGGAAAAACGAGCTCACACAGAGCATCAATCTCAGATATTCATCGAGACTCCTTACCGCAACCATAAGATGTTCGACGAGATTGTCTCTATCTGCCAACCCAACACTAAGCTTTGCATTGCGTGCGACATCACATTAGAGAGCGAATACATCAAAACAAAAACCATTGCAGAGTGGAAAAAGACAAAGCTACCCGACCTCAACAAAAGACCAAGTATTTTTATACTATACTAAACTAAAAGCGCAACTAACATTCATAAAAAAAACCTTGCCGATTGATACCGACAAGGATTTTTCTTTTATAGGTTCTTCTTTAATTTATAGCTTACGAAGATCGTGTGTCAATTTAGCAGCACAGAAGTTTGGTCCACACATTGTACAATACTCTCCGTCCGTGTGACCAGCCTCTTCGAAGTATTGAAGTGCTCTTTCTGGATCCAAAGACAAGTGGAACTGGTCTCTCCAACGGAACTCAAAACGAGCTTTCGACAATGCGTTGTCTCGTATGCAAGCGCCAGGGTGACCCTTTGCAAGGTCTGCCGCATGGGCTGCAATCTTATATGTAATCACACCATTACGGACATCCTCTCTATTAGGCAAAGCCAAGTGCTCTTTTGGAGTCACATAACACAACATCGCAGTTCCCAACCAAGCGATTTGAGCACCTCCGATAGCGGATGTGATATGGTCGTAACCTGGCGCAATATCAGTTACAATAGGACCAAGCGTATAAAATGGAGCCTCGTGGCATTTATCCAACTGGCGTTCCATATTCTCGCGAATCTTATGCATAGGCACATGTCCAGGACCTTCGATAAAGGCTTGCACATTCTTTGCCCAAGCACGGGTAACCAACTCTCCCAATGTGTCAAGTTCGGCAAATTGAGCAGCATCATTAGCATCTGCCGTACAGCCAGGTCTTAATCCATCACCCAACGACAATGCCACATCGTATTTAGCAACAATATCGCAGATCTCATCAAAGTGATCGTATAGGAATGACTCTTGGTTCTTCACCAAGCACCACTTGCTCATAATCGATCCTCCACGGCTAACTATACCGCAAAGACGAGAATCTGCCAAACGCACATTCTTCAAACGGATACCAGCATGGATAGTAAAGTAGTCTACACCCTGCTCACATTGCTCTATCAATGTATCGCGATAAATCTCCCAAGTCAAATCCTCTACCTTACCATCAACCTTCTCCAAAGCTTGATAGATAGGCACAGTACCCACTGGCACCGGACAGTTACGAACAATCCACTCTCTTGTTTCGTGGATATTATTTCCTGTAGAAAGATCCATCAAGGTATCACCACCCCATTTGCAAGACCACATAGCCTTATCCACCTCCTCTTCGATAGAAGAAGTAGTGGCAGAGTTACCAATATTGGTATTGATTTTCACCATAAAGTTTCTTCCTATGATCATAGGCTCCGACTCTGGGTGATTGATATTAGCAGGCAATACTGCGCGACCACGAGCAATCTCGTCGCGTACAAACTCAGGAGTGATATGGCTTTTGATGCCCAACTCCTCGCAGTTCATATTCTCTCGGATAGCTACATACTCCATCTCGGGTGTGATAATACCCGCCTTTGCGTATGCCATCTGAGTGATACCCAACTCGCAAGCAGGTCTGTTTTCGATCCAAGACTGACGCATTCTAGGCAATCCCTTGTGGAAATCCACCTTGTAATCCGGATCAGAATAAGGTCCACTCGTATCATAGATATAAACAGGAGCATTTTGTTCCGTATGAGGTATACCATTCTTATCCTTTGTCACTGTAGGTGTCAAATTAACCTTGGTCATACCAACCTGAATGAACGGGAACATTTTCCCTTGCATGTATGCTTTTTCTCTTTTAGCATACGCTTTATTATCCTGAGGCATACTATCTTATTTTTTTATTACATACTACCAAAAAGATCACAACAGAGAGTTGTGAAAACGCATCGAGTAGGTTCATCAACTAACGAACCACGAATGGGGATAAAGAAAACATCATTGATTGGATGGTCCGAAACTGGACTTTCACTTCCTACGGCAGCATTATCTGCATCAGGTCAATGGGTATAATCTCAGCCGACATATATCAGCACCCCAATCGATAAAATCGAATTGTAGCGCAAATATAGTGCATATATTCAGAATGACCAATTATTTTTTCATTTCTCACTTCTCCCAAACCACATAATATTGTTGCGTTCATACTAATCATTTCTCTGATGTTCCTTAGAGTGCTCACCCAAACTGCAAACGGCAAGACATGTTATCGATAATGCCAACAGCCAAACGGAATCCTCTATCGACATCACATTCATTTTCAACATCGAAAGAACAGCGAGTCCCAATCCCAACGACACACATCTAAAAATCAGAAGCGGTGTATCCTTATCTAATTTTTTCATGACTTATCTTCACCTGTTTGTTAACTATTTTCCAATACAGAACGCTAAAAAAAACGTTTGAATCTTGGCGTAAGTGACTGAAACTCAGCTAAGATTAATTTCAGTTATCAACCAGTGGTTCGCCTTTGGGTGACCACATGAGCACTTTACTCGGAAAACCACTTACAAATGTGCAACGTTTATTTGAAACAAACAAGAGTCTAAAATTTGCAGAGTGGTAATCTTCCATTCCAAATGGTTGATTTCATTTGTCAATGGTTGTTTATTGCAGAAGTACTCGAATATATGACTATAACACCATCGTCAGGTTTAAACAAAACACTGATTTTTAGCCTTCAAAAAAAGATAATTTAGCCTAAAACATAGGGTTTACAACTCATGAGATTCGCATGTAAAAAAATTATGTTTCAGTCACCTGTCCATACATGGATAAGACTCTGATTGATAGCTTTCCGTTCCCACCGATCCTCTTCTTTATATATGTTTGGTATGGTCAATGTATATTTAAAAAGGAATTGACTATACAGACCAAATCTATCTGCACATTTCTGCACGCAGAAGTATGTAACACCTTGTTTGAATATCTTTCGCTACTTTTGCATGCAGAAGTGATGTCATAGTATTATACCAAAATATCTTTCATTTCAAGGCAAAAAGATAACTTGTTTCCTATAATTGTAAATAGTTGTTAGCTCTTGTATCATTGCATTAACAAATAGCATTACTCGTCAATACTTGTTTCAAGGCCATCTTACGAGGCTTTGAAAGTTCAGAACCCATTAGAAGCTGCCAAATAGTAGTAGTTTCATAACCTTTGCGTTTGTAGTTTTTGAAAAAAGAAAACAGACATACTGTATCGGTGTGTCTGTTTGGGTTATATTCACGACGTTTTCATCCTCCCAGCAAGATCCTGTTGTAATAATTGCTGTAATTCTTCGTCCATCTCAACATCAATAATTTCATGAATTGGATTTGAAAGTTTTGAAGAAGACAATATGCAGTATGTATCACTTGAAGGATTTTCCCAAAATACATACCCCTCAAATTGTTGATCTTCTAATAGTTTTTTGAAAAGAATACCGTTTTGAAAATCTGTCAAGGTTTGTCCAAGTAAATTAATCCTTCCATAAAAGAATCGGTCTATTTCGTTGGCTGATGTCATCCTCGTAGTGGAATCACTAGAGTATAAATCGATGAGCCTGTCGTGAATTGATTGGAATGGCAAGTCCTTTTGAAAGTTTTTTAAATCTAATACTGTTACATCCATATTAAGTTCGTATAGAACAGATAGTAGATTTGAGCACCTGATGATTCCGCTACTCAAATCTAACAACTTTATTTCTTTGTTAACTATGACTGTAGTGATAGTGGCTCTTGTGATTATACGAGTTTTTTCTTTTTGATTGTTTATTGCTCCAGAAAGTATTTGTTTTGCAGTCAGTTTTTTGTCAAATAAAAAGATTGCGCCAATGGCATTCTTGAAACCGTACCTGCTTCCGGAGTATTCAAAGTTATGATAATTTGAATCCCAGTTATCTGGAAGATTCTCTTCTAGATCATACCTATAAAGGGTATCTCCGTCTTCTAATATAATACAGTTTTCTTCTTTTCTCATATTTTAAATCCAATCAAAATTATCAAGCCCAGCACTAATCTCAAAATGCAGTTTGACTATGCCTATTCAAGTGGTGTGTAACCCATCACCATAGCTAAGGGCGATGGAGCAGACAATCTTTTCCTCTTCGTTTATGGGATAAGTGCCAGCTACCTTTTGGTAGGTGAGTACTGCTCAACAGGTATTGCCCCCCAGTTGCAGAGCAAGCTGTACAAGCTGCTCGCTGTAGTAATCAGCTCTCTCATCAAGGTCATCTGCCTTCTGTTCTTCAACCACAAAGAAGTTGGTCAATCCGCTGAATGTTCCGTTGTTTAGGATGCTATTGAACACCTTCGGCTCATCCGTGACGAGCTGGATATGGTGACAGCCTTCGGCATTGACCTCACTGATCTTCTACCGGAGTGTCTCAATCACATCTGCAGGAAGGGGAGTGTCCTTGTATCGTCTCACCGAGTGGCGGGACTTTATAGTTTCGAGTAAATCCATATTATGAAATCTTAATCTTATCAAGACCTAAACTGTCAGATATTATTTTGTATGAGCACATTTCCCCAGACCAAGGAGCAGTAAAACACTCTTCTTTCTCATATGGTGAATCTTTGCACATGTAGTATAATGGGCATACCCATAAATTTTCTGGTTTAGTAAGATTAAGAAATATTGCCTCATGCACGATTAACTCTAAAACATCCATAGCTGCTTCTTTATTGTCAGTCGTACTTTGCGGATAATGTAATCCGTTCTTTGCTTGAATATATGGAATGCCATAGTATCCAATTATCTCGGAAAAGTTTTCTTCCGTTATTCCATCATCTTCATATAGTACACTCAATATGGGATAATACTTCCCATCAAGCTTCATTCTTTCAAGAGCTGCACCGATATAGTCTATAGGAGCAAGAATATTGGCGGAAAGTCTCTCTTTGAAACCATTTACCATTTTGCTAAAATAATCGGCCATTGAGTATGTCTTGCCGGCTTTTGTAGTGATTTTATTATCATGAACCAAATGGGAGAAATACTCAAATCCATTGATACTGTCATCAACTTCCATATCTTCAAGAGCCTTAATAAGCACAAGACCAGGATTCATGCTAAATAGGCTTACGTGACAACAACATATCAGTTTAGCTGGATCTGATGCTGTTCTCGGATAATTCTTCTGCGCAAAAAGTTTGACGAAATTATAAGGAAGATCAGTGTGCGTGGCATTTTTATCAATCAATTCTTGATATAGAGCAGCCATACTTTCTTTTATTATAAATGCACCGATGTCAATTTTATGGATGTTATTGTGGATATCCGTAAATGTGATTGAAATACATTCTTCTTTTTTATCATTCACATTAACGACTCTTGAACTCTTCTCCATAGGTTTACTAGTATCAACCATAACATCAGTGTACTTAGAAAAACCATTGCCAAACCGAATATACTCGTATTTTTTTTGAAGCGATTCTGAAATTTGAGGTACGAAAGGACGCTTGATATCTTTTTCTTTGGCTATGGCTTGTTTGAATTCTATCAAATGCTCATATCTGGTCATACTTTCATACAATCCCCAAAGAGTGCCGATATTTTGAATAAAATGTATGTATTCATGTACGGATGTTCCTCTGTCAGTAATTGTCGAGATTTCATTAATCATAGGGTTAAACTCCCCATCAATAAAGATGTGGAAGAATCCATTTGTGTAAAAACCCCTACAAGATTGAAGATAGTGTTCTAGCTCTTTCTGGTTCATAATTATTGTCCTCTCTTTTTGATTTGTCCTTGGAGACGGCCTGCTAATCGTAGACTACTTTCAGTTGTGATCTTGTTTTAATTCTCATTATATTAAAAACTACTCCCTCTTTCCCGGCATCCTATCCACAAAAGTTTGTTTTACTAGTTCCCAGGCAAGTAGTGGATCAAAGTGAATGGCATCTTCTCGTAGGAGTATATCAGTATCACAAAGGAACTCTGGATCCTGCAACTTCTGCTCCATGTTCTGTACGAACTGCTTATATGTCGGTGTTTTTTCAACCACAAACTCCATATAACGGTTATAGCACTCTAGCACACGTTCTACATCGAGCTTACCGCTTTGAATAGCCAATTGCAAGTCAAGTAAATCGCGACCCTTCTTGCGTTGGTAAAGTGCACGAAGTTTTGTGCCCACTAACTCGTCTAGTTTGTAAGTTGTCAGATCACATTTACCCGAGAACCATGAATTTTCCATTTCAAAAGGTACCTTCTCCAATCCCAACACGTTGAAGTGTTCCATACAGTTTATCTCGACCTTTAGACGAATGGGTTGCACAGGTGGTACCTCACTCTCCATGCGGAATAACATCGTGTTATTGTATCGCTTTGGTTTCGTTACACGGTCTGGCATCCAATCGAGTACTTCACCTAGTCGAAATAGAATAGGCTTGATAGGTCCAGGATTGATCTGAACAAGGTCAATGTCCTCGCTATATCTTGGTTGTGGTTGCAGATGTAATTTATGCAAAGCAGTGCCACCTCTGAAAGCCAGTTGTGAAGCTAAAAACTCATCGCTGAAAATGCATACTAACGCCTTGCAGATAATCAGGTCTTGTTCCACCATAGCAGGATCTTGCCATGGTGCTGTCTCATGCCATTCTTGTATAAAATATTCTGGTATCATATATTGTCTATTTCAAGTTTGTAATTCTCAATAATTTTCCAATGCTCGTTAACTGGCATATCCTTGTTTACCGGCATAGATTGCTTTAACGGCACTTTGCGGAACGTTTTACCCGTTTTCAATAGTAATTCGTATAAGGCATCTGCTAAATCAGTCTCATCAATGTAATCCAACAGATAGCCCAAGCGTTGAATAACAGCAGATGTGAAGTACTTCAACAGAGGCGACTTACTATCGTCGAGTTTCATCCTCTCGGTCAACTCAATCAGCACCTCAGTAGCACGACTCAAACCGCCCACCTTCTTTTCTTCGGCAATGATGTCCAAAGCAGTCAGCTCTGCATCAGCCACATTCATATAACCAGATTGAGTTTTAACTTGGTGTGTAAACTGCATAGGCAGATCATTCCTCACAGTAAATTCCAAACGCGTTCCGTTCTTTGTGCCAGAACGAATGCAACCACCATTCACCATCATCTGGAATACCATGGCTCGTTGATGACCGGCCCCTTCGAATGCAGCTGCTGTAAGCAGAGCCACATAGTAATCTCGACCTAGGAATTTCATCAGCCTATCCATATAGAAAGAAGGTGGTACAATACCCTTCAGTTTGTATTCGGTAGGGATTGTTACATAGAAATTCTGCCAGGGCGACATGATTACCCCACGCTTTCCCATTCGTACAAGGCTGTTGATAAGTGCTTCGTCAGATATAGGCAAGCCTATAGCTTGTACATCTTCCTTAGTGAAGATGTATTGCCCCCTGAACATTCTGGCGGTCACCCAATCCTGTAGAATTTCAATATCTTCCATTGTATTATATATGTATCGTGTATGCAAAAACAATCACTTAATGATGGTTTATGCATTTACACTGCAAAATTACGAGTTTTTCTTCAAAACAACAAATATAATTATCTGTTTCTAATTGATTTCTTTATTTTAGATGAAATTATTATTGTTTTGTGTGTCAGAGAGTGCAAATAATAATCTAATTTACACTAACAGGATATGGTAGCCTTAACTAACGTCCCTAGACAAGTAAAGAGTCACATATCGACATGCTTTCCATTGAATTCTATCAACATAAGAATATGATTGCAATATTTCCATGAAAAGAATAGAAATGTTCAAGTAGAATTTATATAGAGGTAATCTTTATTGTATTAATTATTATTGTTCCATTGTAAAAGCGTGAATATTAGTAGTCTAAGAGTTGCCGACTATCAATAGAATGTTCAATACATTCTGATTTTGTCACCTGGGTGACCAAAAAGACAATATTTTGAGACTCGGGTGACCATTGGGTGACAAAACTGTACGAAAATAGTAAAATATGGCTTGAAATTTGTGATTTTTGCTAAATTTGATGAATTGTTTTGAAGTCGGTGATTTAACTAAAGAAAATGATATAAATAGAACAATATCAAACAATTACTATATTTTCCCATATAGTACATTCTGAGGTAACATTTCTCATTATTTGCCAATGCAAAAATCTTCACTTTCCAATACAGAACCTTGAAAAAATGGTTCCCAAGACTTCATCGGTAGTAATCTCTCCCGTAATCTCTCCCAAATAGTGTAAACACTCACGAATGTCTTGGCTAAGGAAGTCGCCCGATATGTTTTGTTCCATACCCTCTTGCACTCTCACTATCGACAAATAGGCATTAGTCAATGCTTCGTAGTGACGCATATTGGTGACCATCACGTCGTTCTCTCCCACCTCAGGGACCTCTGCCACTTTCAGTAGCAACGACTCCAATTGCTCCGTATTCGTATTGTTCTTCGCAGAGATAAAGATCTGATGATTACCCTTCTCTTTGTAATATTCCGACAGACTCTGACGAGCTTTATCATCAATCAGATCGGTCTTGTTAAATACAATAATCAATTTCTTTCCTTCGAAATGCTCCTCCAAGGAAGCATACAACGCATCCAAATGGTCGGTGGGTTGCGACGCATCTACCACCCACAAAACAATGGATGCCTTATCCATCATCTTGTAACTTCTCTCGATACCCAAATTCTCCACCACATCGGTTGTCTCTCTCAAACCTGCAGTATCGATAAATCTGAACAACAAACCTTGTATGGTAACCGTGTCTTCTATCACATCTCGCGTAGTTCCATGCACATCCGACACAATCGCCTTATCCTCCTTCAACAGGTAGTTTAGCAGTGTGGACTTACCCGCATTGGTCTCTCCTATGATTGAAACTGGTATACCATTCTTAATCACATTACCTGTACTAAACGAATCTTTCAGTTTTTGAATCTTCTGAGCTATCTCTTCTGCCAAAGCCTTCAATTCCGAGCGATCGGCAAACTCTAGCTCCTCATGGTCGCTGAAATCCAACTCCAATTCCACCAAAGAGGTGAAGGTAAGCAGACGATCTCTCAACACCATCAACTCATGAGAGAAGCCTCCCCTCATCTGATTCATCGCCAAACGATGCGAAGCCTTGTTTTGTGAAGCGATCAAGTCTGCAATAGCCTCTGCCTGACTCAAATCCATCTTTCCATTGGCAAAGGCTCTTTGCGTAAACTCTCCATGGGTAGCCATTCGACAACCCTTCGACAATAAAAGCTTTAAAACCTCCTGTTGAATATAAAGCGAACCATGGCAAGCAATCTCTACCGAGTCTTCTCCAGTAAACGAATTGGGCGAAAGAAAAACGGTAGCCAACACCTCATCAAGTACCACACCATCATCTCCACAAACCTTTCCGTAATGCGCAGAATGGGTCTTTGCCATCTTCAATTTGAATTGAGGACGCACCGAATAAAAAATAGAATCAGTGATTTCCAAAGCCTTATCGCCCGAAACCCTTATCACTGCAATTGCACCTAATCCAGCAGCAGTAGAGACTGCGCAAATCGTTTCACCCATATTCTTTAATGATTGTTTTTTGCAAAGATACAGAAGTTTTTAAAAACATCACCTCTTCTCGGCTCCATTATGCAACTCTTTTGCCACCCAAAACGATCCATAAAACTACTGGGATACCCACCAAAGCAGTTACCGCATTGATAGGCAACACATATCCGTTTTGAGGCAACTGCGACACGATGTCGCAAGCCAACATCACACAGGCTCCCATCAATATGGAACAAGGGAATACTTTTCGATGAACAGAAGTATCCAAGAGCACACGTGCCACATGGGGCACTGCAATTCCAACAAAGCCAATAGGACCCGTAAAAGCAGTGGTTATACCCGTCATCAACACAGTGGCAGCTATAACGCAAAAGCGAACCTGACGAACCGACACTCCCAACGTTGTTGCATAAGACTCACCCAGCAACAATGCATCCAGTGATTTAAGAGAGAAACACACAATCAACAAACCTGCAGTAACAAAAAGGGAAATCAACAGGAGTTGATTCCAACCCACAGCAGAAAGGCTTCCCAAAGTCCAATTCACAAACATCTTTACAGAATCGGGATCACTCAAATTTTGCAGTACCGTAACAAAGGCTCCTGCAACCATACCCATCATCATGCCCACAATCAACAACGTAACCGAGTCTCTCAACTTCAACGAGGCAAACATAATAAACAGGAACAGCAATAGAGATCCCATCATCGCAAAAAAGGCACTACCAAAAGTGGCACCCAAACCCGACAGAGAGATTCCACAAATGGAGAAAAGCATAAAAAAGAGCGCCACACCCAATGTAGCTCCCGAACTCACACCCAAAACATACGGACCAGCCAATGGATTACGGAAGAAGGTTTGCATCACCAAACCAGAGACCGACAATGCTACACCCACCCATACGGATGTAATGGCCTTAGGCAAACGAATATCCTTCACTATGGTGGAATATAAAGCATTCTCTCCATTTAAAACATTTTTCCACTCGCTCAGTGGAATAGAGACGCTACCAAAACACAAGTCCAACACAAAAAGCACCACTAAAAGGGTTAGTAGCACAATACAAATGGATATGAATCGACATTCCTGCTTCATTTTACCCGACCTACATATTTTGTTTCATAACCAGGGAAAAGATGAGGATGCAGAGTGGCAGCCACATCGGCCAACAACCAATCCGGATGAGCCACAGCACTCTCATAAAAATCACTGATATAGGCAGTTGGTCGTTTTACAGATCGCTTGTTGAAATGAAATATATTTCCACTCTTGTAAGACGAAAGCAATGCAAGACGTTCGTCCAACTCATCACGCTTCTCTGTTTGGCAATTCAACCAATAATCTGCATTTTGGCAAGAAGACAATACCCACTCCATTCCGCAAGTAACCGTGCCCACCATGGTATCAGCCAACAAGAAGGAGGCATTAGCATCCTGATAGAGGGCTGACATATAACCCAAACCACCCGTCAGATACCAAGTATCTCCGTAACATCCAGCAGCAAAAAGCGTAGGTCTCACACTATCTGTTCGAGCCAACTCCTTTATTTCATTGTAATGTCTTTCCGTCTCGTTAAACAACGAATCCGCCAACGCATACTGGTCGAAGAAAAGTGCGAAGAACTTAATCCACTCAGCCCTTGCTAAAGCAGTGCTCTCCTTCCACTCCTCGCAAACCATTATGTTGCAATTGGCAGAGGCTGGTTTCTCTCGCTCATCCGACAGATAGAGCACATCCGGATTCGCCAATAAGAGTCGCTCCTTATCCACCTGCATCGAATTACCCAACTGTACAATCTCTCCCTGTTTCACCTTCTGGTAGATGGTATCGCTATAGACATATTCCGCATTGCACATACCACACAATTTAGATGTTACCCCAAGCAAACGAAGGAACTCAAGGTGCGTAGTTGAATTACAAGCCACACGATCTACAGGAATCGTCACACACCTAGTTTCTTGAGAGATGGAAAGCGTATTTTCAGCTCCCTTGCGAAGCAATAGTACGACATTAGGTTGAGAAGCGTCAGGCCCATTCATATTCAGCAAATACCCATGATCATCAGGAAGTTTACTCACAGAAAAACCATGTGCATACTTCAATGGCAGAGCAGATTCCGAAACCTTCTCCCCCACGACTTGTGGTGAGGAACTCCTTCGGTTGATCCAAACCAAAAGGAGAAGGCCCAAAAGAACACATACAACTATTTTTATCTTATTCATTACATTCAATTTGACTTTACAAAGTTACAAAAAAGCGACAAAGATTTCCCTTTGACTTTTTTTTGATTTACATTTGCGTTATAACTACTATTGAGAATTCCAAAAAATAATATGGGGACAAACAAAACAAGAGCAATTTTTATTGATATTGCAAGAAAACTATTCGCAGAAAAGGGAATAGAGAACACTACTATGAACGACATCGCAGAAGAGGCAAAAAAAGGGAGACGAACACTCTACACCTACTTTAAAAGCAAGGATGACATATACTATGCTGTGGTTGAAAGCGAGTTGTTTCAACTGGCTCACAAACTACAAAACGAGTTGCAGAGGAAGATGAATCCGGCAGAGAAACTGATCAATTATATCTATGTAAGAATGGATATTTTCCACGAGACAGTGATGCGAAACGGAAACCTGCGTGCCAGTTTTTTTAGAAACATACATGTGGTAGAGAAGAGTCGCCACAGACTGGATATCACGGAGATGAAGATGATAGAATCTATTTTAATTGAAGGGAACGAGCAAGGTCTTTTCAATGTGAAGGACCCCAAACTTGCCGCCATGATTATCCAGTGTTCACTGAAAGGATGCGAAGTACCATTCTTCAGGGGTGACCTACGTCCGTTCTCCTCAACAGAAAGCAAAAAGAACATTGCAAATTTTATATTAGGCGGATTATTGGAGATACCAAACACAAAGATTGATACTTCGAAGTTGGTATGATATCAAAAATGCCCTTTCAGTGCGAGAGAGGCTGTTGGGACAAGTTCCGAATTTTCAAAAAGGAGCCTCTAAAAATTTTCACGCAACTCATCGGGCTGAAAGCCCAACAGTGCTTAGCCTAGGGCAACACCCTAAGGAATGATCGGGAGGTAATTTATTCGCCCTGAAGGGGCAAAAGATTAGAGGATAAAGGGGATGGGGTCACATAGACCTTGAAACGGGAGTAGATGCTCCTTTTAAGACAATTGCTGTTATATCAATTCCCCTTTTCCAACGAATAACAATGAAACGACACATTCCCTTTGGATGTTATTTTGTCTTGGATAGATTTAATCGTCCCATCATCATGATTCTTTAGTATCATAACAAAAAAGCGCAAAACATCGCCCTCTACATCATTTTTCAACTTCAAGAAATCCTTTTTATAACTAAAACCATCTGGATTTAGTGCCTTAACCTCAATTAGAGCAATTCTCTTCCCCGTAATATCATGAATAACCAAATCAAAGGAAGCAGATTCGCCCTTTCCCGCCTCTATATCATGAATGTCCGCTACTCGAGGAACCTCTTTTTCTGAAGATTCTGATTCGGAGAAAATGTATCTTTTCCCAGTTGGCGTCTCAACCGAATAGAACCAATTCAAGCTCATTTCATCACAACACTTATTGAACTCCTCTACAAAAACAAATCGCAACTCTTGTTCGCTAATACGAGTACTTTCGTCCCTTTTCATGGGAAATATCAAACGACTTTCACCATTTCCCTTAATAAAATCCGTTGTCGGATCAGATGTTTCCTTGTTTTTGAAACATTTTTGTAGAGATGAGAAGGTATTGTCGATAATCATATCAATCATTTCTTGAGGATTTTTCTTTTCTTCCATATCATTTTTTTTTCGTAAATATATCCTTCTAACAAGTATGAATCAATTGATTTCATCAACATCCATATTGAAATAGGAGACATCGGGAATCCTTGAGAGAATGTAATATAAACAGATTCTTTGCAATCATCTATTACTCCAATCTCTTCCATAGCATTAACACAAAAGAATCCCCAAATAACATTGACTATTAGTTAATAACCATAGACAAATAGTAACAATGTTGGAGGAATTTAGTGTCAGTCTTGAGCAAAGCGCAACAATCATATGAGTCACAAGCACTACTCAACACCAAAATGCCGTAAAAAAATTACGGCATTTAAAAATAAATTTTTACCTTTGCGATGTTGATATGACATAACGAAAAAACGTTTTACTATGCTTACAAAATTTGCGGTCAAGAATTACCGCGGCTTTTCCGAAAGGATTGAGTGGGATTTGGAGAACCCCAATAGTTACTCATACAACACATTTGCCATAAAAGA
>JAZRXL010000063.1:0-8623 GCA_045600225.1 Paludibacteraceae bacterium
ATCGCCTCGTCGTCAATAACCTTAAACGGATGATCCGGAAAAGTGTGAAGTTCCTCAATTGGAATCTCCACTTCATTTTGATTTGACAACTTTGGTCCGATTCGGTCCAAAGTTATTTTTTTATCCTCAGATGCCTGTTCAATCAGGTCATCATAAGTGCTCATTTTCTTCAATCTGGAATAGCCAGCTCTTTTCTTCTCACTCATTTGCAAGCACCTCGTCTGTCAGCGACTGGTAAGCCAGAGCGACCTTTCCTTTAGGATCATATTCAAAGATGCTGATACCTTCTGCAGTGCTTTCCTCAGCTCTTACAGATCTTGGAATCACATCCTTAAATACTCTTACTTTCTGTCCATATGAATTCTGTACCAGTTCAATGATATCCTTTGAAAAATTACTTCTGGCATCAACCATGGTAAGCAGAATTCCTTCAATTTCTAAATCATAATTAATGTGCTTTCTAATCCTTGTGATGTGCTTCACAAGCTGTTCTAAACCCTTTACTGGCATATAGCTTGCCTGCACCGGAATAAGCACGCTGTCAGCTGCTACAAAAGCATTTGTTGTAATGGTTCCAAGTGATGGTGCACAATCGATAATGACAAATTCGTACATTGGACGAACCATGGTAACGAACTGTTTTAATACTCTTTCTCTATCCATCACATTAACTAGAATTGCTTCAAGTTCTGACAATTCTATATTTCCTGGAAGGACATCAAACCCACCTGCATTATGTAAGATTGCATATCCTGGTTCGATTTCTTCATCCTTTATTGCCTTAAGCATTACTGATGCAAGTGTATCTTCCAACATATCCGGCTCATCATATCCAACTGCCGCTGTAGCATTTCCCTGGGGATCTGCATCAATTAAAAGTACTCTCATACCTGCATCAGCAAGTCCTTTCGCTAAATTAACTGCTGTGGTTGTCTTGGCAACTCCACCTTTATTATTTCCTACTGCGATTACTTTACTCATAGCCTCAAATCTCCTTTACTGTTCCGTGCTCTTCTTTGGATCAAAACTTACATCCATGTACTGTCGAAAATATTTCTTGGTTCCTTTGTTTGCGAATACTTCAGATACACTAATAACCTTTAAGCATCTGTTTCTTTCAATCACTCGTCTCATTCTTTTGAGTTCATTTGTTGTTCCCTGCAGCCTGATCTTTACCATTTCATCTATTCCTCCTCCGGGTTCTTCCCAATAAGAGGCCATGTGAAAATCATCGCATGCACCTATCGCTGTAAATTGCATTGTTAATGCTCCCTTCATTAAATATTTGACCATTACTTGAAATGAATAAAAAAAGAGGACACTTCTTTGATTTCTCTAAGAAATGTCCTCTGATTTTCGGTGTGAAAATAACACTGAAATAATAAGTCCCACAAATTCCGAAAAAGTACTGTTGCACCTGTAGCCGTACCAAACGGCGAAATTTTGTTGCACCTAGTGTTGCACCACTACAACAAAAGAGTTTTTTCACACTATCAAATATTCAATTGAAAATCCCTATTTTAGTCCTTAAAAAGTTGACGCTTGCGATCGATCATTTCCTCTATTTTACTGATGTAGAGGGCAACATCCTTCACATTATCACAGCGCTCAATTCGGCCGTCTCCATACACACGCTTAGTGACTGTTCCGGCACCACACGCAACTATGGTTTGCACCTCCTCCAGCCGTTTTTTGACTTAAAGTACCAAAACGCCTGGAAACGCTCAGAAGCCTATTTTATAGGATTTTCAAGGATACTTAAAAAGTACCAAGAAGTATGAAAGAACTCCAAAATCAACTCTTTTGTTGCACCTTTTGTTGTAGTACTTCAAAAGTGGTGTTGTACCCCGACAAGCAATCATCGCCTGTCAGAAAAATTGGAATTCGCGGTCCCCAGAGGACCTCTCTACTCTTAAAATAAATCCATATTATCAAATACTTTATTCAGAGATTCCTTCTTTTTCTTCTCTGAAACCTCTGCGTAGATATCCAGTGTTGTCTGAATATCTCTATGCCCCATAACAGCCTGGATGGCCTTGATATTCATATCTGCTTCACAAAGCCTTGCACAAAATGTGTGTCTGATATAGTGACATGAAAACTGCGGCAAAAGTTCCGGCTCTCTCTTTTCCTCAAGAGCTCTTATAGTCTCTGCCTCATTGTACTTAGTGACTGCCCTATGCAAAAGCTTGTTAATACCTTCTGGAATATAAATCTCATGATTTTTATTAAAGAATATAAAATTCTTCATTCCTTCGACTTCTGTAACACAACGCTCACCGATAATATCCTGCTTAGTCTTCTCTCTCTGAAGAGCCTGGTATACAGCTTCGACCATTGGAATAATTCTTGTACCTGATTCCGTCTTTGGATCATTTAAAACCCAGCCTGTAGGAATTCCATTCTGTCTGTTAGCCATATAGGTAATCGAATGATTGATACTGATCTGACGCTTCTCAAAGTCTATATCATCCCATCTAAGACCAATTACTTCACCAACTCTGCATCCGGTTCCAAACATAAATACTAATAACGGATACCATCTATCATACAGAGGATTCACATCAATATAATTAAGAAATGCTCTCTGCTGTTCCATGGTAAGTGCATGCCTTACAACACTCTCCTTCATATTCTTCTTGCTAAGCATTTTAATAACACCATCTGCAGGATTAGTACGGATAATATTATCTCTTACCGCAAGTTCGAGTGTCGGTCTGATCAGACGCTGTATTCTTTTGATAGTTGATACATGAAGTTTCTTTTCTACAAGTAAATCTGTATAAAACTTCAGAACATCTGTATACTTGATAGTTACAATTTTCTTCTTACCGAAGTCTTTTCTTACATACCTTCTGTAGGTATCAAGATAACCTTGTCTTGTAGTCTCTCTTAAGTCAAGTTTGGTCGACATATAAATGTCAAACATCTTATTAAGATTGACGAACTGACCTGCTCCAGTATCAATACCATCCAGCTGATCTCTGAGTATCGCCTTTTCCTTATCCCTAAGCGTAAGTAAGCTTTTTGAATAGGTATATCTTCTTTTTCCCGATGAATCTGTATAAGCAAAAATATACATTCCATCGGATTCGCGGTACGACTCTCCCTTTTTTAGAAGTCTTCCGCCTCTGTCTTTACGTGATGCCATTTTTAATCTCCTTTCTTTTGCGAAAAGAGACCCTCAGGTGTTACTTATCCTTATCTTCTTCCATAAGTTTTTTCGCACCATCCATCATCACTTCTGTAACGGTCTTGTTAGTTGAGTCGGCATAGCTTTTGATTTCATCATACTCCTCCTGCAACATACGGATGCTTATTATTTTGTCTCTTATAATATCCTGTTTTGGACGACCTGCTTTAGCCATAACACATACCTCTCCTAACAATACCATTATATTTCCGTAATACGTAAATGTCAATGAAATTCAACTACTCTCCAACACGAAATTGAAGCAGATACTCTTCAAAAAGTTCACAGTCTACCAACACGAGTCTGTTTCTTTTAATAAGTGCACCTGCTTCTCTTGCCATACGCTCAAATTGACTTTGGCTGATTCCATAATATTCCGCGCCGTCATTGTACCTTCGGAATCTTTTCCATTCCTTAACTATCACTGTTTCACTCATTTACTTTTGCTCCTTTCGCTGTACAATTGGCATTATCTGCCAGTAAAAATACACCAACAATTGATATACTTTTATTGACAGATAAAAAAATAAATTCGCAGGTAATCATCAGGTTCACGATTCACACCGGTCTTGCACCGCCTGTCATCAAATGGATCCATAAAGGATGTGTATCATTATTAACAAAAGGATCTTCGCCATGGTAGGCCTTCACTACCATTAACCAGAACAGCTGCGCTCATATCACCGCACACACCTCTTGGCAAGCTAACTCTTTTGTACGTCCTGCGAACTAGCCATATTCAATTATCAAGGTCCAATGCCGAAACCGATTCGGACTTAAAGTGTTTGGATAAACACTACGGGTTCGTCACCCATAAAAACACACAAGGTAAACTGTTGCCTACAGACCCTTGTGTGCTTTATAAGAACGACGAATCGTCTTATTCTTTTTTAATCAGCTCAGCTGTCTTTTCCAACAGCAGCGCCAAATAATTAAGCCGGTCTTTTGGAGGAAGGTTTCCAATGGACTCCACATCGTATTCGATGCGTTCCTTTAATTCCATATGAGCATCAGGATTATCAGCAAGTCTTCTTCCTGTCTTCAAATAATCAATATCTTCACCAAGAAGTTTTGCTATCTTCTCTATATAATCCTCTCTCCATGGATGCTCCCCTCGCATCAACTTACGAATATGCCCTGAAGAGAGATCTAATTCAAAGGCAATATCCTCTGTTTTATATCCATGTTCTTTGGTTAACCTTTCAACTCTCTCCCCTATAGTTAAATCTTCAAGTCCAATATCTGCCATAAGATGAATCTCTCCTTGCTATCATTCTATATACAAACATCCTGAATGTCGTGTCGTTTCACGATTATTTGCTGTCGTTTCACGACAGATACAAAAATAGACCGCACTTATCCAGCACAGTCTTTGCTTTCAAAATTACGATCCTCTCCATGTGCACATAGATCCACCCCCTCACGAGGCTATAAATCTATTAGTCATCAGTTTTAATTCATAGAACGCACCGTTCACAATCGTGAACACCTATAAAAAAAGAGTACCTAGCTTTCTAGGTACCCTGACATATATCTATGAATAGTTTTATATTCCCTAACATGATTCTGTAGCCCCCAATCGTTAATGTGAAGTGACAATGGCAGTCTCTTCCATTATGATATTACTAGTTTGGCTGACCAAAAGTATGTACTTGCACTATCGCAAAGCCTTATTTTTCAAGCTTTTTTTTATTATTTTGACTTTTATCACCTCATTAGTTACAATAATTACTGGATAAACACATATAAATATGATCATTAAGACTGTTGCCAGGGATACTGCGTCCTTAAGCCACAGTCTTTTTTATTTGTCCGGATACGGACATATGCATTCAAAGCTGCTCACCTAAGTTCGCTGAATGCGCACATTCCCACCGGGAATTGTGCAAAGGAATAGCAAGCACTGGGTGTGTATATACACCCGACCAGATTTTGCACCTTCTTTCCTCATAAATAATGATGAAAATCTGTTGCTTGCTGTGGATATCCCCCGACCCCTTATAGTCACGCCGGTAACGGCAATATGATTCAAAGCTATGGCCTAAGCCATATGAATCGGAAAGGAATTCTATGAATAAAAATCGCAATCGAAAAAAAGCAATTCTTCTATATTTAAGTGATGATGAAAAGAATTTATTGGAAGCAAAATGGAAACTCTCCGGGCTTCCCAGTAAAGCTTCCTTTATTAGAAATCTAATCGTTTATGGATTTGTTTATGACATTGATTATTCTGAACTAAAGCAATATAACACTGCTCTTTCACAGATAAACAACAATATGAATCAGATAGCCAGAAAAGCTAATACCTATGATATGGCAACCAAAGAAGATATCAAAAAAGTTAAGGAGATGATGGACGAACTATGGCATATACAAAGATCCATGCTATCAAAGCAACCGTTAACAAGGCAATAAAATATATTACTAATCCTGATAAGACTGATGGCAAAATGTTGGTGAATTCTTTTGGTTGTACACCTGAAACTGCTGACCATGAATTCGAATATGAACTAAAGAAAACTCTCACTGCCGGACCTAACAAAGCCTTCCATCTTATCCAATCATTTATGCCTGGTGAGGTCTCATATGATGAAGCACATGCTATTGGAACTGAACTGGCAGACAGATTATTGGAAGGTAAATATTCCTATGTAATAGCAACACATATTGACCACGATCACATACATAATCATATAGTATTCTGTGCTGCAGATAATATCGAACACCATAAATATGATGACAACAAAAGGAGTTATTATCACATCAGAGAATTATCTGATCAGCTCTGTGCTGAGCATAATCTTTCTATCATAAAACCTGGCCCTAAGCGTGGCATGAAATACAATGAATGGCTAGCCCGTAAAGAAGGTAAATCCTGGAAAGCACAGCTCCAAACCGACATTGATGATACGATAAAAACTGCTAAATCATATGATAATTTCATAGAGCTTATGAAAGCCAAGGGATATGAAATTAAGGGTGAGGAATTTGGCGAAGGCGCTGCCAAATATATCTCCTTCCGTCCTCTTGATGGAAAGCAATTCATCCGCGGTTCTGACAGAGCTTTTGGTCCTGGATATACCAAAGAAAATATTAAAGATAGGATTGACGAGAATCTTAAAGCCCATGAGAAAAAGATTCCATTTCCAAAGAAAGATGCTCCATCATTTGATACAAAATCTGCTGAAGATTTATTAAAACGTAAGCCTAAAGATCCGTTCAAAGAACCACGTACTACTCTAATAGATACTACTACAGATAAGATGCAATCATCTCCTGGCTTAAGACGTTGGGCCAATATTCAGAATCTAAAAGCAGCTGCTCATGCTTATGCTATAGCCGGTGATATTGAAGCTCTTGAATCTAAAATTGCTGAGAAAGAAGCCATCGTAAAAACTTCACGTGAATCCATTGTGAAGCTTGAAAAAAAGATGAAACCTGCGGCAGAAATATTACATTATGCTGAAATATATACTACTAATCTCAGATACCATAATGCTATGGAACGCTCCAAGGATCCTGAAAGATATTACAGGGAACATGATACACAAATCAGTCTTTTCAATGCAGCTGAACATGTATTGAAAGATGTCTATCACATCAATCTATCGACTCTTGATTTTAAACATATTCAGGAATCCTATAAGCTTATGCAGGATAAGAAGGATTCATTAACTTCCACTTGGAAATCAACTGAAAAAGAGCTGAAAGAATTACAATCTCAGCTCAAAAATCTTCAGGAATATCTTGGCAGTGGCGGTGCTGAATCTATGCAATCTCACGTACATGAAGAGAATCATGAGGAAGAACAAAAGCCTGCAGAACAAGAGCAACAACCTAAGAAAAATAATCAGCAGCTCTAAATGAAGGCATAAAAATATCCGGTACTCATCCAAAACAATGGTTAAGCACCGGATTAGTTCTTCTGCTCTGCTAGTCCTTTTAGATATGCATCTATAATATTATAAATTCTTTCATCTTTAGACTGTTCTCTTAGCTTCCTAATCGTAATAATAAATTGCTTCTCTTCATCATCTAATGAGCAAGTTAATTCATCTGGCAGTTCAGTCTCTCCGTAGAATTCTCCAACAGTAATACCAGCTAATTTACAAAACTTTGGAATAAATTCAGCATTAGGCTCTTTAGTCTTTCCTTTCAAAACCATGTGAAATCTTGTCTTTGTTAATAACTTCACATCACTAGTTTTATAATTACCATCAGCATAAAAATCTGAAGGTTTCATGCCCCTTGCATCCATTATTTCCTTCATGCGTTGGCCATAATCAAAACCGTTCATAATGGTATACACCTCCGTTCATAGTATTGAACTTATATACCATTTTATTCGGCTTAATCTCTAATATATATCGCTAAGTTATGAACACGCCTGTTCGCAATTCGGAACATTTATTTTATTAGCTTTAATGTAGCTTCATCTCTTTCGCCGGCAAAGAATTTATCAAGCACTTTGCCAAACATAACTTCTTCAGGAACTGCTTTTTCAAATAAAGTCATTGAAGACTTGAGTTTCATATCATCAGGCCAATCAAACACTTCAACAGCATCATTGGTTTCCAATGATAATAATGCACCACACAGTTCCTTCATATGTGCACCAAGAACTGGATCCTGCATATATGCTTTTGCCTCTCCAATATCAGATATCGCGTAAAAGACAGAAGTTCTACTATGACCAAGGCCTACAATCTGCGGAAATATATACCACATCCAATGAGAGCGCTTATATCCTGCCTTAACTTCTTTAAGAGCTTTCTGATAATCCTTAGCATGTGCTTCATGAAATCGGCTAAGATCATATACCTTCTCTACACCAAACTGCTTACAAAAGGCATCATAATTCTGTGTCTCATGACCACCACAAAATACTGCATATTCTATCGTTTCAAAGTAATTCTCATACTTCTTATGAACATCATAAAATGCTTTTGCCACTACTTCCGGCGGATTACAAAAAGCTCCACAACCAAAAGCTCCCAAGATAAGAACCTCTGCACCGTTTGCTGCCGCAATTCTAAATATTTTCTCGATTCTCTGCGTATGAAGCTTATATAAATCATCATCTTCGATATCTGCTGGCTTATCTCCGGCAAATGGATTCATCATATTACTAGGCATATCCCTTAGATTAGGAGCAGCACAAGTAAGCACATCTAGCTGATACCAATCAGATTCCGGCATTCTCTCTGGAAATGAGATATCACTCTTAGCAACTATAACCCCAGGCGTATAGATACAATCATCATTATATAAAGGATCTGCCTCTTTTCTATGTGGAAGATAAAATCTCTGCCACATCTCGTCCTCATCTAAACATAAATACAATGTACTACATCTGCAAAGGCACTCTTCCTGTGCTGAACTACCATGCGTAACTCCACCACCCGGATTTGTAGCAGATGCAAAATTAAG
>JAZRXL010000064.1:0-34146 GCA_045600225.1 Paludibacteraceae bacterium
TGTCAAAGGAGAAACACTAACGAGCGGTGCTTCGGCACTGCTGTGTGCAAATGTATAGATTTTCCTTGGAAAAATCGCATAATACCCAAGGTATGCAAAAATAAAAGAAGAAAATTTTTGTTTCAAATGAAAGAACCGTGAACAGATATGAGGTTTTTATAGATGAAACTCTTTTAGATTGGTAAAAAGTTGTATCTTTGCAACCTTGAAGAAATATTCTTTTTAAAGAGAAATCGGAACAATAAAAGGTTCCCAAAACATAATGTAATAAAAAAAACATGAAAGTCTTAAAATTTGGTGGAGCGTCCGTAGGCTCCATAAAGAACTTGCAGCAAGTCAAGAAGATTGTTGAAGGCGTAAATGAGCCAGTTGTAATTGTTGTTTCAGCGGTGGAGAATGTCACCGACACATTGGTAGAAGCCACCACAATGGCTGCGCAAGGAAATGCTTCATATACAGACAAATTAAACACAATTATCAATACCCACAACCAATTGGTGGAGGGTTGTCTGCCTACTTCATCCCGCTCAGATGTCTTGAAAAAAATCACTGCTCTTCACGAAGAACTACAAAACATTTTGAAGGGTGTATACTTAATTAAGGATCTAACAGTTAAGACAGAAGATGCAATCCTTTCGTATGGAGAACGCATTGCTTCTATCCTTGTTAGCCAATTTATTGATGCACAATATTTAGATTCTCGCAACTTTATCAAGACAAACGATTCTCTTGGTAACGTAAATGTGGATTTTGAGTTAACATACAAATTAATCAAGGAGCAATTCTCTACTCTTTCTAACAAGCGTACAGTTGTTCCTGGTTTCATCGCATCTGATGCAGACTCTTCTGATGTAACTACATTGGGTCGCGGTGGTTCCGACTATACTGCAGCGTTAATCGCTGCCGCATTAGGAGCATCTAAGATCGAAATTTGGAAGACTATCGACGGATTTATGACGGCAGATCCTGCTGTTACTCGCAAAGCATACAAGATTGAACATTTGAGCTATTCTGAGGCAATGGAACTTTGTAACTTCGGTGCCAATGTACTATTCCCTCCTACAATCTACCCTGCTTGCGTAGCAAATATTCCTATTCAAATTATGAATATCAATAATCCGTCTTGCCCTGGTACTCTTATCTCTACAGACGTAAAGGATGAGAAAACAATTAAGGGAATCTCTTCCATAGAGAACTCTGCTTTGGTTACTATCCAAGGTATGGGAATGATGAATGTTCATAACGTAAATGGTCGTATCTTTATGAAGTTAGACTTCAATGAGATCCACACATTCTTCGTTTCTCAAGCATCATCAGGAAGTTCCATCTCTATCGGCGTTCAAGCAGAAGATGCCGAACAAGTGAAAGAACTTCTTGGAGAAGAGTTCGCAGAAGAGATCGCAATGAACGCTATCAGCTCTATCTCAATCGAGAAAGACCTTGCAACAATTGCAATTGTTGGTGACAACATGAAACAAACAACAGGTACTGCAGGAAAGTTGTTCAATGCACTTGGAAGGAACAATATCAACATCATTGCTTTGGCACAAGGTTCTGCAGAAACAAATATCTCATGCGTAGTAAAACGCGCAGATCTACGAAAGGCATTAAACTGCATCCATGAGTCATTCTTCTTGTCTGAATACCAACAATTGAACCTTTTCGTCGTTGGAACAGGTACCGTAGGAGGAAGTTTACTTGAGCAATTACACACTCAGAAGGAACTTCTAATGAAGCAAAACAACCTAATGGTTAAGGTTATCGGTATTGCAGATGTTAGCAATTATATCCTTGACCGTGACGGTGTTGACTTGACAAAATACAACGAACTATTGAAAGAGGGCAAGACCTCTACTCCAGAGATCATTAAACAAGCATTGATCGACTTGAATGTCTACAACTGCGTGTTTGTTGACTGTACAGCAAGTGGTGCTATCGCTAATATCTACAAAGACCTTTTGCTTCACAACATCTCAGTTGTTGCTGCAAATAAAATTGCTGCCTCTGGAGACTATGACAACTATATGGAACTTAAGAATATTGCCCGTAAGCGCGGTATCAAGTATCTATATGAGACCAATGTAGGTGCCGGTCTTCCTATCATCAATACAATGAACGACCTAATCTTCAGTGGTGATAGAATTGTTAAATTGGAAGCTGTATTGTCTGGAACATTGAACTTTATCTTCAACACTATCAGCAAGGATATTCCATTGAGCAAAGCAATCCGTATGGCAATGGAGGCTCGCTTCGCAGAACCAGATCCAAGAATCGACTTGAGTGGAAAGGATGTAATCCGTAAGTTGGTTATCTTGGCTCGTGAATCAGGAATTCGCGTTGAACAGGACGATGTAGAAAAGAACTTGTTTATCCCTAACGACTTCTTCGAAGGCTCTTTGGACGACTTCTGGAAGAAAGTTGAAGGATATGATGCAGAATTCGAGGAGAAGAGAAAAGTGGTTGAAGCTGAAGGAAAACACTTCTGCTTCGTTGCAAAACTAGAAAACGGCAAAACCAGCGTAGGTTTACAAGCCGTAGGTCCTTCTCACCCATTCTACGATCTAAAGGGAAGCAACAACTTGATTATCATAAACACTGCCCGTTACCAAGATCCAATGATGATCCGTGGATACGGAGCAGGCGCAGCTGTTACCGCTGCAGGTGTCTTCGCAGATATCATCAGTATCGCTAATATCCGATAATCTGTTAGATTAATACTTTACAAAAAAATCCGTAAAATCGCAATGATTTTACGGATTTTTTGCTTTTATCGAAAAAATCTATCATTATTCCTTTGTATATTAAATTTATTTGATTAATTTTGCAACGAAATAAAACAAAACATTAAACTGAAGTTGCTTAAGGGTAACTAGAGAAAAAAAGGTATTTGCTATGTTTGGGTTAGACACTATTAGTTGGGCAAAATTTATTATCTACGATTTTACAATTTGCATAATCATAGATATCATTTTAGTACTCATCTACCATCTTACCAAGAAGGAGAAGGGAGAAAGTACAGATCAAATAAGAAGAAAAAAATCTCAAGCTGAACAAGGGGAAGATTTTGCTTATTAGGTTATTAAATTACGGTTTGACATTTATTAAATTTTATTTTTAAATTATTACTTATGAAAAATTTTATTTCTGTGGCACTGTTAACTCTATTATCTGTGAGTGAAACATTTGCACAAAAACAAGCCTCTGCTGCTTTGAAAGCGGCAAATGATCAGTTGGACAAGATGGTCTCACCTGCTCTTACTTTATTTATGTCTGTTTGTGGTCTTTTTGCACTTATTGGGGGTGCGGTAGTTGCCTACAAACTATTTAACGGAGACAACGATTCTGCCAAGAAGATTGGAGGTTGGGTTGCAGGATTGGTTGTCGCTTGTATAGTCTCTATGGTTGTGAAGAACTTCTTTTTCGCATAGATGACATACAAGATCAACAAAGGGGTTGGAAGATCTTTTGAATTTAAGGGCTTACGAACAACTTATGTTTTTCTATCTTTAGGAGGCATCATTGTTAGTATCTTTCTCTACTTTATATTAGGTCTTCTCTTCCCTATTGAAATTACCATTTCTTTGGTCGTACTATCTGCTCTAATCTCTGTCGGTGGAGCATATTACCTTAATTCTCACTTTGGAGAGAATGGTCTAACCCATGCGCATGCCCAAAGAAAATGTGTACAACGAATACAAAACAATACAAGAGTGAAAAATATGATAATAGTTTAATTATGAACTATTTAAAAAACAATACAATCAAAAACTTATTTCCTTTATGGAAATTTGAAGACGGATTTATAATTTCAAAAACAGCAGATATTACTGCTTGCTTTGAACTGACTCTTCCTCAGATCTACACACAAGCCTCTGAGGAATATGAGGCAATTCATAAAGCCTTTGTTTCTGCTGTTCGAGATCTCCCCGATTATACAATTGTACATAAGCAGGATATCTTCTCTTCAAGTGATATTGAATTTCAACCTAATCAGAATTCATTTTTATCAATCTCTTATAGAAATCACTTTTCTGAAAGGAAATATCTTTCTCACCACTCTTTTATTTACATCACCCTCTCGTCGAAAGAGAAGATGGCGGATAAATCGGTTGCATCTGCCTTATGTAGAAACAAACTTATTCCCTCTGAGATGTTGGATGAGAATAGACTTAACTCGTTCAAAGAATCAACAAATAGGTTTTGTCAGATTCTAAAAGATGCAAATATAAACATACGCCCTCTGTCAAGTGACGAGCTAATAGGGTCTGACAAATCCTTTGGGTGGATAGAGAAATACATGTACCTGCATTTCAAAGGAGAAAGCACAGTGATGAAAGATCTTCATATTGAAGATGGTACCTTAATGATCGGTGACCAATATGTATCTTGCTTTTCCATTGCCGATTTGGATGTAGCCCCCGCCGAAGTATCCAACTATTCCCACAGCAAAAAATATTCTAATCCTCCCTCCTTCTTTGTCCCCCAAAGTTTCGTCGCTAACCTATCTTTAAACATGCCTTTCGATCATATATACAATCAATATATATTTTTGGATAATCATCAAGAGAACATCAAGAAGATTAAACAGAAAGGCAGATTACAACAAGCGTTCTCCTCTGCTTCAAGGGAGAACCTCATCAATTTAGAGAGGAATACCGAGTACGTTGACGAAGCCATTGAGCATCAAAAAAGGAGCATACGTTGTGCATTCAATTTGCTTATCTGGGACCATAATTGGGAACAATTGCTATCCAAGAACTCAATAGCAGAGGCTGCACTATCTGCCCTAAACTGTTGCGCAAAAAGCAAGACCGAGAGGATTGTCCCTCAGATTTTCTGGGCAGGAATTCCAGGAGCTGCCTCCCAATACCCCAATGAACAATCATTCATTAGTTTTATCGAACAGGCCTGTTGCTTCTTTAACTTTGATAGCAACTATCGTAATATGGTCAATGACAATGATTTTGGCATCTACCTAACTGACCGTATACATGGCATTCCAGTGCGAATTGATTTGGATGATTATCCAAAAAAAGCAGGTTGGATTGATAATCGTAACAAAGTAATCATAGGTCCTTCAGGGTCTGGAAAATCCTTCTTCACCAACAATATGGTAAGGCAGTATTGGGAACAAGGTTGTCATATCGTATTGGTCGATATCGGAGACTCTTACCAAGGTCTTTGCAAAATGATACAAGAAGAAACGATGGGAGAAGACGGACTCTACTACACCTATACGGAAGACGAACCTCTCGCTTTTAATCCTTTCTATGAACCCAATTATAACTACACGGAGGAGAAGAAAGAACAATTACTCACTTTGATAAAGACATTATGGAAGGGCGATAATTCATTCTCCAATAGCGAGAGCACACATATCAAGGTATGTATATACAACTATATAGATAGAATATGCGAGAATAGATCGATTAGACCCTGCTTTGATTCTTTCTATACCTATCTGATAGAAGATTTCAAACCTTATGTGACAGAACAAATGAAAATCAGGCTAGAGAACTTTGATATTGACGATATGATTCAAGTATTGAAGCCTTTCAGTAGCGAAGGAATGTTTGGTCATCTGCTCAATTCAGACAAAGAACTGAATCTGAACGAGAAACGATTCATCGTTTTTGAATTGGATAATATCAAGGATAACAAAACGCTCTTCCCCATTGTCACCCTAATCATTATGGCAACCTTTATGGATAAGATTAGGAAACTACCTTCGGACCAAAGGAAACTAATGCTGATAGAGGAAGCATGGCAAGCCATTGCAAAAGAAGGAATGGCCTCTTTCATAGGTTATCTTTACCGAACAGCGAGAAAACATTTTGGAGAGATTGCTATTGTTACCCAAGAGCCAGATGATCTAGTAGGAAATAAGTTTATCAAAGACATTATGATTACCCAATCTCATTGTAAAATTCTACTCGATCTGCGTGATTTCAAAGAGAAAGCTCAGGTAATACAAGAGATATTATCATTGTCACAAAAAGAACAGAGCATACTCTTCTCCGTCAATAATGCTCTTGATTTCAAACATAGATCTCGCTACAAGGAGGTATTTATCTCACTACGAAACTTCTGTGCAGTCTATGGAGTCGAAGTAAGTAAAGAGGAGTATTGCACATTCACAACAGACAAAGAAGAGAAAGGAAAGATCTTGGAATTACAAAAATCCAATGGAAATTCTATCAAAAATGCTATTACCAACTACATTAATCTATATATGCAATGAAAAAACTTACTATCACAGCATTATTATCCGTATCGGTTCTATACACTAACGCCCAAGGAGCAATGGTTGTAACAGACCCTACCTCGTTTGCTCAACGACTCTCTTTGGCAACAGAAGAGATGAATGAACAAATCGAACAAAAATATAAGTTCATCGAACAGATCAAAATCGCCCAGAAAGCGTACGAGGAGAGTAAAAAGATACAAGCACGGGTTGAACAGGTCTCTAACTACATAAAAACAGCAAACGAGGTTGTAAATATCATCGCCTTAGGTGAAGACATCATGAATCTATGCAAAGCTATGAGGGAACAATTGAGCTCATCAGAGATATTAAGTAAAGATGAAAAATATCAATGTATTGTTGACCTTATAAACTGTTCCTCCAATGTGAGTAACATCGCAAGAAAAGCAAGTGCGGTGATACAAGACAAAACTAAAGATAATGATCTATCACTCAGTGATTTTGAGAGGCAACAAGAACTTCGTTATCTAAGAAATGAATTAGAACTCACGAAAGCAGATCTTCTACGAATCTATAACGGTGCCTATACTTGTAAAATGGTAGAAAGAAGAGACAATGCAATAAAATCTTTTATCAACTTCTAAAAACATGGACAAATACTCTTTTAATCTATCTTCCTATCTTTCAGAGGAGTTTTCTCAAAACCTTTTTGACCACTGCGTAGACCAAATTTCTGGCGTTACCGAAATATGTTTTCTTCTATGTGGGTTGTTCTCCTTCGGATATTTTGCAAACATACTAATGAAAACATGGGCCAAAGGAGAAGCAATAGAATTTAATGCTCTACTTAAACCATTCATAATAGGTATATTATGTCTAAACTTTTCGCTTGTCTATGGTTTAATCGATAATATCTTTGAACCAATTAACGACTATACGGCCAATGCAGTAGACAGCGAAGAAGAGGTCGATGTTCGGAAAAAACTGGAGAAGACAAAGAATCTATTTGCTATAGCAGAAAAGGAAAGCAAAGGAGAGACTGGCTTTTGGAGTGGAGTTTTCTCAGTAAACACAGTATCTAACTTCTTTGACAATCTCTATATGAATGCGATGGAACTACTACTCGGTGCCCTTCAGTATATTACAAACATTGCATTTGGTGCAATAAAGCTCACCATCCGAGCCATTAGTTTAGCCTTCAGAATCATTCTGATTGTATTCGGACCATTTGCTCTCGCATTATCAGTTCTTCCCATGTTCCACGACAATTGGAAAAGCTGGGTAAGCAAATACATCAACGTCTGTCTGTTCATCCCTATTGCCAACCTAATGGATGTCATTATCAAACAACTTAATATTACACTTATGGAACAACATATTGAAGTATACAAGCAGGCCATTAAAATGCTTGAAAGGGATGTTTCACAAGTTGATTCTCTATTAACAACCATAACTATTTCATATATAATTTTCGTTGTAGCCTTCATTATCCTATACCTGATGATTCCTTCTATCGCAGGCTACATCGTAAGCGCGGGAGGAATGGAAAATATAACAGGTGGGATTACATTAGCAGGATCCGCAGCAGCTTCCAAATTAATAAGCGGATCCACTGCTAATCCTCTTACTCCTAATATCCTGAAATTGTTTAACCGGCAAACGTGGAAACAATCATTTAGAGAGTGGCTTCATCCAAGTGTTGAGCCCAATACCAATCATCTTTTTTCTAAATAATCGTAAGTATTATGCTAAAAAGTCTAAGAAACATTCAAGGAGCCTTCGCACTTTCCAAATTTTACCTTATCGGAATCACTCTATTTGCAATTGTGGTTTCTTGCTTTTCAATTTGGAAATCCTATATGTTCGCGGAGAAGCAAAGAGAAAAGATTTATGTACTGGACCAAGGCAAATCCTTGATGATGGCCCTCTCGCAGGATATAAATATCAATAAGCCTGCAGAAGCTAAATCGCATGTAAGATGGTTTCATGAACTATTCTTCACCCTCATTCCCGATGGTTCCGCTATCGAGAATAACATACAACAAGCCCTATTCTTAGCAGATAACTCTGCCTTGGAATTCTATCGATATAGGAAAGAAAATGGATATTATCAAAAATTGGTAGGTGCAAGTATTATCAACGAGATCAAGGTAGACTCTATTCTCATAGATATGAACAACTATCCCTATCAAGTGGATACCTACGCCACAACATCCGTAATGAGAACATCCTCAATAACTTACTATAAGTTAAGGACTCATTGTCAACTGATTAATTGTCCGAGATCTGACAATAATCCCCATGGATTCCTAATCGAAAACTGGGCTATTCAAAGCATGGAAGAGTTTAATACAAAAGCACGTTAATCCTATGGAAAACAGATCATTTAGAGATATCATCTCTGAGAACTTAGGAAGAGTTCCCTTGGAGAAAAGAAAAAATTACATCATCCTCGTTTTTATATGCATATCAATATCAGCAATTGTAAAAACCATACTAAACATATCTCACCACAAAACATCAGAACAGAAAGAGTGGATGGATGACAAATCAAAACAAGGAATAGATGCTTTAGAAAAAGAGTATATGCAATCTAAAGAGAAGATCTACTCTATAAAGGACTCGCTAGACTCACTAAGGAAATATTATCAAGAAAATCAAACAATTGGAGATGGAGAATAAGAGAATTAATAAGATCTGGATCATACATGGATGTATGTTATTCCTATTCATAGGATCAATGGGACTGTTTTTCCTGTTAGGAGGAGGTTCTACACCCACATCCGATGAAGTATCCACCAATAATCGAGACATAATAGACTTCCCGGATATAATCACAGATGATGTGGCAGACAACCGGTTGGAAGCCTACAATCAGGCAACTGCAATTCTCAAACAAGAAGAGGAAGAAAGAGAGTTGCAGAAAGAACACAACTCGTTTCACTTCTTCTCAGAAGAAACTGAACAAAAAGATGAGGTTGCAGAAAAAGGACTTGATGAAGAAACCAACAACTCTCTTCGATCAATAAAACAAGCACTGTGTCAAACAAAAACTAAAGAAGAGGAACCCAAGAAGATTTCTGGAAACCGATCCTACACATCCACCTACAAAACGACGAACAAATCTACTTCTGAAGGCAATCATTTTGATGAGGAAGATTTAGAATTAATGAAAGAGAGGGAGAAAGCTGAGAAATTGGCCCATCTTAGAGAGGTCTATTATGGAAGTAGCAATACAAACAATAAGACCCTTAAAGAAGAGCCTATTGTCAAGCAAACAAACAACGAGGTAGTTGAACAAAACATACCCGCCAATGGATTCAAGCCTCTAAATAAACAAACCACAATGAGTGATAAAGGATGCATACAAGCGGTTATCCATAATGAGCAGAGAAATGTAACATCCTCTTCACAAGTGAAACTAAGAATATTGGATCCTATCCATATAAACGGAACAACAATCCCTGCAAACACTGTTATCATAGGAATGGCATCATTCAATAAAAACCGTGTCCATATCAACATAGACAACATCGTCTATAACAATAATGTATACCCATTTAGAGGAACCATATACGATAGAGATGGCGCTCAAGGAATATACTTCCCCGAAAACCTAGTAGATGACGTCAAAACAGAATCTAGCGGGGAAGCAATAAACAATACCGATGTTAGTTTCGGCAACCTTCCTGGACTTATTTCTACAGGAGCACACGCCATCACAGAAGCAACAAGAAATGCGTTAAACAACACAGTAAGAGAACCCAAAGTAACTCTTACGACCAATTATAAACTAATCATCAAGATGAATGAGTAAAAAGATTCTTATAACAATTTTTCTTCAATGGTCTTTTCTTATATTCCATTGTATAGCTGAGCAACTAACCTCTGTAGGAAGCGTACCATTACCCATCTCGGATATCAAATGGGTCTATCTGCAATTCACATCAGATGTGAAATACGCGGATATGGGTACCAACGATATTCAGTTAGAAATGACCAATGTCTCTTCCATTCTTAGAGTAAAGAGCAATAAAGACCTTTTCAATAAAACGAGTATTACAATCATCACGCTCGACGGAGAGGTACATACATTTGATCTGCATTATCAACAGGATCCTCCTCACCTGGCCTACCAAGTGAAAGAGCAGACATTAGAGGAAATTGCGGCATATAACATTGAATTGTCAGACAAGCAAACCTCTCACATACTGTTCCAACAGAAGGTTGTAGACATTCAAACAGGGTCGGATAAGATTATTGCAGATTATGCCGAGGCAATCGATAACATCATTAAATGCAAATCCGTTTGTAGCAGTTTTGCTCCTTTTAATGAGACTTCATTATGTGTCATAACCGAGGACAAGACCATATACCCTATCCTAGTAAGGTATAAGGAGTATCCTGAGATTGTCAACCTACAGATATCATCAACAAGTCGACGGACGGAAGCCATCTTTTCATCTCACTCGATTAACGAACCAGAAATGCAGATACTGGGAAGGAAGATCATAAACAAAGGATGTGATTTAAGAAACTATGGTAGTATTGACAATAAGATGACCTTCTCATTATATGGCATATACGTAAAAGAGGATGTTATGATGTTTTTTTTGCATATAGAGAATCTCTCCAAGGTAGATTACGAGATTGATTTTATCAAGAGTTATATAATCAACAAGAAAACAACCAAGAAGAGTTCCTACCAAGCAGATGAGAAAGCTCCGATATTCACCTATTCAGAGCCTGTTTCACAACTCATCAAAGCCTCCGAAGGCTACTCCACCGTTTTTTTCTTCAAGCGTTTTACCATTCCGAACAAACACAATCTATATTTCGAACTATTTGAGAAAAATGGAGGGAGACACTTAAAATTCACTATTCCGAACAAATCATTATTGCAAGCTAAGCAAGTTGAAAAATAGCGCCAATTTACCTGTTTTGAAGGGAGTTTCGTGATAAATGCGGGACTCCCTTGTTTTTATGGGTTGGTTCGCATGACAAAAGTATTGTTTCAAATTCTGCAATTTTCATCAACAATAAAAAAATACCTTTCTATCATCATTTTCCACAAAACTTTTTATTTCTTTTATTAAGAATAGAAACCATAATAGGAAAAAAAATAGTAACTTTGCACTATTTTGTAATAAACTATTAATTTTTACGGATTTGAAGACAACCGTCACAAATAAAAAACCTTCGGAATGTACAAACATTACAGAAGTTCGTAATGAGATCGATAACATCGACAATGTAATCATTTCATTACTCAGCGAGCGTTTCCAATATGTAAAGGAAGTGGTAAAGTACAAAGAGAAGACGGCTGCGGGTATAGATGCGGCAGATAGAAAGAAAGCTGTAATTGAGCAGCGTCGTCAATGGGCAGAAGAGCGTGGTTTGGATCCTGATGTAATTGAGGAGATCTATAGAAGATTGATTCAATACTTTATCAGCGAAGAAACCAAAATAATGAATTTATAAAATTTCACAATAATAATATGTTTAGAGAAGAACTAAAAGTATTGGACTGTACCATCCGTGATGGCGGATTGATGAATAAATGGCAGTTCAGCAAGGATTTCGTAAAAGGTGTTTATAACTCATGCGTTGAAGCAGGTGTTGACTATATGGAAATCGGCTACATCAGTAGCGAAGATCAATTCCCTCGCGACCAATACGGACCATGGAAGTTCTGTGCAGAAGACGAACTTCGTGAGATCGTTGGAGAAAACAACACTCATACCAAACTTTCTGTAATGGCTGATATAGGTCGTGTTAAATACGATGATATCCGTCCTAAGTCAGAGAGCGTGATCGATATGTTCCGTGTTGCTTGCTACGATTACCAAATTGACAAGGCTATCGAGTTGGCTCACCACGTAATCGACAAGGGTTACGAGGCAACCATCAACCTAATGGCTGTTTCTAAGGTAACAGACCGTAAGTTGGATGAGGTTTTGGAAGACGTTGCTAAGTCAAGAGTAGGTACTTTCTATTTGGTTGATAGCTTCGGTAGCTTGTATTCTGAGGATATCCACACTTTGATGGACAAGTATACAGCAGCTCTTCCTGGCAAGACTATCGGTTTCCACGGACACAACAACCAACAATTGGCATTCGCTAACACTATCGAGTGTATCATCAAGGGTGCGAACATGTTGGATGCTACCATGCTTGGTATCGGCCGTGGTGCAGGTAACTGCCCAATGGAGCTTTTGATCTCTTTCTTGAAGAATCCTAAGTACAAGTTGAAGCCAATCCTTCGCGTGATCCAAGAGCAAGTTAAACCTTTGCAAAAGGAGATCGACTGGGGTTACTTCATGCCTTACATGATCACTGGTTCTCAAAACGACCACCCTCGTTCAGCAATGGCTTGGATGGACAGCGACCAAAAAGACGACTATGTAGCATATTATGAGTCAGTAATGGCTGGTAAGGAGGTTTAATCCTCTGACCATTGGTCATCAAAATATAAGCCTATGGATTTTCATTGAAGTCCGTAGGCTTTTTTTTATGAGGCAATTTATGACTACCTTTGCAAAGTAAGATTTAAAACCTAATATGTCAGAACAAGATAAAGTCAGTATTTTCCAACGCCCGGTGTGGGTGTCGATATTCGCCCTTACCGCAGCCATTGTATGGGGTTGGGCCTATCCGCTCATCAAGATGGGCTTTGCAGAGTTTCAGATCACCCCAGATATGACAGGAAGCAAGATGCTATTTGCCGGCATCCGTTTCTTTTTGTCTGGAGTAATCATCATTGCATTGGCTCGTAGTAAAGGCATTGCCATTAAAGTGAATCATAAGTCGGATTGGAGATACATTCTGATTTTCGCACTCTTCAACACGACGTTGCATTACGCATTCTTCTATTTCGGATTGTCACATTGCGATGGTGCAAGGTCTGCCATTCTCAATTCGCTAAGCACCTTCTCCGTAGTAATCTTGGCTTGTGTATTTTTCAAGAGCGACAAGATGACCATCAATAAGATTCTTGGTTGTGTATTCGGTTTCACAGGAATCCTATTGCTGAATCTTGGAGGAAAGGCGCAAGGTGAGTTCACATGGTTGGGTGATGGAATGATTATCCTAAATGCACTCTGCAGCGCCACAGCAACGCTTATGACACGAGGATTGAGCAAACGCTTAGATATCTTCGTCGGTACAGGGCTTGGACTTTCCATAGGAGGAGCTGGACTTATCATTCCTGGATTGATATGCGATGGCACTCTACCCAACATCACACCTTACGGACTCTTCATCCTGTTGCTGCTCATCGGTATCTCCACTAGTGCATTTGCTCTCTACAACAAGTTGCTAAGCCTGAATCCAGTCGGCAAGGTGGCCATTTATAATTCGCTTATCCCCGTCGTCGGAGCCATTACGTCATGCCTTTGCCTTGATGAGCCCTTCTATTGGAAGTATGTCTACGCAGGAGCGCTTGCAACGTTGGGTATCTTTATTATTAATAAAGGAAAGAAGTAAGAACCCTCTTAAACAATAAGTGCTGCCCTAGAATGTAGAGCAGCACTTGTTTTTATCAACTCATTTCTTTTATTCGAAGAAGTCTCCATCCGAAGGAGTTGTCTTTGTCTTCTTTCTCTCAATTGAGTAAGAAAGCATAACTTCGTGAGAAGTAGATGCTATATTATGAATCTTTCCAATTCCAATATCAAATGTGTAACCTAAACGGAAACGCTTGAACTCAGCACCGATAGTGATTGCCAACGGATTATTCTTAAATCCTGATGACATATCCGGATGCCATGTTAAACCTCCCCATACAAAGCGGTTATAGAAACCGGTTAAGTTCACCTCCAACAAGTTTACCTTCTTGTGGTGTACATAAGTTAACATCGGTGCTATATCCCATTTGTCATTTATTTTGAATAAGTAACGACCATATACATAAAGGTGTTGACCTGGTGCAAAAGTGGTTGTCTCTCCACTAATCAAGTGGGTAACGGAAACACCTAACAAAAGATTTTCCTTCATGGTAAACTCAATACCCAGATCCATATCAGGACTACACTTTTTAGTATCTGCTGGAATGAAATCCTCCGACAACTCAGCGCTGTTATCTACAGTATATTTGTCGATATCAAACGTAGACACCAATACTCCAAAGCCTAAACCAAGGGAAAGCAACATATCATCGTTGAAACGCAAACCGTAAGAGTAATCCAACTTCACATTAGTAAAGCTTCTTGCAATACCCAAGTTATCATAAGAGAAGGAGAGACCAAATCCTGAATTCCACTTATCTACAAATGTATGTGCATTAAGTAAGACTGTATTTGGCGCATCCTCCATACCCGCATATTGGAAGTGACCTAACGCGAACAAGTCAATATCCTCGATGTTACCGATACCAGCAGGATTCTTATTTATACGAGAATAAAACTGTTGTGACATAAGCAACTCCTGTTGCGCATTCACCATAAATCCTAATGAAAGGAAACCTAATAATATTAATAATTTTCTCATCTTTCGTTCCTCCCCTTATTTATTCATTATCTTCATCAATAATTCTAATCTCAACACGACGGTTCTGCTCATGCTCTGGCTCTGTTTGAGCATCCTTAATAATAGGTTCAGACTCTCCTCGTCCTACTGCCTTAAGGCTTGCTGCATCAGCACCTCGTTTAATCAACAAATCTCGTACGAAGCGAGCACGCTTCTCAGACAATTTCATATTGTAGTTATCATCTCCACGAGAATCGGTATGACCACTAATCTCAAACACTGCTCCTGGGAATTCAGCCATGGAAGAGATCAACTCATCCAACTGAACCTCATATTCAGGTTTCATATCATATTTGTCCAAATCGAAGAAGAACAACATCCAATCGAAACCTTTAGGTTCTGCAGGAACCGGATCTGCTGCCAATTCAACATCACGAACAATATTGATGGCTACAGTCGAGTAGATATCGTCTAATCCGTGTCCTTCTGCTCTATTTGAGATAAAGAACGCAGAAGCATCGTTTTGTCCAAACGCAACATTATAGTCATCTGCCGAAGAGTTGACCACATCAGATAATACCTCTGCAGTACCCCATTCGCTTGATTTAGCACTCTTCTTTGCACAATAGATATCCTTACCTCCGAATCCACCTTCTTTATCAGAAGAGAAGAACAATAAGGTATCACCTACTACCAACGGGTAATCCTCATTGGATGCAGTACTATTGCTTTCTGAGATCAATTGAGGACGAGTCCAGATATCGTCAGTCTCCTTTTCAATGTACCAGATATCACGACCACCCTTACCTGCTTTAAATTCACCAGAGAAATAGATGCGCTTTCCATCAGGACTGATAGAAGGATTGTAGAAACCAGAAGCACCTCTTCCTGTTTGAACCCAACGTGCAACGACCAAAGAGGAGTTCTTGTAAGATACAGGTTGCGCCATAACACCACGAATCTGTAGCATACGAACATTACCCCACTTACCATCCTTCTCTTTCCAATCAGCTTCGAACAAATCATTCTTACCAGTCTCTCCAGGTTTAGAGAAATAGAGTTTGTTAGCTTTTGCATCGTATGCAAAAGTTCCCTCTATTCCCATGCCCATTAATTCAGGACAAGGAGTAATCTTGTCGATCATCAAAAGGTCATTGGCAACAAATGAATATGCAGTATCATTTCTAAAGAAAACCAAGGTTCCATTCTTATATGGAGACATAGGCAATTCCTTTGCTGACGTATTTATATCTGAAGACTCAAAATAGGATGTCGATCCAATAAGTCTATTTTCTACAGAATAGGAACTAATCGTTAGTCCTACCATCAATGCCGATAATATAATCTTTTTCATATCTTATAGACTAAATTATTTCTTACTTAAACTTACCAACCTCTAGTGTTCCCTTTCGGATCTCACCATTAGGCATAAACAATCTGTAGTAATAAGTACCAGGCTCTGCAGTCTTACCTTTGTAAGAACCATCCCATCCATCTTCACCTTCAAAAATCAATTGATGATAACGATTGAAGATCTCAACATGCATACCCTTTCCTTGCATAAACGTATTGTTCATCTCTTCTGAGCCATCATTGAATGGAGTAATCAAGTTAGGAATGATCAAATTAACATTGATGGTTACTGTATCAGAAGGATCTGTACATACATACTCTTCTGTAGCAGAAACATAGTATGAGATGTCTCCATTCTGACTTGGTAATAACTTATACTCACCTACTCTCTCAGAAACAATGTCTCTCTTTGTTGTACCCAACTCATGCCAGATTAGGGAGTCTCCTTCATAACCGTTATTCTCTACTGAGAAGACTGCCTCTTCACCCCAAGCCAATTGAGTAGGAGAAACAGACAATCCTAACTTGCTTCTCTTTGTAACCTCAACAGTAGCCTTGTTTGTCTCTGCCCAATCTTCCTTGATAGTCTTTTGACATACGCTATCAACAGCTCTAACCTCCAACTCGTAAGTGTCAATCTTATCAAACCAGTTTCCTCCTAATGAATCCGCATATGCAAATTCTGCAGACTCTGTAGAGTCAACCATAGCTCCATTCAGATACCAATAGAACTGTGTTGGGAACACCTCTGCTTTAATAGGAGTAGCAACTGCATGTACAGAGTCTTGTCCTAAACAAATGATCGAATCAGAAAGATCCAACGACAATTCAAATGGTTGAGCAACGGTTACCACCATATTCTCATCCATGGCATATACTGTAGCACAACTCAAATCAACCTTTCTGTTCTCTCCAAGAGCCTTAACCACTGACTCGTCAGAAGCAACAATAACTCTAAATTTGGTAACTCCAAACAATTCAGAAGTTGCTTTAACCTTTACAATAGAGTCATTTGTGATGCCTCCGTAATTTACCCAAGCTCCATCAGTTGATTTGTTTGAGTATTGGAACAAGAACTTAGGATCTCCAATGTAGTTCTCCAAACCATCTTCATTGTATGCAACCAATTCGAATTGCTCATCTTTACAAGCATTACGGTAAGAAGCATGGTTTTTGTCGTGTGTAACCAAAGAAACCTTAGGATAGCACAATGTAACAGAGATATCATCAATCAAGATATCGTTACCCCAGCTTGCACCACCAGGAGCATTGTTATACAAGCGCACTGTATAATCCTGAGCCTCTGCCAAGAAACGGAATGAAAGGTTTGCCCAAGAATCTTGCGACAAAGAGCCCTTTCTTTGGTTTATATTTCCAGATGCAATAGAGTAAACAACCTTGCCGTCTGGATCCAAAATCTCCAAACGAACATTTACAGGGGTATCTGATCCTTCTTTATAAACTGCATTATTGATAAATGCATTAAAGATTACCCAAACACCTTTTGATTTTGTCAGCTCACAATTAAGAGAAAGGCTTCTCTCATAAATCATAGCACCTTCCAAACCTGCTTTACAGTTTACAAAGAGCATTGCTCCATCTGTATCACCTGCTGTATGGTCTTCTGCCTCCCAATAATCACGGTCAGCCTTGTTATTCTTTCCATCTCCCTTGTAAGGATTGTTTGTGATGATGTAATATCCATCCTCCAAACGATATTTTGAACACCAATTTCTTTGGTTGTTAATGAAATTAGGATCGAATGCAGCATATTGATGCTCTTTCACATATCCGAATGGATCTGGAGCCCAATAGTTCTCAATTGTACATTCCTTTCCTAAAGTCTCATCCTTGAAACTATTACTGTATTCGTTACCCAATGCATCAACATACTTCTTTGCAGAAGCAAAAGAACCAAAATCATCACGCCACAAAACATCATATGCGAACTTCTCTGTATCAACCAAGTAAATCTTGCGTATTGCAATCACCTCTGGAGAATAAACAGTACATTTTTGTCCTGAATATTTTGATGTACCTGTAACCTTAACTCGGTACTCAGCACTTACCTCTGGCTCAAAAGCAGTTAACTTACCATTGGGAAGTGTCTTCAAATCAACCCAACTAACTTCTTCGGAAGCTCTTTCTAACGACTTATATTGCAAAGTATAAGTAGGAGTACCTTCGAATGATTCTGTAAGTGCAGTAAGTACCATATTACCACCCTCCTTCACTTCAAACTCAGAGTCGTTGAATTTATGAGAGTTTACACCAACAGATGCCTCGAAATTCACCTTCGCTTTCTTGAATGTCATCAAGATAGGAGCTGAAATGCACTCATGTTTTACATCTGCAACTACATTTCCGTCTTCATCCTCCTCATCGTATACTACGATGGTCTTCAAAGCAAAGTATGTACTATCCTTTTCCAACTTAGTAGTGTAATCTTGTTCTGTCGCCTTCGAAATATTGCTCCATGTTTTTCCATCAGAACTCTTAACCCATTGGTATGAGAATGTAGCGCTACTATTAGAAGAACATCCTTTTCCAGAAAGAGTGAATGTTTCTGTAGGGGAGGAAACCACAGCAGAACCTTTGGAAATAGATGCCTTAGAAGTATTGAAAGCTTCTGTCGGAATAGAAGACACTATCTGGTAAGGAGTTACTCTTGTGTTAATGTAGAAAGTGTAACTCCAACTCTGACTTGATCCGGCACTACATCTCCAAGCTGGATCTGACCCATTTCCTTCGTAATAGATTTGCGAATCTTTCGAAACCAAATCAGCAGTACCCATCGGTACTCCATCTTTTAAAATTTGAAACTGAGCAGGAGACCAATTGTCAAAATTAGCTACCACTCTCATAATAGTTCCACAATCATCAGCCTCTGTTACTTCATGATTGGACAATGCGTACCAATTACTTAAAGTAAAAGTTTGTGAATAGGATAACTGACCTATACACGATAGCAAAGGAACCCACAGTTTTTTTAGTAAAGAAATTCTATTCATAATTATGTAACAGTTTCTAAGTTATACAAAATCACACATACCCATATATCTAAATCATAGACATCCAAATATAATTAATATTCTTTAACAATCCATCATACAAATGGAAAAATCCCCCATTAATCGCAAAAAGCAATAGCGAATGTATTATAAATTAACGTGCACAAATACTATTCGTACAAAAATCATAGGAAATTCAACAACATACAACAATTATTGACTCAGGAACGTGTCAATAATTTTATAAGAATAACCCCAAAGCCTTAGCCAATTGATCAGGGCAAGAGGTTCCTCTTCCTCCACAATCAATACCTTTTAACTTAGAGATTGCCTCTTCCACTTTCATTCCTTGGGTTAATGCTGCAACACCCTGTGTGTTTCCATGACATCCACCTAAAAACTGAACATTCTTCACAATGCCATCCTCTACGGATACATTGATGAATCTTGAGCAAGTGCCTTTACATTCGTATGTTTTCTTCAGTTCCATATCACCATTTAATTAGTTAGTATTCTATATCCAAAAATTATTGTATTCATCCATATGTATTACAATATTACTACTTCTCGCTTCCAGTGATTCTCAACTCTTCCCTATCCTCTTTCTTGAAAGAAATACGTGCAAAAGGATTTTTAAGGTGAGCACCAAAGTCTGGCATTGCCCAACCAAAACCAACACCCAAACATTCCACTTTAAGTAAGTGAGTCTTTACCTCAAACAAAGTAAAGAACTTCGGTGTTATATAGAAGCGAGAGACTAATCTCGTATACATATAATTCTCTATCCTATTGCTATTCTTGTCTCCGAACTGATTATGTTCAGGCACCTTTACCTTATTAAAACAATATACACCAACATGAAGACCCACATTTACGCGATCCATCGTGATTTCATTTGCCAATGAAACACCTGCACGTATTTTATACTTAAATTTATCTTCTTCGATAAAATTATATCGAACATTGCTTTCTCTCTGCGTACCGTCATACACCCCATTATAAAATCCATCCGCACTTAATCCCAAACGATAGGCATTAGAGATAGGTACATAAACACCCACACAAAGCGATCCATTCGGATAATACTTATCCTGAACCTCCAATTGGTTTGCACCGGCAACCCCATATATTTCGAGAGCAAGAGTATGTTTCACAGATCGTGCAGGATGCTTGATAGGGAGAGGCCATACATTTGGCGTGTACTTCAAACCAAGTGCCAAATCGATTAACGAGGTATTCTTTGTTCTGCGAGTAACATTTCCATTGTGCAAAACCATTGCATTTGCACCCAAGGTAATCATCCACTGTGCTGCAGGTTTTCCATAATGCGTAGACAAGGCAATATCCATGTTTACTCCGCCAACCAAAACTCCTGTCAAAGGGAAATAGTTATGATCTTCAGCACCCTTTGCCAAAATCTCTCCTGCCAAACCTGATCCCCATTTTAAATTAAGGGCAAAACCTGGAGTATGAACAACTGGATAATGGAAATAAGCAACAACAGGTATTGAATGTCTATCATAGGCTTCATCATACATACGATGATAACCAACAGCGAAACCTACAGTAGGGAAATTATAGGTATACTCCCAATTATGATTACCATACAACGGCAACTCCATAGCAGCTTCTCCACCTGCTACTGTTCCCTTTCGATTAAGCAACCATCCGTAACGGCCCTCAGCCTTTATTCTAAAGATAGTATTCTGTTGTGCTTCCATAACAAAAGAAAAACACAACATCAATACGATCAAAAATATCTTTTCTCGTTTTCTCATCCTAAAATTGAAAAAATCTTAAAGATCTTCCTAAATATTTGTTAAACCTTGAAACTATATTGCAATAAAATATGTTACCAAAGCCTTTCCTCTGCAAACTTACATAATTTTTGTGTAATTTTGCGCCAAAAGGTACATCAATGCGAATTTTATTATACACTTTATTGTTATTCTTTTGTAGCCTATCATTTGTACAGGCAAAACCATTGGATGATTTCATCAAATCAGAGAATTTAACCCAAGCCAGTATAGGCTTTTTAATGGTTAATATGGAAAACGGGAAAATAGTTGCAGAACACGAACCCCAAGTCTGTAGAAACCCTGCTTCCGTGACAAAACTTATAACCACAGCCAGCGCGTTAGAACTGCTTACCGACACCTTCCGTTTCAGGACAAAGCTAGAATATAGTGGAGAAATAAAAGACTCTATCTTATATGGCAACATATATATCCGAGGCGGAGGAGATCCATCCTTGGAGTCGTCGGACAACCCTGGGAAAAACCTCTTTTACAATACAATATTAGACACAATCTTAGGATTGGGGATCAAAGAAGTTAATGGTAGAATAATAGGAGACCCCAGCGAGTTCCGTGAAGATGGTGCACCGTTTAACTGGTTGGTTGAAGATGTTGGTTCTTCCTACTCCCCCACTCCCTCTGCATTGTCTGTCCACGATAATCTATTGAGTTTTACCATCACATCCGACTCTGCAGGTTTCTCATTGGGAAAGGTAACCCCCTATACTCAATTGTTTCAACCTAAAATTGAGATGACACAAAGTGGGAAAGATGCAGCATGGAGATTTACCAAGCCTGATTTCTCTTGGCAACCTATCATAAGAGGAACATTGCCTTTAGGATTATGTCAGTCTTTTAAAACTGAAATGAGTGAACCTGCTCTTTTTGTAGCAGACTCAATCCGTAACCTCCTTATAGCAAATGGCATACAAGTGGATTCTGCTTCCACAACCACAAGATGGACAAAACCTGATAGCATCAGAAAAGAGATCTATTCCTATCAATCATCAACACTAAAAGAGATTGAGAAAAAGACTAACCACAAAAGCATAAATCTTTATGCTGAAAATATATTCATGATCATTTCAAAATCGAAAGATACTTCTACCATATGCACGCCTTGGACATCTGCAAATATCATTGCAAGATACTGGAAAGGAAAAGGACTAGACAGTGACAAGATTTTCCAAGTGGATGGATCAGGAATGTCTATGAAGAACGCAATATCTCCAAAATTCCTCGTAAATCTGCTAACCTATATGTATAAGGACAGCAAATACTCACAATCCTTTATGTATACACTTCCTATTGCAGGGAAAAGCGGAACCGTTGCTTCCTTCATGAAAGGCTCCAATTTGGAAGGAAAAGCCTTTGTCAAGAGCGGTAGCATGGAACGAGTGCAAAACTATGCCGGATATATTCACGCAAATAACAAATGGTATGCTTTCTGTATTATGGTTTCTAATTTTACAGGAGCACGAGCTGCTGTGAAAAAACAGATGTCAACACTGCTTAATTCACTAGTGACCAACGACAATTTAATGATAAAGCCAGAATAAATTTATCAGGTAGGATGATGGCATCCAACTTGTAATATTTGAATTAATTTAGTACATTTGCCTAAATGTTTGAGCGAGTGTCCAAACTGAAATTTGAAAGATATGTTATTAAAAAAATTGTGTTACCTATTTCTATTGTGCGCACCCATTTTATGCGTTTCTTGTGGTGATGACGACGATAGTACAGATATAGATAAAAACCTTGATGATCCGCGTTTGCGTTCCGTCAGATTTACAAACTTATCATCAACTTCATTCGTAATCAATGATGTTGAGTCAATCATCTATAATTACGATTCTATACCTTATGGTACTGATGTCTCAAAGCTGAAGGTCTACATCTACGGATACACCTCTTCCCCTACCATCCTTTACAAACACGAAGAGGAGTCTGAATGGAGTGTCTTCGATAATGGAACAATCATTGATTTCACAACGCCTATAACATTCCACTCTACATCTCAAGATGGGACTAACTCAAAGGTGTACAACTTCGATCTAAGAATACATAAGTTCGACGTCGCTTCATTCTCTTGGGAAGGGAAAGGAAGCATCGATAACGAAAGCAAGATAATTTCCCAAAAAGCTATTTCAATAAATAGTAAAGATTACTGGTTTTGCAGAACAGAAGAGGGAAAGAACATCTGTTTCTCTTCTTCCAAATCCAAAACCTGGGAGAAAGAAGAGGTTGCATCAGGCAAATCAATGAAATGGGAATCATTAGCACTATTCTCTGACAGCCTATGGGTGCAAGATGAAGAGGGAACCCTATACATATCTTCAACTTCAAAAATCGAGTTTAACAAAAAAGAGACTTCTGTCTCCATAGATCAACTGCTTTTTGAAGTAGGTGGAAAATTATGGGCTATAGGAGGAGAAGACATCTATGCTATCGAAAGCAATGAAAGTGTGTTCTCTAAGAGAAACTCCCTACCAAAAGATTTTTCAAAAGAGAATCTAACAGTATTTACTGCAAACTCAGGATTCACCCAACTTGGATACTTATATTCAACAAAGGACAATAACGGTGTTATCTGGTCTTTCGATTACAAAGGAAACATAGTTCAATTGGTTCAATCAGGCGCAGATTTACCTTACCTTGAAAAACCAATGGTTTACGTATATGGAAACACTTTGGGTATCGTTGGAGGAAAGGAGAAGAGCGGAGAATACTCTAACAAATGCTACGCTTCGTACGATAGTGGCGTAACATGGAAAGAAGATTGGCATAAAAGATTGTCAAACGATGTAGAAGGTTTGAACAACGCAGGTGTGTTTGTTCGTTCTGAAATGGGAGAACTAACACTTGTAGGTGGAAACATTAAGGATACACCTTCTAAGCAGATTTGGGAAGGTGTATTAAACCAAATCATTGCAGACGATTTGAATTATAGAAACTAATATATCGTATATATGAGAAAAATTATTGGCATAGGTGAAACTGTGTTCGATATTCTATTCAAGGAAAATCAACCTATCAGTGCAAAACCAGGTGGTTCTGTTTACAATGCACTTATCTCTTTGGGAAGATTGAAAATGCAACCTATCTTCATCAGCGAAATCGGAGAAGATAGAATCGGAGGCATTATAAAAGACTTTCTTGTAGAGAATGAAGTTGAAACTAAATATATTTATTCATACGATAGGGGAAAAACTCCATTGGCACTTGCCTTCTTAGACGAAAAGCAGAATGCTGATTACCTTTTCTATAAAGATTACCCTGCCGATCGCTTAGATTATATTATGCCTCGCATTGATAGAGATGATATCGTCGTTATCGGATCTTATTTCGCTCTAAACCCAGTATTGCGCGAACGACTGGTAGACCTATTGGAATTCGCCAAAGAAAGAAAAGCCATCATCTACTACGATGTGAACTTTAGGAAATCCCATATCAATGATGTTAGACATTTAATGCCTTCCATTTTGGATAACTTCGAGTATGCAGATATCATAAAAGGTTCTGATGAGGATTTTGTCAACATCTACGGAGAGAACGATCCCCAGCAAATATACAAAGACCACATCAGCTTCTATTGTAAGAATTTCATCTATACAATGGGAGAAAAAGGTGCTAAGGTATTTGGCTGCTCAAAGTTTGAAAAGGATTATGGAGCAAAAAACATCACTCCTTTAAGCACGGTAGGAGCAGGTGACAACTTTAACGCAGGTATAATTTTTGGATTGATTAAAGAGGATGTAACTTTGGATGAGATAAATGCAGGTATTCCAGAAGACAAATGGGATAGAATCGTAAACTACGCTGTTGAATTCTCTTCCTATGTCTGCACAACATTAGACAACTACATATCCAAAGAGTTTGCAAGCAAGTTCATTTGATATCTGACGACATACAATAAAAGCGAAATGCATGGCGAACCAATCGTCATGCATTTCTTCTACTACCCGTCAGACGTAGATCTTAACATAAAAACAAACAGATTAAAAACTATCTTATCTTTCGCCTAATTCCATATCGTAGAAAAGCATTGCCGAAATATCCTTTTGGATTAAATCCAATCGATCAATGATAATTTTTACACTTTCCTCCTCTTCCACCTGCTCGGTCACATACCATTGCAAAAAGATCTCTGTAGCATGACACTTCTCCTTTACTGCCAATTCCACTAAAGAGTTGATCATTCCTGTCACCTTCTTTTCGTGCTTTAACGCATCCTCGAACATTGCCAATAATGAATCCCACTTTGTCGGAAACGATGCAATCGCTTTCAATTCAGTTGGAGCAGATACACTATCTAAAAAATCCATAAACTTAAATGCATGCTCCATCTCCTCATTATACTGTTGCCGGAACCAATGGGATGCTCCCTTCCAGTTCATCTCTCTTGCTGCAACAGACATTGATAAATATAGGAATGCAGACCACATCTCTGCATTAATTTGATCATTTATCGCATTAACTATCTTTTCACTAATCATAATTGTAATCTTTAAATTCTACACTAAAAACTAAAAATAACTAACATCTTCTTTCTCTTCTAAATCGACTCCCCATAATCCGTGAATATTGCAATACTCGTAAACAGCCATCGGCTTGCTATTACGAAATACAAATGTAGTTTCAGGTGATTGAGACGAATCCAAATGAATCAGCTGACCTCCATCCTCCGTTTCAAGGAAAATCCATTGGATGTAATGGCCTTCCTCCATTGGATGAGGAACACTTCCTACCTTAACCATAATCTCATGGTCACTCTCAAAAGAAGGGACAGGAAGATGCTTCTCATTTCCAGCCTCTCTTGTTTGTGGTTTCATCCGCTCCATTGGCCTACCACAGCACATCATCGTAACGCCCGAATCGATGATCTTTGCTACTATGTTACCACAAACAGCACAACGATAAAACATTACTTTCATACTCTTTTTGTTTAATAAATTAATAATATGTGGATGATCAATCATATTGACCTCTGCAAATATAAAAACAAAACTATTGATAAATTTATTTAATTTAATAATAATTTTATTGACAAAACCAATAAAGAAAAGTAGCTCTATATGTTTTTTATGAATTATCTTTGTTGTGTTAACATTTGTACTATTATGACACTACAACAACTTGAATATGTAATTGCAATAGACAAGTACAGACATTTTGTACGCGCCGCAGATTCTTGTGGAGTAACACAATCGACTCTAAGTTCCATGCTTAGAAAGTTGGAAGAGGAATTAGATCTTACCCTATTCGATAGGGATACCCATCCCATACAACCAACACTTGCAGGGGAAAAGATCATAAAACAAGCAAAAATCGTAATCTTTCACGCGAAACAGTTACAAGAAATGTCTCTAACGGAAAGAAAGATTGTTTCAGGAAATGTGAAGTTGGGTATCACACCAACCATAGCACCTTACATCATGCCGAAACTATTTAAGTATATCAATGAGATTCCAGAAGTAACTCTTAATGCAATGGAATTGCAGCGAGGCAAACTGACAGAGATGCTTAAAAACGCAGATATCGACATGGCGATAATGTCTCTTCCTTGCGATATGGAGGATTTGTTGGAAATTCCTTTATATGATGAAAAAATATGGGCTTATGTCTCTCCAAAAGACCCTTTGTACAAACAAACGGAGATTGACTTTAACACAATGCCCAGAGAACGTCTGTGGGCACTGAAACATGAGATATGTTTTCAACAACAGATAGCAGGATTGGCAGACTGCGAGTCCGAACGAAGTTCCATCTACGAGTCAGGAACCGTTCCTACCCTATTGCGAATAGTTGATGAAAACGAAGGCTTCACTGTTATACCCGAATTACATATCCCAATATTAAGAGAAAGCAGTAAAAAGAATCTTAGACCTTTAATAAACTCGACTCCAGTTCGAAGGGTATCCATCTTCATACGAAAAGATTATGTTAGAGAGAGCCTTCTCAATGTCATTGTTGATGCAATAAAGAAGATAATACCAGAAGAGATGCAAGACGAAAGGTTACGAAAATTTCAAATCCGAATATAGAACCTTGTTTTTATAAATATCCTTTTAAATGGAAACGACGCGAAGGCTTATGTCCCCGCGTCGTTTCTTTTATTAACTAAAAGAGTTATTTACTAACCAACTCCAATGTGTCAGCAGCAATCGTATACTCCTCGTCAGTAGGAACAACGATTACAGTCACCTTAGAATCCGGAGTACTGATGATCTTCTCCTCTCCGTGAACAGTGTCGTTAACAGCCTTGTCCAATTTGATTCCAAAGAACTCCATATCTTTTAAAACGCCTTCGCGAACAGGCTCTACGTTCTCTCCGATACCACCAGTGAAGACAATGACATCTACGCCACCCATGGCAGCCATATATGCACCTACGTACTTCTTGATGCGGTAGATTACCATATCCAAAGCCAATTTTGCACGCTCGTTACCTGCAGCGATAGCGGCACGAACCTCACGCATATCTGAAGATACACCTGAGATACCCAACATACCACTTTGTTTATTCAAGATGTCAGAGACCTTCTTTGCATTATACCCCTCTACTTCCATCAAATAAGTGATAGCACCAGTATCAATATCACCTGAGCGAGTACCCATAACCAATCCTTCCAACGGAGTCATACCCATAGAAGTATCGAATGACTTACCATCCTTGATAGCAGTAACTGAGCTTCCGTTTCCGATGTGACAAGTGATCATCTTTGATCCCTCTGGCTTCATGCCCAATACCTCGAATGCACGCTTAGAAACATAACGATGGCTTGTTCCATGGAAACCATAACGACGAACAGCATCCTTCTCATACAACTCGTAAGGAATTGCGTACAAGAAAGACTCTTTCGGCATTGTTTGGTGGAATGCAGTATCAAACACTGCAACTTGAGGACAATTAGGCAATAGAGCTTCTACTGCCATAATACCCTTTAAGTTTGCAGGGTTATGCAATGGACCCAATGGGAAGCACGCACGAATTTGATCCTTTACAGTTTGGTTAACGATGCAACTCTCTGTAAACTTATCACCTCCGTGTAGAATTCTATGGCCAACAGCATCCACCTCGTTAAGAGATTTGATACAGCCCTCTGTAGGATCTGTTAGGACCTTAAAGATCAACTGGATACCATCTGAATGGTCTGGCATATCCTTCTCTATGATAGACTTCTCGCCACTCTTGTTTGTATATTTAAGGAATGAACCAGGAATGCCGATCTTCTCAACACCACCTTGTGCCATTACCATTTTGCTGCTCATATCAAACAACTTGTATTTGATAGATGAACTTCCACAATTAATTACTAATATCTTCATCAGTTAACTATTTTTCCGATTAGAATTATTTGTTGCTCTTTGCCTCGATAGCCTGATTTACAGTGATAGCTACCATCTTCACGATATCATCAACTGAACATCCACGAGAAAGGTCGTTGATAGGAGCTGCCAAACCTTGCAACAATGGTCCGATAGCCTCTGCACCTGCCAATCTTTGTACCAACTTATATCCAATGTTTCCAGCCTCCAATTCAGGGAAGATCAAAACATTGGCAGAACCTGCCACCTCACTACCAGGAGCCTTGCTCTTAGCAACAGAAGGAACAAGAGCAGCATCTGCTTGCAACTCTCCATCCAACTTCATGTTTGGATCCATCTCCTTAGCCAATTTAGTAGCCTCAATTACCTTGTCAACCATTTCGTGCTTAGCACTTCCCTTTGTAGAGAACGAAAGGATTGCAACACGAGGATCGTCAAAACCATAGATATTTTTTGCAGTATAACCACTACATACAGCGATTTGAGCCAACTCCTCTGCTGTTGGATTTGGAGTTGCAGCACAATCTGCGAACAACAACAATCCATTGTGGCCAATGTTCTTATCCTTGAAGATCATAATGAAACATCCTGATACTACGCCAATTCCAGGACGAGTCTTCACAATTTGGAATGCAGGACGCAACACATTACCTGTAAAGTTCTTTGCTCCAGCAACCTCACCATCAGCATCTCCATTCTTGATCATAAGACAAGCCAAGTACAAAGGATCTTTCACCTTCTCAATTGCCTGTTCCTCTGTCATTCCCTTCTTTTGACGAAGTTTGAATAGAAGATCTGAATATGTTTTACTATTTGGATTATTTTCAGGATCAATAATCTCAGCCTTTGAAATATTCTTCAAACCATATTGAGAAGCCAATCCTTCAATCTCTTGTTTGTTTCCTAAAAGGATCAACTTTGCGATTCCCTGCTCTAAAATAGCATCAGCGGCTTTTAGTGTTCTCTCTTCCGTTCCTTCTGGAAGAACGATACGCTGAGGGTTAGCCTGAGCCCTTTTGATAATACCTTCAATCAATTCCATAGTGTATGATATTATTGTTTGTTTTGATAATTCTTATATGGTAACGATGCCAATGCATTTGCCAACTTGTTCAACATTGGTTGAATCATCGGCTCCACCATCGATTTGATGATAAAATTTAATTCAGCCTTTATGGTCAACTTGATTCTCGTATCGTTTTCTGCAACCTGCTTCAACTGAATCCAAAAATCAAAGCCTACCATCGACTGATCTGAAGTAAATTTTATGGTCTTGTTAGGCTCACGTCCAATAATCTTCACGCCCATACTTCCAAAGGGACTGATACTAAAACGACACGAATCTTTGTCGTACGACAAATCGGAAACCTTGTCTGCTGGAATTTTGTGTTTTATATACTCCAAACTACGCATATCAGACAAGACATTGAATATCTCCTCGTCGTTGCAATTCGCTCTTGTAACTTCACTTTCAAATGTTGACATTCCTAATTATTTTTCGTGGTTCTAATCAATTTATTTACCCCAAACTTCTGGAGCCTCTCTCCATTTCTTCAAAGTCTCCATCTCAACCTCACCGATTTGCTTTGTGTCAAGCAAATGTTGAAGAACTGCGTTGTAGTTTGACAATGTAGTAAGTTCCACATTAGCCTCTTGGAACTTCTCTGAAGCAACAGGAAATCCGTATGTGAAAATAGCAACCATTCCCATAACCTCAGCACCTGCAGCACGAAGAGCAGCAACAGCCTTCAAACTGCTACCGCCAGTAGAGATCAAGTCCTCGATAACAACTACCTTTTGACCTGCCTTGAAGTCACCCTCGATCAAGTTCTCCATTCCGTGATCTTTCGGAGCAGAACGAACATAAATAAATGGTTTACCCAGCAACTCAGCAACCAAAGCACCTTGAGCGATAGCACCTGTAGCAACACCTGCTATCACGTCAACATTAGCATACTTCTCTCGAACGATGTTTGCCAACTCAGTCTTTATCAAACTACGGATTTCAGGATAAGACAAAGTCTTACGGTTATCACAGTAAATAGGAGATTTCCATCCTGATGCCCATGTGAAAGGGTTCTTAGGTTGTACCTTAACTGCATTGATGCTGAGCAACTTCTCAGCCACTTTATTTTCTACTTGGCTCATATTATTAATTTTTTTAATGTTTCGTTCAAATTTATTGGATTCATCATCCAACAGTATACATCTCCAAAGTTAATAGAAATTTATCATTTTCGTATCTCCTCGAAGAAATATTTGCAGCAGAAATGCGAAAAATAGCAATAAGACGTTGGCGATATGAATAAAAATATTTTCTTATTAAAATTTCTCTTAAATCCAATTGTGTCTTTTTTATATTTCACTATGTGCACAAAAAAAGCGACACCCGAATGGGTATCGCTTTCTATCATTATTTAACTAAATTATTTAGCCAAATGAGCTTTTACATCGTCATTGTGAACTATTTTCTCCTCGAAATAGTATGCACCAGTCTTTGGTGACTTCAACATCTTGATCACCTTTGCATAAGAACGACCTTCACCTTTTTGTAGGGTTGCGACTGCTTTCTTTGCCATAATCTATTTTCTTTAAATAGTTTGTATTACTTAATTTCCTTGTGAATAGTATATCTCTTCAAGATAGGATTGTACTTCTTCAATTCCAATCTGTCTGGAGTGTTCTTTCTATTCTTAGTTGTGATATAGCGAGAAGTTCCTGGCATACCACTATCCTTATGCTCGGTGCACTCAAGAATAACTTGCACACGATTTTCTTTACCTTTCTTTGCCATTATTTAGCCCTCCTTTAAATGTTACCTTTTTTTGCTGCATCAATCAATGCTGCGTTAAGACCCTTCTTGTTGATTGTACGAAGACCGTTAGCAGAAACCTTCAAACTGATCCAACAATCTTGCTCTGGCCAATAGAACTTCTTTGTAAACAAATTCACATCAAATGTTCTCTTTGTTCTTCTCTTTGAGTGAGAAACATTATTTCCATTCAATGCTGTTTTACCAGTAATTTCACAAATTTTTGACATCGCTGTATAAAATCTAAAAGTTATTACACGTAAAGCAAGGGTCTCATTTTTCGCTTCTGATCTTCATAAGAAGCAGCGTAACTATCAGAAAACTAACAAAATGCTACCATTCCTTAATTTTTCTTCAGAAAACCTTCGAAATCACCAGTTCCGACGAATTTTCCGAGGTGCAAATTTACAACCATTTTTTGTTTTGCACAAATTCTTTTGCTAAAAAAATCGCCTCAAAAGACGCTTTCTCAATATTTTTTTCCCTACTAGTTCCTAATTGCAACTTCTTTGCTACGACCTCTTTCTCCGTTCCTACTGCTATCCATACCGTCCCAACAGGTTTCTCCTTCGTACCTCCATCGGGACCTGCCACTCCTGATACTGCAATACCAACATCCGTCTTCAACAAACGACATACTCCCTTCACCATCTGTTCAACGGTCTGCTGACTCACTGCCCCTACACTGTCTAAAGTCTCTTGAGAAACTCCTAACACATTGTGTTTAACCTCATTACAATAGGCAACAACTGAACCTATATAAAAAGAAGAACTGCCTGGATGCTTTGCCAAATATGAGGCAATGGTACCTCCCGTACAGCTTTCTGCAGTTGAAATAGTCAAATTCTTCTCTTTTAGAATGTTGGTAAGGATCTTTTCTGGTGCGATGTCTTCCGTAGACAAAATATCATCTTCCAATACTCCTTTTATTTTATTCATCTCATCATCAAGAAACTTATCTAAGAAAATTGGATCGTGATGTTCTCCGGTAAGCCTTACCTTTACAAAAGTTGATTGTGGTAAATAGGATATCCTTACATAGGAAGGCAATCCCTCCTCTATGCTTTTAATTTTTTCTGCAATCGTATTCTCCCCTACTCCCCTCAATAGTATGGTCTTTTGAATAATCGAATCCTTTTCAAAGAAACTGTTAAGTCGTGGAAGCACATCACTTTCCATCGCTGCTTTCATCTCTTCAGGAACACCAGGAAAGGCCACCAATACTTTATTCATTCGTTCGAACCACAAAATGGGCGCAATGCCTTTCTTATTCAGAATAGGGGTACAAACTTGGGGAACCAAAGCCTGATTCTTATATAATTCAGGATCCTCATTTATATTGTTGTCTTTGAAGATCCTCAATATATTACTGTATACCGATTCATTATACACCAATTCCGTACAAAAAAATTCACACAAACACTTTCTAGTAATGTCATCGCGGGTTGATCCCAACCCGCCGGTTACCAAAACAATATCTGATTCGCTAAATGAGTTAGCAATGGTTTTTAATATAATAGCTTTTTCATCTGGTATAGTAGTAAACTTTTCAACTTCAAATCCATATTCACTGATAGTTCTGCCTATCCAAGTGGAATTTGTATCCAAAACATTTCCTGTAAGTAGTTCATCTCCTATGGAAATAACTTCAACTCTTGCACTCATAACTTACTTTTTTGTACCTATAACCATTGGTTTTATAAACACTATACAAAATTAAAAAAGTATAGTTACACTAGAAAGATTTGTCTATCACAAAAAAAATTAAAAAGCTTTTTAAAACTTTAAATCCCTTATTTTAAATTCTTTATTATTTATTCATTTTATAATATATTTTAGAGAGTCGCTCGAACCCTTTTGTACAAAAGCTTTTTGTCCCCTTTAATGCGGAAAAAATAGTAACTCTCTACGGAATATCTGGAAGTTTTATTGCGGAACTTTTGATAACTCTAAGCGGAACTTTTGATAACTTTTAAAAGCTATTTTTATCTTATAAATTATAGGTTCAAACTGTGTCTAATAGACCTAACTTATTGAATAATAGATTTATGATCGAATAAAATCATGAATTGAGGTTATAGAGAGGCATTAAATACTATCATTTCTTCCGCAAATAAGATATAAAATTGCGGAAAGTTTGGTGTGTTTTATATAGTTATAATTTATTGAATTTCAATATATTATTTAAATATATGCGGAACTTTTGGTAACTTTTGCATCTTTCCATTCCATGAGAAAGTTACCATTTATTCCGCAATAGTTCTATTTAATATATTGTATTTCAGTATGTTATACTTAAAAAATGCGGAATGTTTGGTACCTTTTTGTCTATTAATCATTTCTATGTCTTTAAAAGTTACCAATCTTTCCTCTGTTTTCTTCTTATTTTGTTGATTATCAATATATTATGTAGATATATGCGGAAGGTTTGGTAACTTTTGCAATAATTCAGTTTCTCACTATTCCATGAAAAAGTTACTATTTCTTCCGCAATGTTTTTATTTAATATATTGTATTTCAGTTTATTATACTTAAAACCACGAAATCTTTGATATCTTTCTGTCCATTAATCATTTTTATGCCTGTAAAAGTTATCAATTCTTCCGCTATACTCTTCTATTTTATTGATTATCAATATATTATCTAATTTTATAAGAAAACTTTTAGTAACTTTTTGCAATAATTCAGTTTCTTTTCATTCCATGAGAAAGTTACCATTTCTTCCGCAATAGTTCTATTTTATTTATTCTATTTCAATATGTTATACCACGGTTCTTTCATTTGAAACAAAAATTTTCTTCTTTTATTTTTGCATACCTTGGGTATTATGCGATTTTTCCAAGGAAAATCTATACATTTGCACACAGCAGTGCCGAAGCACCGCTCGTTAGTGTTTCTCCTTTGACATTTTTAATTTTTTTTATATTTTAAAGGCGATTTTCAAAGCCGACGTGATGCCGTTTTTGAGAGATCGCCTTTATTTTTACTACGTAAAAATAATAATTATTTTCCTAAAAATCAAGTGGTTGCGTCGAAATTTTTATTTATTTTTCAAAGGAGAAACATGGAAAATTCCCTACGGGGAAAATCAGTAAGGAGATTATCGAGTTTGCCACCTCGGTGGCGGAGTACAGAAGAACCAGCGCCAACTTCAAGCACAAGTTGCCCGAC
>JAZRXL010000065.1:0-24861 GCA_045600225.1 Paludibacteraceae bacterium
CTCTCAAAGAAGAATGAAAATAAAAAAATACAAAAAAGAAGATTGTTGCAGGACTAGTCCTGCAACAATCTTCTAAAAAGTACTATTTTTGTCCTGAATAAATTAAGTCTAAAACTGTAACGGTTATTTAGGACTAGTCATTAACTGTTTAATATGCTACTTGTGAGAATACGTCTAGTATTAGATCTTTGTTGATTTCATTGAAATCGTTTTCCCTTGGTAGTACAAAGATGCCGGCAATATCTATTGCACCGGGACTAATCATCCTATAAGCATCTCCATCTTCAAAGAATTGTTTTGGCCGATGTGTCTTTCTTGGGAAGATGAACAAGTGATAATCGCAGTTTTCATAAAAGCCGAATAGGTTCATCTTTGGTTCCGAATCACTTCCTGCAAGCATTTGTAATTGTTTGTAGATCTGCTCGAAATAAGATTGCGCAACTTCTGCACGATCACTCTTTATGTGAATGCATTTTCTTCCGTAGTTAACAAACTCTTCCATTTTGCACTCTTTCATCTCCGACAAAGTGCGTTTTGAAATTGTTTCCAGTTCTTTTTCGAACGGTAGTTGACCTCTCAATACAGCTTGGAAATGAAGGTGGTCTGGTGCAGATGCTCCGCATTGCGGACCATTATAAAGAAGTGTATGCGTTGGAAGTTCTTTGCAGAACGAAATGAAGTCTGCGATAACAGGAAGTATCTCTTGTTGCTTATGCTCTTTATGAGGAATCGTCATATGTCCTTTTAAGATAGGAAATGGATTAACTAACAAAGTGAATCCATTGTTTAGTTCAATCCCTTTTTGAATAGAAGGTCTGTTCCCTTCGCACAAGAAACACTTTCTTTCTGCGATGCTTTTGGGATCCAATTTCGCGCCAGAAGAGACTGCTCTTGCAGGATTGTATTGTGCATAGATGGTATACTCATTTATTTTAAAAGAGCGTAGTTGTACTTTATCCAATTGTTCCACTCGTTGCTTGAACTCATCCCATTCTGCCAGTTGCTCCGAGTATAATTTGTTAGCGTCTACCATTGAATTGTTGTGTTTTTTTATTGTTTTCTTTTTGTCGTCTGATAATCTCAAGGCTTCTTAATCTATCCTTGTATAGATTGTTGCGGTTCATTTTCTCTATATCCAGAGAGGCATCTGAATTGTCTTCCCATCTTCTGCATAGATATAACGATTCGAATATTCTTCCTATTTGATAGTTGTGAGAGATTGTTAGTCCTAATGCATAGTCTTCTCCGTAACTGGTGTTCGGAACATGTATCTTCCTTAAAATTGGAGTGAAGAAGGCTCTCGGAGCACCTAGTCCGTTGATGCGAAGTGCATTGTTCCTTCCATTCTTTGGAGTCCACTCCTTATGGTCGATCAGTCCTGGTGGTATGGTATTCATTTGGAAGTCGGTGATAGTGTAGCTGCCGATAACCATTGCACATTGTTGCTCGTAGAAAGCATTGACGATAGTTTGTAGAGTGTTCTCCGATTGGTAAACATCATCACTGTCCAGTTGTACTGCGAACTTGCCACATAAAGGATGTTCCACACCCTCGTTCCAACAGCCACCAATTCCTAAATCGGCATTGGCAGGTATGATATGCACAATTCGATTGTCCTTCTCTGCGTGTTGCCTGATGATTTCAGATGTTCCATCCGTAGAGTGGTTGTCGATGATGATGAGGTTGAATTTGAAGTTCGTTTTTTGTGTGAGTACAGATTGTATTGCATCTGCAATAGTACGAGCTCTGTTTTTTACGGGAATGATTACACTGGCTTCATTCTCGAATGTCTCAGCATTCAAATCTACTTGTTTGAAGTCAGGCTCAAGATATGCTCCTATTCGCTTCAAGTGACTGATGCAAGCGCGCTCTTTCTCTTGTTGAACCTCTCTGTTCTTAGGGTCAACATAGTCGAATTGACTGGCTGATTCTTTGTTTTCCTCTACGGAATAGAGGTATTCGTTGATGTGAAACACAGGACGTTGGGCTGCAAGACTTAGACGGGTGCGGTACCAACCTGCGGTTTTGTACATCTCGTTGTTAGTGTTTATCTCGTTTTTTAATAAATTCAATTTGATCAGTAATAACGGACCAAAATCGAAGTCGTCTCTCACGCTTCCTATCTGGTAATCGATGGTAGGGTGGTTGCTTCTGTTGCCATCCTTCTTTTCATAGAAGTCCGAGTATACGATTCCTGCGTGACTAAAATCTGCCGTTTGTTCCAATCTTTCCAATCCATGTTGAATAAAGGTGAATTGAACAGCGCGTGGACAGTAAAGCACATATTTGTTTTTTGCCATTAAGGCAACGAGTCTCATTGTTCGAGAACTTTCCAAATTGTTGGTTGCTAGTGTGCGTACGCCAAGTTGAGGCATTTGCATTTGGTCGGAGATTAGTAGTATGATCTCTCCAACGCAACTCTCTTTCCTTAGTTCTTCAATTGTTTTTGAAGTAACTTCGTCGTTGATGTAAGGTATGAAACAGTCTATCATAATAAGTTATTATAATTTCTTTTTTTTTTCTACTAATCAATGCTCTTCAAAGAATGAGATAATCTCTTTCATAAGAGTCTCTCGTTCGCTGTCAGACTCGATGCTTTCGAAAGGAATGGAAGATATGATTGTTTTGTACTTCCCTTTGTATCCAACAGTGGCAGGGTTGTTGTTTCCTTCGAATGAGTGTATAACTTTCGAACCATTAGAAATGTCCAAAGCATCGGGTGATTCTACTGCATACTGTTTTGAATTAAGGATGTTGCAGTAGTGTAAATATTTTTGTCCAAAGTTTTTCCACGGAGAAAAATAGTTGGAAAGTAGTCCCTTGCTTTCGGTTCTGCTTTCTGCTAATTTATATTTGAGCACTCGTTCTGCAAAGTGGATGGCGTCATTGTCGCAAGAGTCTCTTTCGTAAAGATCGGATGCTACATAGGCACCGTTTACATAAATATTTCCGTTTTGTCTGAAAAGATATCTGCTCAATGCTTTTCTCATGGAGGAAGGGAATAGTTGGTATCGCAGCTCTTGACCCACTAATGTCGTTTTCTCCTCTCCCAATATTAGGTCGATGAACTTATAACCCTTCAATCTGAACTTTCCTTCTGCTATTACCTCGTCGCTACACGAAACGAAGGAGTAGCCTGATTTCAAGATTTCTTTTCCGTGAATGTAAGGGAAATCAAAAGTGTTTCCTGCAATCTTCTCATTTTCGAAGAGTCCGTGACTGCCTCCGTGGCCAGGGTTGGCATTGGTGTGGAACTTGTTTCTTTTGTTGAAAGCATATTGGTTTCCTGTGTAACTTAGGTCGTATTTGTCAGGAACACCTTGGTCACCATCGAGGAATCCTGAATAGTCAGGAGTGTCAAACCATTCAGGTGCTGCTACTCTGTGAAATCCGTTAATGATAAGTGCTGTCTTTGTGCTATTAGGCACATAACCTGCAGCTAAAATTTCAGAAGGAAAACTTTCCCCACCATCGTTTACTGCGGTCACCTTGAATCGATATATCTTGTTGGGGGCTAATGTGATTTGGATGGATGGCGTGTTGACAATCTCTCCATTGTTCCATCCCTCTCCATTAATAGAGGTGTAGAGAATGTAGTGATCGGTTGCTGCCGATGGCTCTAAACTATCCTCTTGTGCTACCCAACTTAAATGGACCACATTGTTTTCTTCATTATAGAATTCGGCACTGAAATGTTTAACGGGAAGGGGTTGCACCACATATTCTCTGTTTTGTTGATAACATAAGAATTTTAGAATTCCTTTGTAAATGGAGCGACTGACACAGAACTTGAAGTGAGGATCCAATCCGTAACGCATGTCAGTGAAGTTTTGGTGGGAGAGAAGCTCCAATAGGAAGGTTGGAACCTCTGGGACTCTTGCTTCATAGTAAGAAGCGTCTGTCATTCGTCGACGAGTCCAATCGGGGCGAAATACTCTTTGAATGTCATTAACCACTTCTGTTTGTATGATGTCGGCAAGGTCTCGCGAAACGATTCTTCTCTGACCATTTGCATAAAGTCTTGATCCATTGCTTTCAGACATATAGATGGCTAAGGTGCCAACAATACTGTCGTTGAAAAGTTGTCCGGCGTCCGTATGAAGTCCCATTGCCATCTCAATCGGAATTGCCTTTCCGTCTGTTTCTGGAGATTTGTACGATCCTCCGATCAGGTTGTTTACCCAATGGCCTCTACTCATATAGTCGTCTTTGTAATCATTGGTTCCTCCATTCCTGCTGTAGATGGAGTCTGGATATCCTGCCCATTGAAGCCAATAGCGGGAGCCTTCCAAATAGCGAGGCATGTTATTATATACGACAGAGTCTTGTGCGTTTGTTCTTCCTATGTTGCCATAGCCGCCACCAAATCTAACAGCATCGGCGGAGATGTCACCTCCATTTCGTTTGCTTTTGTTTGATAGTTCTACACGTCCGATTTCAGGGTTTATGCCTTTCTTAAAGTGGAAGGAGCCCAAATAAATCCAAGTTCCACCTCCCATTTGTTGATTGACGATAAATTGAGAAGTTCCACCTGTGTGGTATACTGTATAGTGAGCATCGGTAATGCCGTTAGGTAGTGTTTGATAGGAGATATAGATTGCATACTCTCCATCTTCAGGAATGTCAGGGGTCCAATTGGCATATCCGCTACCTTCCTTGTTGGATTTGATTTCACGATAGGAACCAAAGCAGAATGGATTTTCGCCATCTAGATATTGCTCTTTCGTTTTTGCGAAGCCAGGACCATGACCACTATGCCATTTATGCTTTTCGTCGTTGCACTCTTCGTATTGGAAGGTCCATTTGTCATCATTGTCCACAATGACCTCATTCAATTGAGTGTCACGTTCCCTTGGCATCATAACATATGCGCCTGCATTTTCGAGCATAGGGAGTAGATATGGAAGAACGTAGCCTAAAGTGTATGTGTCTTCCGATATTTGAAATAATCTTGGACGTTGCCAGATCCAGTTGTCTTCTTTTTGTTCATAGTAGAGACCGTGACTTGCCCATAGGGCAATGTTGTTGTTGAGTAGACCTTTGGTTGGATAGTGCATTTTGCTCAAGTTGCTCACGAGTGGATGCTCGTAGATCCAGTGGTTGTCTTTACGATCTTTGTCTATTTTATTTTCATCACGATAGATGTTAGGAATGAGATCGCTGATCTCATATCCGTTGACATACATCTCTATTTTGAAACGGTCGTAATCTTTAGGGAGTTTGTTTGCGATGGAATCTTTTATGCTTTCAACGATCTTTTCTCTGTAAGGTATTCCTTCTAAATATTTGTTGGCATAGAAGCGAATAGATTTTTTTGATTTGTCAACCACAATACTATCGTATCCCACCTTGTTTTGTTTCAAGAATGGAAATTGATTTTGTATTTGACTTAGAAGTGATTTGCTGGTAGAATCGGGAAGAAGGTTTGATGAGGATGCATTCGTTGTTAGTACAGACAACAATAGAGTTGTAATAAGAATAAGAACTCTTTTTTGCATAATAAAAAACACTTTTTCTCTTAAATAAATTCTGTGAGTACCCAGGATGAGACTCGAACTCACACAACCTTGCGGTCACTAGTACCTGAAACTAGCGTGTCTACCATTTCACCACCTGGGTAAATTCTACTGCAAATTTAATCATTAAATTTCAAAAAGAGTACTTTTTGCCTCATATAAAAAAATATGCTTTTTTTGATGATTAATGTTGATTTTTAGTAATTTTGCCGACGATTTCTTCTGTCGGAATGAAATGGGATTCCCATTCCGACGGAGTGGGTTTGTTCAGGAATCCTTAAAATAAAGTAAAAATGAAAAAATTGTTTTTAGCAACTATGCTATTGTCGTCAATGGCATTGAGCGCACAATCAGTTTCTGATTCTACTTCTGTAAAAGAGGCGAAGGTTGAGTCAAACGAGTTCAAGGCAGATCCAGGTAGTTTTATGGCTGAAATCGGTTTTGCTCCAATGAACGGTACTTACGAGGACATCAACTTGATTGGTGGTCAAATCAAAGGTATCTATGTTTTGTCTGAGAAGATCGAGTTGAAGTTAGGCGTTGGATTCGGACTTAGCAAGGAAGCTTCAGAAAATGGAATGGTTGGTGACGAGTGGGAAAAAGAGTCTACAAGAGTATCTTCTTTCTCTATCAACCCTGGTTTCAACTATACATTCGAGGGAACTAAGAAATTGGAGCCTTATGTAGGAGCTGAAGTTGGTTTCGGTCTTACTGCAAGCAAGGAAGTTCGCGAAACTGTTAATAGCAAGGTTGTTAGAAAGAATGTTATCACAGGTCTTAATAAGTTTGAAGTTTTGGCTTTGGCTGGTTTCAACTATTTCTTCGCAAAAAATATCTTCGTGGGTGCTGAGTTTGGTCTTGGTCTTGGTGTTGATGTTAAGAAGGGTTCTTATGTTGAGACAACAACCAATGGTTCTGTTAACAAGGCAGAGACTGTTGATGAGGCTCATTCAGTTGAGTTCTCTCCAATGGTAACACCAACAATCCGTTTAGGTTGGGCGTTCTAATAAATTAATGACAGAGCCTTTTCTGTACAAATCCTACATCCGTTGGGTGTAGGATTTTTTTTATTTGTTCGGTAAAAGTTTCAGTCCGATCCACATGAACAATCCATTTAGTAAAAGTAGCTCATAACCCATCGTATACCCACATCCTTTAAGAGCAACACTTATGATGTGAGATAAGAGAATGGAGCCGATAGCTATAAGAAATATGGACTTCCCTGTTTTCTGTTTTTGATTGCTTAGTGCGTACCCAAAGAGTCCTAAGACAGGTCCATAAAGATAAGAAACTAGACTGTAGATAATGTCGATCGCGTGTTCGCTTCTGATCTTCTCAACACCCAATACGATAAAGAAAAATAGAAGGCCTACAGATGCGTGTATGAGCATACGTCTCTTCTTTGAAGGTTCTTTTCCAAGGAAATCCACCGATATGGTTGTGGTGATAGAGGTCATTGCAGAGTCTATGCTTGAAAATGTTGAGGCTATCAATCCAATTAGAAAACAAGAAAAAGCAATGTTCCCCGATTGTTGTGCAAAAGAAGGAAGAAGGTGGTCGCCCGTTATCCCTTCTATTCCATTTGCTTTAAAGTAAACCGTTATTAGTACACCCAACGACAAAAGAAGAAGGTTTAGTGGAATGAAAAGGAAACTGTATGAAATCATGTTCTTTTGTGCTTCTTTTAGATTCTTGCAAGATAGATTTTTTTGCATCATATCCTGATCCATGCCAGTCATTACTAGGACGATGAAAATACCGCTGACGAATTGTTTGAAGAAGTTCTGCTTGCTACTCCAATCAAAGTTGAATATTGTAGAATATTCGGAACCTTTTATTGTTTGGTAAGCTGTACTAATGTCGTAATTCAAAAGGTTGCAAGCTGTGTAAAGTAGTAGAAGTAGCGATAAAATTAGGAATATGGTTTGGATAAAATCTGTCCATACAATAGTTTTTATTCCACTTCTAAAAGAGTAAAACCATACGGTAAGTATGGAGATGAATACTAACAGAGGAAAGGGAATGCCCCATTCTGATTGAAGGATGTGATGAAGAATCAAAACCACCACATAAAGTTTTACTGCAGAGGATAATAGTTTGGTAAGGAAAAAACAAAACGCAGCAGTGGTTCTGCCTCTCTTTCCTAACTTTTCTTCTAATATGGAATAGATAGAGGTTGCATTTTTCTTATAGTAAAGAGGTAAAAGTATGTATGCGATTAAAAAGTAACCGAAGATGAAACCTGCAGCCATTTGCAGATAGGTGAAGTGGGTGGAGGATATCCAACCAGGTACAGATACAAAGGTGACACCAGATACGGATGCACCAACCATTCCTAACGCTACAGCCCACCAAGAGGAGTTTCTGTTTCCTACGAAAAAATTAGAATTGTTGTTTTCTTTCGATGTGACAAAGGATATGGTAAATAGTAGACCGATGTATAAAACAATAATTAAACTAACCGACATTTTTCTTCTTTTTTAATGCTAACATCATACCTGAAATCAATATAATAGCTCCAATCACTGCCATAATAGTGATGGGCTCTCCTAAGATAATGAAAGCCCAAAGTAGGGTGAACAATGATTGCATGTATACATAGTTGGTTGCACGAACGGTTCCTATGCTTTTTAGTACCCAGTTCCATAAGAAGAAACATAGCATAGAGGCAATGAGACTCAAATAGAGAATGTTGCCAATGACAATAGGTTGGAATAGTTTTTGTATGCTTACTTCCATAGGATGGATGAGTAAGTAGGGTGCGACAGCTAAAAGTCCATAAGCAAAAGTTTTTCGTGTAATGAAAAGAGTACTGTATCTCCCTAACACCTTGTGCATTAGCAGAGAATAGAAAGCCCAAGCCCAGGCTGCTCCTAGTGCCAAGGCATCACCTTTAGGATGAAGATGAAGTTGTGTTTGACCATTGAATATGACGAGAACCATTCCAACTAATGCAATGATAGTTCCTATTAATTGTTGAAGTCCTAGTCGTTCGCTTTTGTGGAAAATGGAGACCAAAAAGACCGTGTAGAGGGGACAAGAACCGACTAGGATAGCTACGTTCCCTGCGGTGGAATGACATAGGGCTTGATTCTCTAGAACAAAATATAATGCACCACCGCTTACGCCCAATGCCATCATAATTAATTCATCCTTCCAATGGTCTGTCCATATTTTTTTGTGACAAACAAACCAAATGCAAATGTAGGCTAACAGGAATCGGAAGAAGAAAAGATCTACGGCTCTCAATCCTGCATTCAGCACAATTTTAGAAGAAACAAATGTCTCACTCCATATCATCATGACAGCTATGGCAACTATGTGAGAAATGATTCTATTTTGATTTTCCATTGTCTTGATTTTATATCGCAAAGATAATCAATAATAAAGAATTAGGAGTGTATAATTATGAATTACTGAAATTATCAATTATCTTTGCAAAGCGTTGTTTGTGCAACGCAATTTTTATGCATGTTTTCAGTTATGAACATAGGCATATGTTTAGTACGAATTAGATTTTTTGAAATTGAAAAAGGAACAATTATATATTTTTCTGTTAAGTATTGCTCTTCTCCTAGTGGGGTGCGATATGAAGAAAAACACGGCTTTCAATAGAAAGTATCAAGCATTAAATACTCGATTTAATGTGTATTATAATGCGAATGAATCATTTAAGAAAGGGTATAAGAAGGTGGATGCGGCTTATGCTCCTGACTATTCCCACGTAATACCAGTGTTTGCCATAAGTGACAAGTCGACAGAGGGTGTTGCTTCGGGAGATATGGTTCGAACCATCGAAAAGTGTGAATTGGCAATTCAAGAGCACTCGATGCAGAAGAAGCCAAAGAAGAACTATGAAAAAATGCGCGATCCTGCCTATGCCGCTTTCTATAACCAAGAGGAATTCAATAGTTATATGGATGAGGTTTGGATGTTGTTAGGTAAGGCCAAATACTATTCCAATGATTATTTAGCTGCTTCGGCTACATTTACTTATGTTACAAAACATTTCTCGGGAGATGAGAAGTTGGTGATGCTGGCATCCTTATGGAAGGCGCGTGCGTTGAAGGAGTTGGGTTGGTTGTATGAGTCGGATGAGATTTTGAGTAAAATAGATGAGGATAAGGTGACTTATGATGTCGAGAACCTTTATTATGGAACAAAGGCAGATGTGTTGTTGGCTCATAAGGAATATTCAGAGTCTCTACCTTATTTGTTGAAGGCGGCTTCAACAGAGAAGGATAGGGTGCAGAGAACTCGTTTCTATTTTGTGATTGCTCAGATTTATCAAATGCTTGGCGACAAGCAACAGGCTTATGATTATTATGAAAAAGTCATAAAGGCAAATCCAACTTATCAGATGACTTTCAATGCAAATATCTTGCAGACTGAGGTGGTGTCTGGTACTTCGGATTCTTACCTTATCAAGCGTTTGAACAAGATGGCCAAAAACCGTAACAACGCGGATTATTTAGATCAGATCTATTATGCAATGGGTAATATATATCTGGCAAAACCAGATACCGCAAAGGCTTTGCAATATTACCAAACATCAGCAGACACGAGTGTACGTAATGGCTTGGAGAAGGCTCAGACACTTATTACGATGGGAGATATCCATTATGGTAGAAAACACTATGTGAAGGCACAACCTTGTTTCGCTGAGGCTTCTTCTATCATAGACCAGAAACATGATGATTATCTTCGTGTGTCTCAACTCTCACAAGTGTTAGATGAGTTGGTTCAAAATTATGATGTGGTTGCTCTTCAGGATAGTTTGTTGAAATTGTCTGTGGCTTCAAAACAGGATTTGTCGAGCGCTGTCAATAGAGCCATCCAAAAAGTGGTGGATGAGGAAAGACGAGAAAGAGAACGATTGGAAAGAGAGCGAGAGGAGCAAAGACAATTAGACCTTGAAATAGAAAATATGGCTGTGATGGATAGCCGTGCTTTGGGAATGAATCAAGGTTCGTCTTGGTATTTCTATAACAAGGCTACGGTAGATAAGGGTAAGTTGGAGTTCCGTCGTAAATTCGGACAAAGACGATTGGAGGATAACTGGAACCGTAGGAACAAATCCATTATGGTGTTTGCAGAAGAGGATCTGACTGATAAGTTGGATTTAGAGGCGATGGGTGTTCTGTTTGGTGATTCCATAAAGACTGATGTCGATTTAAAGGATAAAACGATTCCGGCAGATCAAAATCCAAAACGCCCTGAATATTATTTGAAGCAAATTCCATTCAATGAAGACCAGAAAAAGGTGGCTCATGAAGAGTTATCTAATTCTCTTTTCAATATGGCTGTCGTGTACGATGAGAAGTTGATGGATTACCCTAAGGCGTTGGAGACTTATGAGGACTTTATTCGTCGCTATCCAGAAGATCCTCGTGCGGCAGATGCATATTATTGTTGCTATCGTATTGCTGGTAAGTTGAGCAACCAAGATCTATCAGACAAGTATCGTCAAAACTTAATTGCTGAGTATCCTCAAAGTAAGTACGCTCGTATCTTGTCTAATCCAGACTTTAAGGCGAAGTTGGAGAGAATGCAGGTGGAACAAGACTCGTTGTACGAGTTGACTTATGCATCTTATTTGAAAGGAGAATTTGATGTAGTGAAGAACAACACAAAGTATATGGAGGCTAACTATCCAGTCTCTTCGTTGATGCCTAAGTTCTTGTTGTTAAATTCATTGTGCATAGGGAAAACAATGGATAAGGACACTTTCGCTGCTTCTTTGGAGAATCTGTTGGATCGCTATCCAGCAAGTGATGTGTCTTCAATGGCAAAAGACATTTTGGCTCTGATTAATCAAGGAAATATTCCTTCTGAGGGAACTTCTGTTGGTGGCTTGATGGCTTTGCGAGAGGAAGCGAGAAAAGAGGAGGCGGCAGAGAATGGTGTTGTCATTAATAGTGGTTTCACTGTAAATTATAAAACACCTTACTTGTTTAAGTTGATGACGGATACTACGAAGGTAAATCAAAACAAATTGCTTTACGAGACCGCTATGTACAACTTTACTAAGTTCTTAATCAAAGACTTTGATTTGAACATTCAAAAAGGAGTGTTGACTGTCTCTGGCTTGGATAATTACGATGAGGCTTTGTGGTATATCAATGGTGTTATCGCAGATGAAGGTATCCAAAAACTATTGTATGGTTCGGATTACAAGTATCTTCTTATTACACCAGAGAACTTGGATTTGATTGGTCGAGGTTACTCATTGGAACAGTACGAGCAGTTCTACAAGGATAGTATTATGACTCGTAAGAGAAATAATAACGTGGCAGTGGAATTGATTGGAGAAGAAAAAGCTATTGAAGAGGTTAAGTCTGAACAAAAGTTGGATGTAAACGAAGGTGACAATTTGAATGGGGCAACTCCGAAAACACCTAAAGAGAAAGAAGAGGTGAAGGATTCTGCTATAGATAAAGAGAAGAGCGTAGAAGAAAAGAAAAATGATGAGGCTCAGATTGCACCTGAATTGAAGGAGGAAAAAGCTCAAGAATCTTCACAGGAGGAGGCGAAGGAGCAGAAAGAAACTCAACCGAAACCTAAAGAGGAGGCTCCCAAAAAAGAGTTGAAGAAATACAAAGGTTTGTATACTTACGATCCGTCGGCGCAACATCTGTTTGTTATGATGGTTTCGTCGGGTAATCCGGATGTTGAGGCTGTGGTAAATGCAATTAACAAATATAATTCGACCAACCATGCGTTGTTGAACTTGAATGTTGTTGAGGTCTCTTCCAAAGACTTCTCTCATTTGTTTGTTGTGAGCACATTCGCTTCTGCCGATTTGGGTGTGTCTTATCTAAAACAGATAGTTAAGAGTGCTGATGTGAAAGCTTCGTTTGGTAGTGTGCCATATAGAAACATTGTTATCTCAAAAGAGAATTTTGAAGTTCTTAAATCATCGGGTAACATTAATGTGTATATGGAGCTTTATAAGAGATTGTATTTGAATCGATAAGTGTAACTGAACAGGTTTGATTATGAAAAAGGATAGAATCTTATGGGCAGATGATGAAATAGACCTTTTGAAGGCGCATGTGTTATTCCTTGAGTCGAAAGGTTATGAAGTGGTTTGTGTGAATAATGGTCAAGATGCTGTTCAAGCCTGTGCAGAGGAGCACTTTGATATCGTATTCTTGGATGAAAACATGCCTGGTATGAGTGGATTGGAGGCTCTTTCTCTCATCAAGGAAAAGGATACGATGGTGCCTGTCGTTATGATTACGAAAAGTGAAGAGGAGGATTTGATGAATCAGGCAATAGGAAAGAAAATAGCCGATTATCTAATTAAACCTGTAAATCCCAATCAGATCCTTTTGTCTATCAAAAAGAATTTGAATAAAAAAGAGATTATATCATCTACTACAACAGACGATTATCGTTCTGAGTTTGGTAGGATAGGTATGCAAATAAACGACTCCTTCTCCTATAAAGATTGGATGGAAGTTTACAAGAAGTTGGTCTATTGGGAGTTGGAATTGGAACAGACAGAGAACCAAATGACAGAGGTCCTTAAAATGCAGAAGGAAGAGGCCAACTCTACATTTGTAAAGTTTATAAAAAAGAATTACGAGTCGTGGTTGCAACCAGGTGCAGACCATCCAATGTTGAGCCATGAGATATTCAAAAAGAAAGTATTCCCTTTGCTTGATAGTGGGGAAAACATATTCTTTATTGTATTCGATAATTTCCGTTTCGACCAATGGCGCATTATATGGGAGTTGTTGCATAATGATTTTGTGTTGAAGGAAGAAGAGATGTATAGTTCAATCCTTCCTACGGCAACGCAATATGCGAGAAATGCAATATTCTCAGGACTGTTGCCCTTACAAATAAAAGAGATGTTCCCCCAGTATTGGGTGGAAGAGGAAGAAGAGGAAGGAAAGAACAACTATGAGGAAGATTTAATCCGAACTCAAATTGAGAGATTTAGGAAAAAATATACATTCTCCTATCATAAAATCAATGATTCCGCATCTTGTGATAAGTTGATTTCTGAATATTCTCAGTATTCGAAAAATCAGTTGAATGTGGTTGTCTTCAATTTTGTGGATATGCTTTCTCATGCACGAACAGACTCTAAAATGATACGAGAATTGGCATCTACGGAAGCCGCCTATCGATCGTTGACGAAATCTTGGTTTCAACACTCTTCCATTGTCGCTTTTTTCCATTTGTTGGCAGAAAAGGGTATGAAGGTGATGATAACCACAGACCATGGAACCATTCGGGTAGATAATGCTGTTAAGGTTATTGGAGATAGGAATACCAATACCAATCTGCGATATAAGGTCGGTAAGAACTTGGATTATAACGCAAAAGAGGTGTTTGTCGTAAAACAACCGGAGAAGATTGGTTTGCCTTCTCCTAATGTTAGCTCAAGTTATATATTTGCAGGTAATGACGATTTCTTTGCCTATCCGAATAACTATAACTACTATGTTTCCTATTTCAAAGACACATTCCAACATGGAGGTGTCTCATTGGAAGAGATGTTTGTTCCTTTGGTGACTTTGGAATCTAAGAAATAAAAAGAATTGTTATTTGTGGTACTGAATTAATCCATTAACAGGACTTTGACAGATGGCTTGAATAGATCTGTTGTGTTTTTTCGCAGTTTCTTCTAATTCTGCTCTGAAATAATGTGCAATGGAACCTATGAGTCCGATTGATAACGATTTGTCGTATTGGTTTATGTTTCTTGCAAAGAATGCATCGAAATTCCGGATGATAAGTTCATGAAAGAATTCTTCGTCTTTGTGATTGTAAATATGTCGTGAGAACTGTGCTAAAAAACGATTAGGGAAAGATTTCTTGTAAACATATTCCATAATTTTTGGCATGTCGATATTCTCCTCGTCAAAAAATCTTTGAGCAATATTGTTTGGTGCAACTCCCTTTAAAATATCGCTTATGAAAAGTTTTCCCAACACGGCACCGCTACCTTCATCTCCTAAAATAAAACCAAGGGGTGGTACGTTTTTTGTTATCTTTTCTCCGTTATAAATGCAAGAATTGGAGCCTGTTCCGAGTATACACGCAATGCCGGATGAGTGCTTGAATAGGGATCTCGCTGCTCCTAATAAATCATTAAAGACCTCAACTTTGGCATTGGGAAAATACTTTTCCAATGGACGTTTGACCATGTTGCATTTCTCTTGGAAAGAGCATCCTGCACCATAGAAAAAGACATTTTGGGTATTCTCTTGAATCTTGGGCGGACAGCAGTCTTTTATTGTGTCAAAAATGGATGACTCATCTTGATAAAAAGGATTGATGCCAGCTTTGCAACATTCGTAAACCACTTGGTTGTTCTCAACCCATTTCATATCACTTTTTGTTGAACCGCTATCTACAATTAGAAACATAAGAGAAATTTTTTTTAGTGTTCGCAAAGTAATTAAATAATTTGCATTAGAGCAAGAGAAAGTTCCGTGTCGCACAAAAAAGAGGTGAAAACATCGCGTTTTTAGCCTTGTTTTAGAAAAATGTAAACTTTAATTTCTTGATTATGTAAAAAATGTTTAAATTTAGACCTCCAACGGGGATTGCCGTTGTTTATGATGTTTGGTGAGTAAAATGATTGAAAAATAAGGACGTATATGAGTTATCTAAGATTTGATAAAATGCTTCTGACTAATCTTGAGCAATCTTTGTCTCGAGAGATGTTGCGCACAAATAAATCCGGAGCTTACCATTGTACCACAGTGGTGGGTTGCAACACACGAAAGTACCATGGTCTGTTGGTAATTCCAATAAAGAACATGGACAATGATAACCATGTGATGTTGTCTTCTTTGGACGAAACAGTTGTTCAGCACGGTGCTGCATTTAATCTTGGACTTCATAAATATGAAGGAGATCACTATTCACCTAAGGGTCACAAGTATATGCGAGAATTCAATTGCGATGTCGTTCCTTGTGGAATCTATAGGGTTGGTGGTGTAGTTTTGTCAAAAGAAAAAGTCTTTATTTCGTACGAGAATAGAATTTTGATTAAATATACTTTGCTTGAGGCAAATTCTCCAACGATACTTCGTTTTAGTCCATTCTTGGCATTCCGTAATGTGAATGATTTGAGTGTTGAAAATTATCAAGCAGACACTTCTTATCATGAGATTGACAATGGAATCTCCATGTGCATGTATCAGGGTTATCCTACATTGTACATGCAGTTCAATAAACAAATGACGTTTGTTTCTCAGCCACATTGGAATAAAGGAATTGAATATCCGAAGGAGTTGGAACGCGGTTACTATTTTAAAGAAGATCTTTTTGTTCCTGGATATTTTGAGGTGCCAATTAAGCGAGGTGAGTCTGTGATTTTTTCTGCAGGTGTCAGTGATGTGCGTTCTACAGATTTATCTGAGATTTACTACGAAGAAGTTTCAAAGAGAACGACAAGAACAAGTTTCTTTAATTGTTTAAAAAATTCTGCTCAACAATTCTTCAACAGAAAGAATCCTGAAGAGTTGTATCTGTTGGCAGGTTATCCTTGGTTCAAATGCCGTGCAAGAGATATGTTTATCTCTTTGCCGGGAGTTTCTTTGGCATTTGATGATCTGACGGGATTTGAGAAAATCATGGCAACTATGATTCCTGGCATTCGTAATTTTATGAATGGAAAACCAGTAGACAGGGATGTCTGTGGAATGGAAGATCCGGATGTCCTTCTTTGGGTGATCTGGGCAATCCAGGAGTATGCAAAGGAGACCTCGAATGAGCAGGCGTGGAAAATGTATGGAGATATACTAAAAGAGATCTTAGAGTATATCTTGATGCAAAAACATCCAAATTTGTTTGTGCATAACAATGGATTGCTTCATGTAAATGGTTGGGAAAAACCTGTGACATGGATGAATTCGGAATGCGACGGACGCCCAATCACGCCACGAAGTGGGTATGTGGTTGAAATTAATGCGTTGTGGTATAATGCACTTCGATTTGTGGCAGAATTGTCATCATTGAATGGAGATGGTTATTTCTCGGAAAGTCTTACTTTCTATGCAGATAAGGTAAAAACCAATTTTGCTCCAACCTTTTGGAATGGTTTTTATTTGTGCGACTTCGTTGCAGAGAACTATAGGGAGATGTCTGTTCGCCCAAATATGTTGTGGGCAGTCTCTTTAAAATACTCTCCATTGGAAAACAAACAAAAGAAATCTATTGTAGACATTTCTACGAAGGAATTGTTGACTCCCAAAGGTCTTCGTTCTTTGAGTCCTAAGAGTCCTAATTACCATGGTAATTGTGATGGTTCTCAAAGAGATCGTGATTTCTCTGCTTTCCAAGGTGCAGTTTGGCCTTGGTTGATAGGAACCTATTTGGAGGCTTATTTGAATGTTTACAAGAATAGCGGATGTTCGTTCGCAGAAAGAACGCTGATTGGTTTTGAAGAGGAGATGTATCTAAGTTGTATTGGTACACTTTCGGAGATGTATGACGGAAATCCTCCATTCAAAGGAAGAGGTGGTATTTCTTATGCGATGAATGTGGCGGAGGTTTTACGAGTGTTGAAGATATTGAAAAACTATAACAAAGACTGAATATGAAAGCGTTAATGTTTGGTTGGGAGTTCCCTCCTCATATTCTAGGAGGTTTGGGTACGGCAAGTTACGGATTGACCAGAGGTATGTCTGTTCAATCAGACATGGAGATTACCTTCATGTTGCCTAAACCATGGGGCGATGAAGACCAAAGTTTTTTGAAGATTATACCTGCAAATAAGGTTCCTATTTGTTGGCGTGAGCCAGATTGGAATTACTTGAATAATGAATTGGATGGTCGTCTTTCTCCAGAAGAATACTATCACTATCGTGATTGTATCAGAGAAGATAATAACCATATCGGAGTGAATGGAATAGGGTCGGTTGAATTCTCTGGACGTTATCCGAACAACCTACAAGAAGAAATTCGTAATTATGATGCAGTGGCAGGCGTTGTTTGCCGTGCAATGGATTTCGATATTATTCACTCTCATGATTGGTTGACCTATCCTGCTGGTATACACGCTAAATATGTGTCAGGCAAACCTTTGGTTATACATGTCCATGCTACTGATTTCGATCGAAGTAGAGGAAATGTAAACCCTGTTGTTTATAATATCGAGAAGGCAGGAATGGATCATGCTGATCATATTATTACTGTTAGTAATTTAACTCGCGACACGGTTATTAATCGCTATCACATAGACCCTGCAAAGGTAACAACTGTTCATAATGCGGTGGAACCTTTGAACCCTGAAATTGCGGCGTTGGAGTCTCGCAATGGTACTAAGGATAAGGTGGTGACTTTCTTGGGTCGTATCACTATGCAAAAAGGGCCTGAATATTTTGTTGAGGCTGCTTACCGTGTTCTACAAAGAACTAAAAATGTTCGATTTGTCATGGCTGGTAGTGGTGATATGATGGAAAAGATGATTCGACATGCAGCATATCGTAATATCACTGATAGATTCCACTTTACTGGATTCCTAAAAGGAAAAGAGGTTTATGAGATGCTAAAGTCAAGTGATGTATATATTATGCCGTCGGTGTCTGAGCCATTTGGTATATCTCCGTTGGAGGCTATGCAAGTGGGTGTGCCAACCATTATCTCTAAACAATCAGGTTGTGCTGAGATTTTATCGAATGCTATCAAGATTGATTATTGGGATATTGATGCCATGGCAGATGCCATCTACTCGATCATTACCTATCCTTCCATGTACAACTTCTTGAAAACAGAAGGAAAGAGGGAAGTGGATGAGATAAAGTGGGAGTACGCTGCGCAAAAAGTAAGACAGGTATATAATAAGGTGTTGAATTGGTATTGATACTTTTAGTTTGATAATAAAAAAATAATCCATATATGAAGTCAGTTTGTTTCTATTTTCAGATACATCAACCTTTTAGATTGAAAAGGTATCGTTTTTTTGATATCGGAAGTGATCATTACTATTATGATGATTATAGCAATGAGGAGATCATAACTCGTATTGCTCGTAATTGTTATTTGCCTGCAAACCAGACTATCCTTCAAATGATCAAGGATACTAATGGAAAGTTTAAGGTGGCTTATTCTATTTCTGGAATTGCACTTGAACAATTGGAACTTTATGCTCCTGAGGTGATAGACTCTTTCAAAGAGTTGGCAAAAACAGGTTGCGTGGAATTCTTGGCAGAGACTTATGCTCACTCATTGGCATCTCTTCGTGATGATGACGACGAGTTCGAATTGCAGGTTAAAGCTCACATGAAGAAGATCCAAAACTTGTTCGGATGTAAACCTACAGTATTTAGAAATACAGAGTTGATTTATTCTGATGATATAGGAGAGCGTGTTGCAAACATGGGATTCAAGGGTATGTTGACAGAGGGTGCAAAGCATGTATTGGGATGGAAAAGTCCTAACTATGTTTATTGCTGTGCAAACAATCCTCGTCTAAAGATACTTTTGAAGAACTTTAAGTTGAGCGATGATGTTACATTCCGTTTCTCTGATTGGAGTTGGAACCAGTATCCATTGACGGCTGATAAGTTTATGGGATGGATAAAAGATGGTTCTGAGTCTGAGGATGTTGTTAATTTGTTTATGAATTATGAGACGTTTGGTGAGATGCAAAGTGCAGGTACTGGTATCTTTGAATTCTTAAAGGCCCTTCCTTATTTTGCTGACCAGATGGGCATCGACTTCCAAACACCATCCCAAGTGTTCGATTCAAGAAAACCGATAGACCAAATTAATGTTCCTTATCCAATGTCTTGGGCAGATGAGGAACGAGATTTGTCTGCATGGTTGGGAAATGAATTGCAACGATCTGCATTCGATAAATTGAATTCGATAGGTGAAAGAGTAAGATTGTCTAACGATAAAAGATTGCTTCAGGATTGGTACTACCTTCAGTCAAGCGACCATTATTACTACATGTCTACTAAGTACTTCTCAGATGGAGCTGTGCATAGTCATTTTAGTCCATATGACACTCCATTCGATGCATTTATGAATTATATGAATGTAGTAAGTGACTTTATGGCAAGAGTTAATTCGTTCTTCCCAGAAGGCGTGGATAATGAAGAGTTGAACTCATTGTTGCAAACAATTGAAGCTCAAGGTAAATTGATTGCAGATTTGGAAGCAAAATGTGCAAAAACAAAGGATGATGTGACAGAGAAAAAAACAACCTCGAAATCATCTAAAAGATTAAAAGCGTAAAAATAAAAGAGTAAAGTTCCGTTGAGGAATATAGATGGTGAATAATAAAAACATTTTATGATGGAAAAGCAAAAAAGATTCTTTTTGACAGAGAATGAAATACCAAGACAGTGGTATAATATTGTGGCTGATATGAAAAACAAGCCACTCCCAATGTTGAATCCACAAACAAAGCAACCTATTACGGTCGACGAAATGTGTGGCCTTTTCAACCGAGCTTGTTCTGAGCAAGAGTTGAATACAACTGATGCATGGATTGATATTCCAGACGAAGTTCGTGATATGTATAAGAGCTACCGTTCCACTCCTCTTGTGAGAGCTTATGGTTTGGAGAAGGCATTGGATACTCCTGCTCACATCTACTTCAAAAATGAGAGCGTTAGCCCTGTTGGTTCTCACAAACTGAACTCTGCGTTGGCTCAAGCATACTATTGTAAGAAAGAGGGTGTTACTAATATCACAACGGAGACTGGTGCAGGTCAATGGGGTGCAGCCCTTTCCTACGCAGCAAAGGCATTCGATTTGGAGTTGGCCGTTTATATGGTAAAGATCAGCTACAACCAGAAACCTTACCGTCGCTCTATCATGCAAACCTATGGTGCACAAGTGGTACCTTCTCCAAGTATGACTACCCGTGCAGGTAAAGATATCTTGACCAAGAATCCTAACTACCAAGGTAGTTTGGGTACTGCAATTTCCGAGGCTGTTGAATTGGCAATGCAAACGCCTAATTGCAAATATGTATTGGGTAGCGTGTTGAACCACGTAACTCTTCACCAAACAATTATTGGTTTGGAGGCAGAGAAGCAAATGGCTATGGCTGGTGAATATCCAGACATTGTGATTGGTTGCTTCGGTGGTGGTTCTAACTTCGGAGGTGTTTCCTTCCCATTCATGCGTCACAATATCTTAGACGGAAAGAAAACTGAATTCTTGGCTGCAGAACCAGCTTCTTGTCCTAAGTTAACACGCGGTGTCTTCCAATATGACTTCGGAGACGAGGCTGGTTACACCCCAATGTTGCCAATGTATACTTTGGGCCACAATTTCTCACCTGCACATATCCATGCTGGTGGACTTCGTTACCATGGAGCTGGTACCATCGTGAGCCAATTGATCAAAGACGGTATGATGAGAGGTGTCGATATTCCACAACTTGAAACCTTTGAAGCTGCTACATTGTTTGCTAAGGCAGAGGGTATCATCCCTGCTCCTGAATCTTCTCACGCTATTGCTACCGCAATCCGCGAAGCGAAGAAGTGTAAAGAGGAAGGCAAAGGAAAAGTTATTCTTTTCAACTTGTCTGGACACGGTTTGATCGATATGACAGCTTACGACCAATATATTTCCGGAGATTTGACTAACTATGAATTGCCAGATCAGGAAATTGCTGAGAATGTAAGCAAGTTAGAGAAGATCATTAAGTAAGAGATAAAAAAGTTTTTCAAAAAGGATCGCCCATTGGGTGGTCCTTTTTTTTATAAGACGTAATTCAAAAGATGTAAAGAAACATTAAGAATTTTAGTCAGTATTTTTGCATTATCATCTTATTTCTGCTATATTTGAGAATCGATAATAAATTAAAAAAGTTTCTATATGATTGAATTTTGTCGTTTTAAAATAAATGCGAGGAATCTCCTCTGCATGCTTCCTCTCTTTTTGTTGATGTCTTGTAATGAGGAAGAATATGATTTGTCAAATATTTCAGACGATTTAGTAGTAGAAACCGCTTTAGATGCACCAATAGGAACGGTGAGCATTTCATTGCCGGATGTTTTCCTTCATAGAGGAGCAGGAGGAAATTTCTCTTCAAAGGATTCTGTTTTTAACTTGAAAGACATTCTGTCTGAGAAAGATATTCCATTGCCTATTATGGCCAAATCCATAAATGTGAGTGCCTCAGACACTTTGCATGGGGTTGGATTTAATAATGTTTTTGGAGATGGAAACCCTATAGATTCGTTGGAGAACATTGTTCTGAAGGTGAATGTGGAAAATCAATTACCTTTTTCTGTAGACTTAGAGTTGAGATTCCTTTATACGGATACGATATTCTCGTCACCTACGACTTATACCATAGTTCAGGCTGAGGATGAGAGTTTGAGAAGAAGCGCCTACATAGAATCATCGGAGATAGATCCTTCTTCTAAGATGTTTTATAGTTCCTCTTATTCAGATGTTAAGTTTGAATACGATTCCTCTGAAAATGAAAAGTTGAGAAGAGTAAAGGATATTGTGCTTCTATATGGATTGCAATCTTCTGGAGGGTCTTTATTCTATTTGTCTTCCGACTACTTGTTTAAGGCTACTCTTAGCGCATATGTAAAGGCAAAATTATCGTTGAATAAATTTTGAAAGGGGGATTGAATATGAAGATTAGTTTTATGAAAACATTTGCATGCATTGCTTTTGCTACATGCTCCTTATTTGTCAATGCTCAGATAAGCAATACGCTCTATTTTGATAAATACAATCCTCGTCAACATAAGGTAAATCCTTCTTTTCAACCTGAAGGGAAATTTTACATTGGTATGCCTGGACTGTCAATGATAGGGGTTGCAGGTGGTAATAGCCGTTTCACCTTTGATGATATATTCCAGAATGTTGAAATTAATGGAGAAAAGAGTACTGTCTTATTTATGGACAGAAACTCTTCCGGAATGGATAATTTTTTGAATAAACTGAAATTCAAAGAGAGAGTCTTTGCTGCATATCGAATAGATTTGATTGATTTTGGACTTCGCTTGAAACATAATGATTACTTAACGGTTGGCATTTCGAATAGAATGGAAACGATGGTGATTGTGCCGCATCAGATACCAGGTATCGTGTTTGGAGGAATGGCAAATCATGAAGTCTATGATTTTAGGTTGAATCGTTTATCTGCTAGCTCAACTGTTTTTTCGGAGATTGCAGTAGGGTATTCCAAAAAAGTGAATGAAAAACTTTCTTTGGGTGGAAAGTTTAAATTTTTGTTAGGACATGACAATCTATATACTGATTTTTATAAAGTAAAACTTATAGGAAATGAACAGAAATGGTCTTTGAAGGGGGATGCGTCTATTCATGGTTCTATTCCAGGATTGCGATTTGTCCCTAACGAAACGGGTCAGATTGATGAAGTGGAGTTTGATGATGACCAAAGTGTTTCATGTTATATAAAACCTAAGGGCTATGGAGCAGCCTTAGATTTAGGTGTTTCATATCAGGTGCTGCCATATTTGCAGTTGTCGGCAGGTGTTTTGGATTTGGGCTTTATTCGTTGGAATAAGGAGCTTGTTCAATTGGATAAAAAGAATGACTTTGTCTTTGATGGTGCTTCTTATGATATAAATGATGATTCGACTAACTACTTTAAAGATTATGGAGAACAATTGAAAGACCTATATCAGGTAAATGAGAATCCCAAAGCTTATACCTCTTCATTGTGTGCAAAATTTAATGTGGGTGCTGAGTTCTCTTTGTGGAAAGATAGAATAGGGCTAGGCGTCTTGTCTAAAACATATTTGTTCCGAAGAACTGCATGGGAGGAATTCCTCCTTTCTGCAAGTTTCAGACCTAATAGATGGGTGTCTCTTTCGGTTACTTATGGCTTGTTTGATGGTGAATGGAACAACCTCAGTGCAGGTTTGGATCTAAACTTGGGTCCTGTCAATCTTTATATGGCAATGGACAATATTCCTTTGAGGTATGCAAAATGTGATGATGTTAAATTTCCTTCTAATGATAGAAGTTTGAGGGCTAATCTAGGACTTGCATTTGTCTTTGGGTATAAAGATCGTATCAAAGATGAAGATAAGGATGGTATTCCTGATGCACAAGACCTTTGCCCAAATACACCTGTCGGCGTTGCGGTTGATTCATTGGGTTGTCCATTGGATGGAGATGGAGATGGAGTGCCTGACTATTTGGATAGATGCTCGGATACGCCAGAGGGTGTTGCGGTCGATTCTTTAGGTTGTCCATTGGATGCAGATGGTGATGGAGTGCCTGACTATTTGGATAGGTGCTCGGATACGCCAGAGGGTGTTGCGGTTGATTCATTGGGTTGTCCATTGGACGGGGATGGAGATGGCGTGCCTGATTATATGGATAAGTGTCCTAACACTCCTTCGGAAGCCAAAGGTTTTGTAGATGCAGCAGGATGTCTGATGGATAGTGATGGAGATGGTATTCCAGATTATTTGGATAAATGTCCTCAGATTGCTGCTCCAGGAATGGAAAATGGTTGCCCTGAAGTGAAGGAAGAGGTGAAGGAAGTGTTTAAGAAAGCATTGACTGGTATTCAATTTGAAAGTTCTAAGTCTATTATCAAGAAATCATCTTATAAGGTCTTAGATGAGATTGTGAATATAATGCAAGAGAATCCTTCCTATAAGTTGAGTATTGTAGGACACACGGATGCATCAGGCGATCCGGAAAAGAACAAAGTGTTATCGATAGATCGTGCGAACGCTGTGAAGACTTATTTGGTGAACAAAGGAGTTGAAGTATCACGAATAAGTTCAATTGGTTTGGGAGATATCTTGCCTTTAGAAAGCAATGCAACCGCGGCTGGTCGTGCGAAAAATCGTCGTGTTGAATTTGAAGTAGAGTATTAAGTACCCTTGTTTTTTCAACAGTAAGTCGTCATAGAATCCTTCTGTGACGACTTATTTGTTTGTGCATTCTCCTGTTTTTTGAAAATATCTATGAATAAAAATTATTCGATAAAAATTTTTCTCCTTGAAAACCAACGTATTATAAAAAACTTTAAAAAAAACATTGTAAAGTATTTGGTGGTAAAGGAAAAGAGGTGTAATTTTGCACACGCTTTCGGAAAGGAAGCACCCCAGACGACGGCGAGGGGGACATAAAAGAGAGATCTTTGAGGAAATTGATCGAGACAGCAAAAAAGAAACAAGGGAAAGGGCTCCATTTTAGGATGGAGATCATCAATTCCGACGATAAGTCAAGGAAAAGTGAAGCTTGGGCTGAGGAAACAATAAACAAAACTTTTTATACAACGGAGAGTTTGATCCTGGCTCAGGATGAACGCTAGCGACAGGCCTAACACATGCAAGTCGAGGGGTAACAGGGAGCTTGCTCCGCTGACGACCGGCGCACGGGTGAGTAACGCGTATGCAACCTTCCC
>JAZRXL010000066.1:0-32651 GCA_045600225.1 Paludibacteraceae bacterium
AAACAATGTAGACGTTTTAAGTAAAAGAAAGCATACTTTGCAGATACATTCAGTAAGGATCCAATTGAAGTGTATACAAAGTCAGTAACAAAGTGTTAATTATTGTAGACTTATTTCAGTTAAAGTCAAACTTATAAGAAATCGGTCTGTTCCTTATAATGTTTACGGTCATTTCTTATAATGTTTTTAGTTCCGTGTTGCAAGGTGCTGCACTGCAATACACTCTTACACTCTTGCACTTTTCCACTTTCTACTATAATCTCTCCACTATGTATCCAGCATATAATTAACTGTGAACCGATAACCGATAATCGTGAACTGAATTAAACTCTACCAACCGACTGCAAATATACGGCAAAATGAAAACTAAAGGGTAGGCTTTGTCCCAGTTTGTCCCGGTTTGGCACTCTTTGTCTTAGTTTGTCTTAGTTTGTCCTTCTTGCATCTAAATTATACGCGAGGTCAAATTTTCCACTATTGACCTCGCGCGTATGTGCATCAAAGTTGCAGTAGGATAATTATTTAAGATTATCCTACTGCATAACAAAGTCTTTGATTATTTATAAGTAAGAAGAAAGAACAGAGAAAGAAGAAAGAAAGCAAGTCGAATAAAATACCAGTTTATAGATACAAGATATCAGTTAGAAGATATAAGTTAGGAGATATTAGATACTAGATAGCAGTTGATTTGACTCCGTCGAATTAAAATTTCTGTAATCTCTACACTCTTATAACTTTTCAACTCTACACTCTAAACTCTACACTCTAAACTCTACACTTTTATCGTTATCGTTGTTCGTTAGGGTTGTTTTTTTGCTTGTGCAGCATTGCAAAATCAACAAAAACAGGGGTTTTGGAGAATACAATACGGCCAGGTATTTTTTCTCCAGCCAGTAGATGAGCAATCAATGTAGTCCTGAATAACTACTGCAATTGGATATTTGATGAGAGTGAGCACGGGAAATTGAGTCCCAACGTTCTCTTTTCACTGCATCCCCTAATCATTTTGCCCTATTATGTCTCCAATTCGCTGAAAAATATAAATATTTTTTCATTTTCTCTTCCACATTATTAATTTTTTATTTATATTTGCAGATTGAAACTATTTTCAATATAGAGTATGCCACAGTCAGAAATAGAAAAATCATATTTTGTTTCGTTCTGCATCGAACAATACAAAACAGCAAAGAACATTGATGGTGTAGAAGCAGCATCCTTATTCTTCGATTCGGGTGTGGCAGATTATTTGGCTAACAACTATGAGGTGTTGCATACCCAAAGCCGCCAATGGTTGATGGAAGAAATCGACAATTTGCTTGGCAATCCCAGCAATACACTCGATAAAAGTATTCAGTCAGATACTTTGGAATCAGAACTCAAAAAAAATTTAGATATAACAAATCAAAACCTTCATCTGTTATTGCCAGGCAAGGTATCGTCGGTTTCAGCAATGTATGCCGACGAGCATCATTGCACGATACAGGAAGCCATGCGGAAATTCTATGCCTCCAACGTTTATCAACAATTGGAACGCGAAGAAACTAAATTATGGCATCTCGGTGCAGTGGCATTATACGAGATGTGGGTATCATAAAACCTCATGACAGAGGAATATAATTAAGGCCGCTGCTCCTATAGGCAGCAAAACCGACTGAAAGTAAAATAATAATAGAAACGAAAGAAGCGGGTCATGTACCCATCCATTGAATCTTACGAGGAACAGAGAACAGATATGACTCAAGGTAAAGTACATAAAAGACGTGGAAGGCTACCAGCCATAGAAGTGGTTGACTTATTCTGTGGAATAGGTGGGCTTAGTTATGGAATGAAGTCTGCAGGATTCAAAATATTAGCTGGCTTTGATTTGGATTCGACTTGTCAATATGCTTACGAAACAAATAATGAAGCAAAATTTAATTATAAAGATATCCGACAAGTTACCAAGGAAGACATCAGTCCCTTATATTCTAAAAAGTCTATAAGGATTTTAGCAGGATGTGCACCATGTCAACCTTTCTCTTCGTATGCATTTAAGAATAAGAACAAAGATAAGGACAAATACAACTTATTGTACGAATTCGGGCGCTTGGTAAAAGAGGTACATCCGGATATCGTAACAATGGAGAACGTTCCTGCCATTGCTTCATTTAAGTTAAAGTCTGTTTTGGCAGATTTCGTGAAGGTGTTGAAGGAAGAAGGTTATAATGTAGGATACAAAGTCGTATATTGTCCTAATTATGGGATACCGCAGACTCGTAGGCGCTTGGTGCTGTTGGCTTCAAGATTCGGAAAGATTGAGCTAATTCCTCCCACTCACACCAAAGATCACTATGTTACTGTACGAGATGTTATTAGCAATCTTCCACCGATATTAGCTGGCGGAACTTGTCCTTCGGATCCATTACATCGCAGCCGAGAGTTGTCTCCTTTAAATATGCGTAGAATGTTAGCAACACCATATGGAGGAAGCTGGAAAGACTGGCCGGAAGAATTGCTCTTAGATTGTCACAAGAAAGAAAGCGGTAAAAGTTTCGGTAGTGTTTACGGGCGTATGGTATGGGAAGAACCTGCTCCAACGATGACAACCCTATGCACAGGGATTGGCAATGGCCGTTTTGGGCATCCAGAACAGAACAGGGCAATTTCAGCACGAGAGGCAGCTATGTTCCAAACATTCCCTGTTTCATACAAGTTCTTTCCCAATGAGCAAGAGGTTTCTTTGTCCAAAGCATCACGCTATATTGGAAACGCGGTTCCACCAGCATTGGGAACAGTTATTGCAGAAAGTATTAAACAACATATTAGAAATCACAAATAGAAAAAAATGAACAATGACCACACATTGAAATGGCGATTTGACATAAGCACTTTTCGATTGATAGGACGTGATTTGATAACAGATCGTGTCACTGCTCTTTTTGAATTAATCAAAAATTGTTATGATGCCAATGCTACGGAAGTTACTGTAACATTTCAAAATGTTGGTTCAAAAAACAAATCTTCCGTAATCAGTATAAAGGACAATGGAATCGGTATGTCATTTGCGGATGTACGTGACAAATGGATGGTTATAGGAACATCCAGCAAACGAACTAACCCAAAATCTCCAAAACCATTTGAACGAAGATGTGTTGGAGAAAAGGGGATCGGACGCTTTGCTGTGGACAAACTCGGAGATAAATTGAACATTTGCACTAAACAAGAAGATTCGGACTCATGGTTAAGTGTTGATGTGGATTGGAGCAAGTATTACGACAAATCATTTGAAACGCCAAATGAAATCCGTTTGTTTACTGATATTGAGAACAATTATTCATTCATACCTTCAACAAATGATAGAAAGCATGGTACAACCTTAACTATTACTAATGCTAGAGATGTTTGGCAGAAGAAAGATATAGTGCGGCTGTTACGTGAAACATCTCGAATTGTCTCTCCGTTCGAAAAGCCTAAATTCCCATTCAACATACATGTCATCGTTCCAGAATATAAAATTGATGCATGGTCTGACGAATACAAAATAGATGGCAGAGAACTAGCAACAGTATCTGCGTCAATAAAATTCATGGATAATAAACAAGAATGCCTATTATTTAATGAGAACACTGGCAAGATAGAAATTTCGCATACCTCAATTCAGAGTTTTGGTGGTGTATCAATGCAGTTATATTATTTTGATGGAAATGCACGTACTGCTTTTAGGAAAAAATATATTGACGCAACTATTGATGGGGTGAAAATATATAGAGATGGTATAATTACTACTCCATTTGCAGAACAAGAGGAGTCGTCTGACAAGAAACGTGATATTTTGGGTATTGACAAACGTATGTGGCAGAATCTGTTCGACAAAGTCAGCACACGTGAGTTAATTGGTATAGTTGACATCACTAAGGATGGCAATCCAGGCATCATTGATGCAACTAACCGTCAAGATTTCACTTCCACCCCTGAATATAAAGAACTAAAAGATTTTATATTACTCCAAATTGAAGCATTCGACCAATGGAAAGTCTATCAACGTCAACACCATGGATCAGAACAGACGAAAAATATACGAAAAGCGGGTAGAGACGTTGAGAGTATCATAAAAACAACTAATGAGTTGATAAAGAACAACCCCTCAATAGCACAACAACTAGAAATCATCAAAAATACTGCCGTAAAAGCTAGCAAAGGTATTGAGGTCGCAGCAAAGAGCCAACAAGACGTAGAAGAAGAACATCTCAGACATGAAAACATGTACTTGCGTATCATGAGCCGACAAGAAGATACTATCAATGTAACACATGCCGTTAAAACTTCTATGCACAAGATTGAGCGTCAGGCTCACTTCTTCAACCATCGTTTCCCAAATGATAAGCTAAATGAGTATTTTAAACTTTATGCTAAGCAGATCTATAGTGAGATGCATAATTTAGACAGAGCTACAGATGAGATTTTCGATTATTCTAAAGCGAGCCTTCCATTTTCCGACGTTGACATAAAGCAACTTGTTGAATATTTGCTCAGCTCTTATTCTGAGAGATTCGATGAAGAGGGCATTAAATTGGAAATGGACATTGATGACAACCTTATCTTAAATTGTAACGAAATGTTCTTCTATGATATCGTTCAGAACCTGACTAATAATGCAATCAAGGCTATGCAAGATTCGACCAAAAAGATATACCGATGTACAGTGAAGGCTCATGACGATAGGCTTGTCATGGATTTCTCCGATACTGGTTGCGGAATACCTAGAGAAAAACGTGAGTGGGTGTTTGGAATATACAACACTACCACTGCAGAACAAGGTGGTGGTGGTATTGGTCTGTATGCTGTACGTATGAGAGTCAAAGCCCTTAATGGCACAGTAATGGTTCAAGACAGTGTGTTCTCACCTTTGGGGACAACAATACATATAGAATTACCATTAAAAAAATAACAAATATGACAGATAACAAATTTAGAATTGTAGTAGTAGACGATACTATGGGGGAAACAGATCCTTTTGTTGTGAACCTCAGAATTGATTATGCAGATGTAGCAAATGTGGATTACTTCGATCATGTAGAAGCAGCTATGACATTTGTTTATGAACACATGTCGGAAAGTATCATTATATTCATGGATTGCAAGTTTGGATCTGTATGGCAGGGTGTTGATGCTGTAAAAAAATTGCGTAAGAAGACAGCTCTTCTGTATGTGGTCATGATGTCTGCGAATCCTGCTAATCAATTAACTGCAAATGATATTTCAGACTTAATCAATGCAGAGAATATATTCTTCATCAAGAACAACGATGTTGACAGTGCTAAGGAAAAAATTGAAAAAATCCGTTCTTTGTGGAAATCTAGATTTGACTGTGTACTTGAAAGGTGGCTTGTCAGACATCCAGAAGATGCTGACAAGGAAGCGTATTCTGAAGCAGGTGGTCGTAAATATACATGGGAGGATATCCTGACGGAATTACGACTGCAGACTTCTGCAGGCAAAGCCATGGAACAAATGGTCAATCAGCACTATCTTTACACATTCTTCAAAGAAAAGTAAACATGGAACAGGTATTGATTGCTTTTGACAATGCTCCTGATACAGACTTGCATTCCTTTTTTGAATCCTGCGCAGACGAGGCAAAGCAGTGTTGTGTGGACAATGAACATAAATACACCTCAATTTGGCCACCAAATCTTACAGAACAGAATGTTGTAGGTCAGATGGACAAACACACGGTCTGTTTCATAGCCTCACATGGTGAAAAGGATGGAGTGTACAATAATGAATCTATGGAACTCGTTTCAGTGCATACCACAAACTACAACTTTGCAGGAAAAACGCTCTATGCAGTTTCATGCTCATGTGCAATAAGTCTTAAGCCTGAATTGCAGCGCATAGGATTAGATACGTTTGTAGGTTATAATGATAACTTAAGAGTTCTTGAAAGTGATCCTTCATTTTTGGAATGTGCTATGTCAGGATTGAATAGCTTACTTTCAGGTGACACCAAGGAGGTCGCAAGAAATAAAATGAATGCGAAATACGATGAATGTATTGCCAATGCATCAACACCATTCATTGAAGCATATCTTATTCATAATAAGGAAAACTTGTGTTTTGAGTAATTTAATTGGATTTAATATTGCGTAATCATGGCTTATACATTCATCGATTTAGATTAATGAAGTTGACAGAGTTGATATATAATAGTACTGAAAGTTTCATTTCAGAAATGCCAAAAAGACAAAGGAAAGAGTATGGGCAGTTTTTTACTGCTCCTAAAACGGCTGACTTTATGGCTTCATTGGCAAGTATAGACTATAATAAGCCAGAATTGGCTATACTCGATGCTGGTGCTGGATCGGGTATTCTGTCTGCATCTATTATTACTCATATCAGAGAACATGGGTATGGTGGCAGAATTGTTTTGACCTGTTATGAAAATGATCCCAATGTAATGCCATTATTAAATAAAAACCTTTCAATAATCAAGAATAAGTATAACATTGATTATTTGATAAAGACCGATAATTATATTATTTCTCAAATTTTTGGAGATAGTGAGTCATCAAATCTCTATGATTTAATTATTGGAAATCCGCCTTATAAAAAAATAGGAAAAGATGCAGAAGAAGCTTTGGCTATTCCACAAGTCTGCTATGGAGCTCCCAATCTATATTTCCTATTTTGGGCAATGGCAGTGCATAATTTGAAACCAGGTTGTGAGATAATATATATTATTCCACGTTCTTGGACATCTGGAGCTTATTTCGCCAAATTTAGGCAGTATTTGTTTGCTAATTGCGTTATAACACATTTACATCTGTTCACCAGTAGAGATAAGGTTTTTGATGGTGAGAGTGTTTTGCAAGAGACAATAATTGTAAAAGTGAAGAAGACTTTGGAGCATCAGGAAACTGTTTGCATCACATCATCATCAACTTCAGATTTCTCAGATGTCAAAGAGTTTTATGCACCCTATAATGTTGTTGTTGCTAAGAATCAATATGTATTCCTTGTAACTGACAAACAAGAATCAGATACCCTTAATAGGTTGTCACGATTGAAAGATACTTTGTTATCCATTGAGCATCCTATGAGAACTGGTATAATTGTTGATTTCAGAACCCGTGAAGTATTACGGAATGAGCCAAGTAATGATACATTCCCACTGTTGTATTCACAGCACATCAAGAATGGAAGAATTGAATGGCCAATAGGTATGAAAGACGAATACATTTGTACAGATAGAACTGGATTTCTTCAGGATAACACAAACTATCTCCTTGTTAAACGATTTACGGCAAAGGAAGAAAAGAGACGTTTACAGTGTGGTATATACCTTAGAACAGATCATCCTGAATATACCCATATCAGTACTCAGAATAAGGTCAATTATATCAAATGTGAAACACTTGAGTATGCTTACGGTTTGTACGTTCTATTAAATTCAACGATATATGACACTTATTATCGAATATTGAATGGATCGACACAGGTTAACTCTACCGAAATAAACAACATGCCTGTTCCTGACGCAACTACTATTATTGCTATGGGGGAACAGTTAATGGGACAAGAATTATCAGAAACGAATTGCAATACAATTATAGAACAATGGATAAATTAGAACTCGCTAAATACCTCTTGGAGACAATAGGTATGCCAACACAACAACAATCAACGTTGTGTTGCCTGACCTTACTTGCCATGGCAGGTGTTAAGAAGGACGGATCCTTTGAAGATGCAACAAATAACTGGATTCGCATTCATGATGTCATATCATTCATTGGTGAAGAGTATGGTGTATTATATGCGGAAAATAGCCGTGAGACATTTAGAAAACAAGCAATGCACCATTTTAGAACAGCTGCAATCATTGAAGATAATGGCATGGCTACAAATAGTCCAAACTATAGATATAGAATCACAGATGAGTTTTTAAGAGTAATTAAATCTCTTAAAGAGCCAGATGGGAAAAGTGTGCATGATGCTGACAATGCTGAAATTATAGGCTTCATGTACAGACATAAAAGATTGAAAGAAATATATGCATCAAAAAAACAGATGCAGAAAATGCCTGTCAAAATCAATAATCAAGACTTTACTTTCTCTCCTGGAAAGCATAACGAATTGCAGAAAGCTATCATCGAAGAATTTGCGCCGCGATTTGCGCCAAACTCCGAGTGCCTTTATGTAGGGGATACAACAGAAAAGGGTCTTGTTAAGAATATTGAAAAGCTCAAAGAATTAGGTTTTGAGATTACACTTCATGACAAAATGCCTGATGTGGTTTTATATCGAGAAGATAAGAAATGGATTTATTTTGTCGAATCTGTAACTTCTGTTGGCCCAATGGATCCTAAACGAATTATAGAAATTGAATTCATGACAGCTAATGTATTTGCTGGCAAAATCTATGTGACAGCATTTCTTGATTTTGCTACATTCAAGAAATTTTCAGAACAATTGGCATGGGAAACTGAGGTCTGGATTGCAGATATGCCAGATCATATGATTCACCTAAACGGTGACAAATTTTTAGGACCAAGGAAGTAAGTAGTAATTCATAAACCAAAATAGTTATGAAGAAAATTGTGTATTCGATTTTGATGCTTTTGTGTGTGTTATCTTTCACATCATGTAGCAAAGATGATGATAACGATAATAATGGAGAAGAAAAACAACCTCAATTTAATCCAGAATTGATTATTGGCAGTTGGGGAAAAGTGAGCAAAATAACAAAAACATATTTGAATGGCAAATTGACGGATTCAAAATCTGATTATAATTATGACCCCTTTAATTTAACTGGCGAAAGTGTGTTTTTGACTATATATCGTCTTGAAGATAACATATATAAATTTGTTTATAGAAGTTGTTATACCCCCAAAAATGGTATGGCTTCTATAGGTAAAATCGAAGGCAATCAATGGTTTGGGTATAATGAAAAAACAAAAGAATACGAGTTTGGAGGCGGCATCATAAGTAATCCAACCCCAAATGAACTTAGCATAGAAAGCGAGGAAAAATATGTTGAGTATGGCGTAGAACACCATATTATAACCAAAAACAACTATATAAGAAAATAATCAATAAAACAAAATCGTTATGAAGAAAATTGCATTGATAATTGTGATGTTGTTAGCAACTGCTACTACTTTTGCACAAGAGGTGATAACATATAGATATATTATTGCTGAACCTGATGGTTTACTATTTTCTGATAAATGTGAACTAAAAATTGATGATGGGGTCAAAATATATAAAGCAAAAGATGAGAATGACAAAACATATACCTTCAAATCTTATGCTGCCGCATTAATGTATTTAACTTTGCAGGGGTGGGAACTAGTGTCTAATTATAATACAGTTAGAGGTTCATCAGCTAATGGTACCGGTGCCACATCTTCGTCAACATATTGGATTCTTCGTATGCCATCAACCAAAGAAGAAGTACAAGAAATAGTTGATAAGTCTATCAACAAAAAAGCAAAGAAAGAAAAATAGCATCGAGAATTGTTGATTGTGTAAGTAGTGATTCAACGAACAGGTTCAAGCAACAGGTACCTGATTCATTAGAATAAGATATTAATCAACAAAACGAAACTATAATATATAATATAATATAGAATAGGATGATTACGACGACTCCTGAATTGTTGGTGGAGGAGGTGAGAGAGATGTATGGGATTGAAGTGCCTCTGGAGATTGCTATCACTTATCTCGATGCTGATCCTTTTCTCACTCCAGAATCGTTGTATTAAATGAGAGTATTTGCAACTCGTTGTGTTCCAATATATTTTGATTAAAACGGTAGAAAAGTGAAGATGTAGTTTATCAAAGAAACGGAGAAGATAAAAAATTTAACGTTTTTAACTTTTATAAACCAAACGGTTTCTTCTGAATTAATGCTCGCTAACTTTGAATATAAGAATCGTAACGATTCCAAGTGTTCATTGAAATTCCCATGTTCAGCCGGACTGAACACTAATTGCAAACTGAACAGCCCACTCAATATAAAAGAAAAAATTAAGATACTTTCTTAAATAAACACTGTATGATTGACTTAGCCGTAGTATTTTCGGCTGTAGTGGTAAAACTACAGAATCTCTAATAATACTCTATAGGACAAAGCATGACAGAAATCCATAAATTATTAAATTTCGTATTCACCATCAGTGAACAGAAACAATTATCATTCCGATAAAACCAATAACATTACACCGACCTATATATATGTTATGTTTTAAAATTAGAATCAAAATTCCCCAAATTCTAATGAAAATCCAAGAAAAACATAATGTATTTAAAAAAAAAACAAAAATCCTTTGAAGTATAAAAAAAATGAAGTATATTTGCAGCACGTTCAGCCAAAATGCAATGTTCAGCCTGGCTGAACAACAAACTAAAACTGAACGACAGATTATATGATTAAAGAACATCAAATACTAGAGAGTGCTGTTGAGAATCTCAGAAATCAATGTCAACGCATAAGGGTTGAGGTATGTCCCCAATTTAATTGGGATTGCGATGGTCTTATTGAAATTTCTGGGATACAATTCAGATGTGAAATCAAACAATACGTCAAGAGCTCACATATACCCTCCATTATTAACCAGTGCAAAAGAGATGGCACCAATCTGCTCGTTGCTGAATATATTAGTAGAACGGCAATGGAACGACTTGTTGAGCAGGATATAAACGTCCTTGATACAAGTGGCAATTGTTTTATAGAGATAACAGATAGACTATTCATCCACATAACTGGTAATAAGAAAATCCTTTCAGAAAAAGAAAAGGGCATGAATTTCAAAATCTCAGGCATCAAAGTCCTATTTAGCATTTTGACCTTGGAAGATGAACAGATTCCGTCTATTAGAAATCTCGCATCAAAATCGGGCTCATCTAATGGAACTGTTAAACATGTAATAGATGTCTTAGAGTCAAATGACTATATTTTTTCTAGTGGAAAGAACAAATTTATTAAGGATAGAGAACGTCTATTAGAAGATTGGGTGTCTTTATTCAATAGATCACAAAGATCAGCTTTGCAAATAGGGCGTGCTTCATGGATTATATCAAATAAAGAATGGCAAAAGGTTTCATTGCCAGAAGGCATGATTTGGGGAGGTGACCCTGGAGCATACCTAATGAATGGCTATATGACACCAGCAGAATTCTGTATATACACAGAGCTTCCTGTCAGAGAAATAGTAAAGACTAAGGCCATGGTTCCTAACAAAGAAGGAGATATTATCTTCTACCAGAAATTCTGGGAAGGAAAACTTAGCGAGTTAGGTTCTGCAATTCTGTTCTATGCAGACCTTATTAATCAAAACAATAGCCGCTGTCTGGAGGCTGCAAGGATAATTAGAGATGAAAGACTTACATATACAAAGTAACCAATTTGAACTACCACAACAGTTTGAAACGCTTAATAAGTTATGCCAGTGCTTTAAGGACCAAGAGTTTTTTGTCATTGGAGCCACAGCAAGAGATATGCTTTCAATAGCATTGGGTATTGATCTTTCCACAAGAACAACACGAGATTTGGATATAAGCATTGCTGTTGAATCATGGGATAGTTTCATGAAGGTACAGGAACTTCTAATAAATTCTGGTTTTGAGAAGGACAGCATTAGAAAACAAAGATTCTATTATAAGTATTTTGAACTTGATGTAGTGCCTTTTGGAAAGTTGAGTGAAGATGGCGCAAAGATTTTCTGGCCCCCAGAGGCGAGTCCTGAGATGACAGTAAGAGGCTTCGAATCCGTATTGAAAGAATGTGTGAACGTAAAGGTAGATGATGCGGATATTGAATTCAAAATTCCAACTACCGCTGGTTTGTTTGTTACAAAGCTAGATGCATGGATTGATCGCGGTCTTGAAAAAGACAACGACATGGATGACATGATGTATCTTGTGGATAATTTCTACCTACCAAATTGCACTGAACCAGTTTATACTGAAGTATTCGAAGCCGTTGAAGACTCTGATATGTTTATCTCTGGTGCTTATATGTTAGCGATGGATGCTTCTTTACTATTGTCAGATGAGGAAAAAGCATACTACAAAGATAAAATTGAAACAGAACTGACTAAACAAGAAGCAAGTTTGCTTATACAAAAATCTATGAAATCAAGCAAAAAAGATTATGATACTGTATATCGAGCTTGGGAACTATTTGTTAAACGTTTAGTAAAATAAACACCTATGGAAATCAGTCACTCTACTAGATCTGGTCAAAACAAAAGCAATGAGGATCGCTACAGAATACGTGAAGAAAAGGCAGGAACTGTCATTGTTCTTGCCGATGGTATGGGAGGCAGATCTAATGGAGCTACAGCTGCAGCAATAGTTTCCGATATTATCTGTGATCACAATTGGAATTTCTCAAATATCCAGGTCTCCTGTAACAATGCATTTGCACAGGCAGACAAGGCCATAGCCAAAAAGTCTGAAGAACTTCGTACAAAAATGGGGTGTGCTGTTGGTTGTTTGGTAATTGTAAAAAATACGATCTTCTATTCAGGACTCGGAGACATTCGATTATACGCCCAGACAAAGACTGGCAAGCAACTTCTTATGTCAAAAGATGATGTCCTTACTGGAAAGAATGGACAAACATATTTGACTAGAAGTATACGTGGTAGAGGACTTAGGTATCCTATTTCTGTTATTACATTAAGTACAAAAGATATTCTAACGTGTTCATTATGCACTGATGGGTACTATAATAATGATCAGAATGATGATGCCACTATCATCGAAATCCAATTCAAATGAATATTCGAGATTTTAATCAATTTCACTAAATGTTTATCCAAACTATAAGACATTGTAAAACTCTCATTTTTCAAATATGGCAAATAATATGTGGAAAGATTCAGAATCTGAAGTTGATTATTTGAATTTCAACTACCTTTCTGAGCAAGTCATAGAGATTTCTAAAGATGAAAATCTTAGCCCTGCTACCATAGGCGTCTATGGTGACTGGGGAAGTGGTAAGTCCACACTCATGAAGATGGTCAAGAAATCATTGGATGCAGACGAAAAGACGCTAACAGTTGAATTCAACGGTTGGCTCTTTGAGGGTTATGAGGATGCAAAGTCAGCACTTTGCGGAACCATTCTTGATGAGATGCGTGCACATGAAACCCTGTTCGCAAAAGGTAAAGAGAAAATTAAAGCACTACTCAAAAGAGTTGATGGTGGAAAGTTGTTAAGCAAAGGTATCAAATATGGCCTTGATTATCTGATGACAGGCGGCATTGGCACTGTAACAGAACTAACACTAACAGGTTTAATCAGTGCGGTAAAGCAGAAGGCAGGTGACTTATCTGAAGACGAAATCAAGAAGGTAATAGATGCGTTGAAGACGGAAGAATCCAAACGTACTGAAATCAAGAATTTCCGTAAGACATTTAAGGGGGTTTTCGAAGAATGCAAGGGCGAACGTCTTGTAGTCTTTATTGATGAACTTGACCGCTGCACTCCTGATACGGTATTAGACATATTTGAGGCCATTCGTCTGTTCCTCTATGTACCTGGAACCACTTTCATTATTGGCGCAGACGAGCGACTTGTTAGCTATGCAGTTAAGACCAAGTATAAGGATATCCCCGGTCACGATATAGATATTAGTAAGGAATATCTGGAAAAGTTGGTTCAGTACCCTGTTAAAATACCACAACTTAACGAACAGGAAGTCAAACAGTATATTACTTGTTTGTTGCTGCAAAAAGAGGAAATAGACATCAATAAAGTAGTAGAATCTATTTCCCAACTAGGTGTTAACGAAGAATTGACAATTGATGCGGTGAAGACGGCTACGGGTAAAGAGGCCACAGAGGGAATCAAGGAAGCCTTTGACCTGTCCAACCAAATATATTCTGCCCTTGCTGCCTTAATGAAAGGCAATCCCCGTCATTGTAAACGCTTTTTCAATACCTTGATGATGCGTATTGCTCTTGCAGACCGCAGACATATTACACTCCAGAAAAAAGTCTTGGCCAAGTTGATGCTAGCAGAGTATTATAAGCCTAGTTTTATAGACGCATTGATGAGGCCAGAGAGTAAAGCCGAGTTGAAGAATCTGGAAAGTGGAAGCGAAGAAGCTGCATTCACGGCACTTAAAGAGTGGTGTAAAGACGAGTGGGTGATGAAATGGGCAGAAGGAGAGCCAAAATTGAGTTTTGTTGATAACCTTTCAGACTATTTCTACTTCTCTCGTGAAAGCAGAAAACTATTCTCGTCAAATGCAGAAATATTAAGCAATGAAGCTAAGAAGTTGTTGCAAAACCTTGTAGATGCTTCAGAGTCAGTACGAAGTAAAGCTATTGAATCAGCCAAACAGCTCGCACCCGCTGAGCAAGTGTTGCTGTCCAATGCTATGTTCGATGAAATGGTTAAAGACGAGAATATAGATGGAAAGGTATTCAAATCATATCTAGAACTTGTTGTAGAGCAAAAACAACAAGCAGAGGCCGTGGCAAGAATTAAAGCCCTTCCTGTAGCACGCATCGCGGCTGGCTTAGTTGGACAGATGACAGCATTTGTCAAAACTCTTGATACTTTAACAAAAGAATCGCTTAAGACTTACCTTTTAACAAATAACAAGTTGAACAGTTCTGTAAACGCAGTTTTCAAATAGTGAATTATGGGAACATCGAATCTTTATAAAGGCCCCAAGGGTACATCCCTGTTACCTACTGACTATACGGGTGAACCTGATGAGCAGCAGCCTGTAGTTGCACCCGACGGTGAATCTTCTGCTGATGAGCAATCGGAAAACGATGAGCCCGCAGAAACGGAGAACCCTGAGCTGGAAGATCCCCTGCAGAAAGAACAGCCAAGAGTTACTTGGACGCAGGCGAAACGTACATTCTCTACTCAGATAGGAAAACGCAAGCCAGATGTAAAGTTGATAACGAAGACCTATACAAAGGCTTCTGGTGGCTATAAACACGCTGCAAAGACATCTGGCTCTTCCAAACGGGTTGCCAGAGGCATTATCACTTTCTTTTCTGGAACGCCAGATGTAATCCGCCAGCGTTTAGAACAGATAGGGATAGTATTTGAGGGGCGCAGCACCCAGGAGATATTCAATGATATCTATTCTCATCTGTGCACTGGTGCATCGTCACGGGAAGACGCTTTGGCTGACAAAGCACTGTCGCAAACTTTCTCAGAGCTGTTTGAAAGCGAGTTGATGAACGAGCAGGGATTGGATGTATTTAAGCCGGAATTGCTGGAGTTTTTGGTGTCCCATTTTGTTACCAATTCAATATACTACAAGTTGTTGAACGAGGTGGCCTTTGGTGAGTTGACGGGCAACAAAAGTAATGCAGACATAGCAAAAATTGAGGATGATTTAAAGACCTTCATTGACGGACTTGTAAGCGGCAGAGTGCCGGAATACTTGCATGAAGGGATTACCCCTGACGAAGTAAACAAATTGGTAGACAACCTCTACGAGGATTGTTATAAAGTTATGGAGGGCTTAGTAGAATGAGTAAAATTTTCAATTGTCAATTGAATGATAGCGACGCTTTTAAGGTAGAAGGATCGGAACTTGTGCCTCTGCATACTAAAGAAAAGTACGCATATACGCTATGGACGCGTAGAAAAGGACATCTGAATATGATACCTCACTTCTTTATGTCTGAGGCTATAGACTTGTTCTATATCTCGCTGATAGTATTTTATGCGGATAGAAAGGTTCAACGCATTTTACAACCCGATGCTTGGACTCGGAGCTTCGTAGTCCACATGCCAGTTCTCAACCTTGACAAGTGGAACGCCAACAAGCAATTGTTGGAATCAATGCTTAACTTCCTTACTGGTGACCATTGGCAATTTCATTTTCGTGAAAGAGAACTAAATGACTATGAAGCCCTTCGCCGTGATGTAATTAGCAAAAGCAAAGACAAAATAGCCGCTACAGAGTTCTGTATGCTATCTGGAGGGCTTGACTCTTTTATTGGAGCCACAGATTTGTTGGCTTCTGGACATGAGCCTATTTTTGTAGGCAATTACAATGGAGGCAAGGGCGTTAGTGTCTATCAAAAGAAAGTCATAGGCTTACTTAGTGCGCATTTTACTTACGATAAAAACAAATTTTATCAGTTCTATGCAGCACCCAAAAGCGGCAAGGAAGATACAACACGTTCGCGCTCACTGATGTTTTTCTCTCATGCCATTTTGCTGGCATCTGGAATGGGAAATCCAGTGACATTGTATGTTCCGGAAAATGGTGTTATATCTTTGAACATACCGCTGACCGTTCATCGTTCCGGTAGTCTTAGTACCCGAACCACTCATCCATATTTTATGGGGATGTTGCGGCACTTGCTTTCAAATTTAGGACTGTCAATTAGCATTGTTAATCCGTATCAATTTAAGACCAAAGGCGAGATGATCCGCGATTGCCTTGATCCTCAATTCTTAAAAAATAATGTTAAGTGGACCATGTCATGTTCACATCCAGACTTGGGAAGATATTCCGGAGATTCAAAGCCTTCCCATTGTGGTTGTTGTCTACCTTGTACTATACGTCGTGCGGCCATCAAGACTGCAGGGATAAAGGATAAATCCAAGTATAGGGATGCAAAGTATAAAGACAGGGAACATGCTATTAATTTGAAGTCCTACCGTTTGGGCCTTAAGAATTATAGTGAGCATCCCTTGCACCCCTTGATGGCCATTCAGCAATCTGGTCCTATCAATGAACGCCACCAAGCTTATGCTGACCTTTATATAAGGGGAATGGAAGAATTAAAGAACTTCATAGATTCTCTCTGATGGAACACCTTTACGACACCCATTTTCATCTAGATTTGCAGAAAGATCGTTCTGCTGTTATACGTGAGATAGAGCAGAATCAGATTTATACTTTAGCAGTAACCAATCTGCCAGATCTATATAGAAAAGAAATACGTGAAATAAAGAGTAGGTATATTCGATTGGCATTAGGACTCCATCCAGAATTGGTTCATCAATATAAGAATCAAATTCCTATGATGTGGGACTTGCTGCCAGAGGCACGATATATCGGAGAGGTTGGGCTGGATTTTGTTGATATTTCGCATCAACAAGAACAGGTGGCTTTTTTTAGTGAGTTAATAGAACGCTGTAGATATGATGAGAAAAAGATAATTACAATACATTCACGTCGCGCAGTAAGCAAAGTTTTAGAAATCATAGGTCGAAATTTCCAATTCAAGCCTGTTTTACATTGGTTTACAGGAAATAAAGAAGAACTGCATGAAGCAATTGGGCGTGGCTACTATTTTTCAGTAAATGGTGCGATGCTTGGCTCGCAGAGATTTCTTGATATGTTGCCAATGATACCTTCCAATCGACTTCTTATAGAAACAGACAGTCCTTTTACCCGTTACATAGGGGCGTACGATGAACATTTGAGATGTATTAAGGAAGAGTTACAATCTTATAAGCATGAGGTGGATGTTTGGGCAAACTTTAGAAGGGTGCTTGGCGGTTAATATTATGAGTGTTAAGATATCAACTATGAGGCAAGATGAACGTTGGTTTGCGGGTTATAAGGAGGTGATGGGGGTACAGGAGGAGAGCCATCGGAATCCATCCTAATAATATCCAGAGGAGAAACTACTGTTTCACTTCATTCATCATTATAAGAAGTTGTGTAAAATGGGTAATATGAAGCCTGAAAGGACGGGAATATTTAAGAAGCTGCTGGCGTTGTGTGGGTCAAGGGACAGGTACCTGACCCGCTGACAAACTCATCGAATATAGAACTTCATTGATGGAATAAAATATAAATAGATGACAAGAGAGGAATACGAAAAACTATTGCAATCGGATTATTGGAAGGGATACTCCTATTCTCTGATAAAAGAACGTAATTTTACTTGCGAAGATTGTGGACGAAGTTTTGTTAACGAACGCAACAAATTGCAAGTACATCATCTTGTGTATCGAGATGTGAACCCGTGGTCATACAATCCAGATGAAGTTGTTGTGCTTTGCAAGGAATGTCATCAAAAACGACATGGTGTTTTTTCAGCTCCAACCAATGACAATAGCAGTGTGTACACGAGAAATTATACTTCTACTGTAAATTGCAACACCAACAGCTCTTATTATCCCTACACTGTAAGAAAACAATCTTTTGAAGTCCCTATCAAGAAAAAAACAAATTGGAAAAAACGACTTTTGATTGCCAGTGCTGTATTTGTCTGTGTATGTCTAGCTATTGAATATTGGCCAAAGAGTTTTAATAGCGAAACGGATTATGCTGATTCGGAGATTTCTGCATTCGAAACAAATGATAGATCTTCTTCATATAACACCGAACAACGGACAAGCAATAGGAATTCGTCGACTCAATCAAATAAAGTTAAAGAGGAATATGATATCCCAGATGTTTCAGAATATGCAATAGCACAAGCAAACACTGATGAATTTAGCGAGGATGAAGTGAATCCTACTGCACCAACTACTCAAAACGAATCAAATATTCCAACTGCTAAAACAAAAGATGATGAGGTGGTGGTCGCAACAAATGTTGCAAGTGCAAAACCAAAATCACGTTTAGAGTCTATAGATGAACGTATTCACCAGAATGCGGTAAATGATGCAAAGAGAGCCGGAGTCAGTACAGAAGGTTCCACTTCGGATATCATGGAGCGAATTATTCACCAGAATGCGGTAAATGATGCAAAGAGAGCCGGAGTCAGTACAGAAGGTTCCACTTCAGAAATCATGGAACGGATTATTCATAAAAATACTGTTGAGCAAGCCAAAAGGATGGGTATAAGTACCGAATAATTTCGGGTCAAGTCACAAGCAATGAAACTGTGACAAATCGTCACGCTTTGAGATTAAATCAATCAAACAAATACATTCCGTTTCGTCGTGAGACGAGACTTGTTTTTTTTTCATAAAATTTTATAATTATTCGTGAGCCGGCAAGTGTGCCGGCTTTTTTCGTTGATAATTAAAAAAAAACACCGATGGAATCGCGATTTTCTGCATTTTCATCGGTGTTTTTTGTTCGTTATCGTTTTTTTTCGTATCTTCGCACCCACAATTTGAATGAGAGAGAAAATGACAGGTAAGCATGATATACAACTTCCCGACTTTGACGAGTATATTCGTCAGGGCGAACCAAAAGCTGCAGACAATGCCCAACAATGGCAAACGGCTATTGGATTGCAAGCGGTGGATGGATTGAAGCCGTCGCAATACCTCATTGATGCTGCACGAAGAAATATCGAAGGCGAAATCACAATGGATGAGGTGCAGGAATTGCTGCGTTCGTATTATGCCAACAAAACTAACTGTAGCACAATCGATGATGATAACGAAGAAGCTGACAAAGCTGCTGCAAATATCAAACGAATTCTTTCAACAAAAACTCTTGCATTCAATACAAACGGATACATAGCCACTCACAGAAGAATCTTCGAAGGGGTGTTTAAACATGCCGGTGAATTGAGACAATACGACATCACGAAGAAGGAATGGGTGTTGAATGGCGATACGGTTAACTACCTGAACTGGGAAGATCTGCGACGCGCCATCGACTATGACATCCAACAGGAAAAGGATTTCAGCTATAAAGGATTGACGGATAAGGAGAAGATGAAACACCTGTGCCGTTTTACGGCTGGACTTTGGCAAATCCACGCTTTTCGCGAGGGCAATACACGGACAACCGCCGTATTTCTCATTCAGTATCTTCGCTCTATTGGCTATAAGGTAAACAATAATTTGTTTGCCAGCCACTCTTGGTATTTCAGAAATGCCTTGGTCAGAGCCAATTACAAGAATTCGGAACTTGGCATCGACTATGATTATCAATTCCTTGAGCGATTTTTCTCTAACCTTCTGCTCGGAACTCATCACGAACTGAAAAACCATTACCTTATCATCAACGCTCCCAATAATTGGAATATTGAGCAAGATGACAAGAATGCAGCTGGTGAAGAGTTGGGTGAAAACCTTGAGGAAATACTTGAAAAGTTGGGTGAAAAAGCAAATAAGTTGGGTGAAAAGTTGGGTAAAAACAGAATCAAAATACTTCGACTCATGTATGAAAACCCAACTATCAGTACGGTGGCAATGGCTAAAGAAATCGGAATCAGCACTACCGCCGTGGACAACAACATCAAACAAATGCGCGACTTGTTCGTAAGACACATAGGTCCGAGCAAAGGTGGGCATTGGGAAATTATCACTGATTCCTGAATGAACGAATAACGATAACGATAACTTGTAAACATATTATTAACAATAAAAAATAACAATTATGAACCACAAAGTATTTCTCTTACCTTTGATGCTTGCCAGCACCATCTGTGCTAATGCACAATACACCCTCAACGATTGGAAACTGAGGAATTTCGACTCTGCCACTGGTGAACTGAACCTCAATACCAACGAGTTTAAACTCGACTTCAACCATCCTCTGCCCTACGCGGACATGCAGAAATGCTGGACGGTGAAGGCCGAACTGAAATGCGGTACGCTGGGTACGGAACAGGTGTTCGTGTGCAAGGAGGGTAAGGCGAGCCATTTGATTGGGAAAAATTCGCTTAATGGGGATATCTCACTCGGATACGACAATATGGCTAAGAAGTTCTTCGTGGAAGTAATCGACAAGAATGAGGAGGCCCACCGCCTTTGGGCTGGCGATGATGTGGCGACAGGCAAATGGTACAGCGTGGAGGCTACATCCAACTATAACGCTCAGAAGGATGCTTCGACCGTGACTCTGACCGTTGACGGCAAATCGGCTTCGCTCTCTTACCCCGGCAAGGCTCTGCGCCATAATGCTTCGATTTGGGTAATCGGACGCGGTTTCCCTGGTGGTTTCCCAAATGCTCTGCAAGTGCGCCAAGGGGCTATCCGCAATCTCTATATCAAGGGTGAACCTCTGCCAAGAGTGGAGGGACAGAATCCGCTCTTCACCGATACTTTCACTGCCGACCCTGCTTTCACGGTAATCGGCAACACGGTGTATGCCTATGTAGGTCACGACAAAGCAGGTGTGGGCGGTTGGTTCAACATGCCTGAATGGCTTTGCTACTCATCTACCGACATGATTCACTGGAAGGCTCACGGACCTGTGTTGAAGGCTGGCGACTTCCCTTATGCTTCGCGTGGAGGTGCTTGGGCTGCTCAGGTGGTGGAGGCCAACGGCAAATACTACTATTACGTCACTCTCGACCGCACCGACAAACCTGAACATGCCATCGACGTGGCTGTAAGCGATTCGCCTACAGGACCATTCGTCCCTGCACGTGCCGACGGAACTCCTCTGATCACCGACAACATGACTCCCGACTCTCATCGCGGCAATGCGGATATCGACCCTACGGTTTGGATTGACGACGACGGAACTCCTTGGATGGCTTGGGGCAACGGCGACTGCTACATGGTGCGCCTGAAGAAGAACATGACGGAACTCGACGGGGAAGTACGCAAAGTGCCTATGCGCAACTATTCGGAGGGTCCTTGGCTCTTCAAGCGCAACAAACTCTACTACATGATTTATGCTTCGGATGCTCCAGGTGTGCAACCAGAACAAATGGCTTACAGCACTGCCGAATCCATCGAGGGCCCATGGACTTATCGTGGATTCATCAGCACTTCGGCTAACCATGGATTCACCATCCACCCTTCTGTCATCCAGTTCAAGGGCAAGTGGTACTACATCTACCATGACGGTTCGTACAATCTGAACGGCGAACCCGGTGGCGACTGCCGCCGCAGCGTCTGTGCCGAATACCTCGAATTCAACAAGGATGGCTCTATCAAGTTCATTCCTCTCACTCAGGAGGGATTGAGCAAGAGGTAGAGACCCCTCATAGGAGAGACCAACAACGCTAACCAACAATTTGTAGGCTATATAAATAAAAAAACAATACATTATGAACCTGAAATTCAAGAACATTGCGACGATGGCCGTTGTGGCTATGTTCGCTGTGGCTTCTGCTGCAAACGCCCAGAAACCAGATCCTAACTTCTTTATTTACCTTTGTTTCGGACAGTCGAATATGGAGGCGGGGGCTGCTCCTGCCGAACAGGACAAGAACTTCACCGATGAACGCTTCCAATTCATGGCTGCCGTGGATATGCCTCGTTACGGAAGAAAAATGGGTAACTGGTACCAAGCTACTCCTCCTATCTGCCGCGAGGGCAACAACATGGGACCTGTGGATTTCTTCGGAAGAAAGATGATAGAAGTGTTGCCTCAGCAATACAAAGTGGGCGTGATCAACGTGTCGGTGGCAGGTGCCAAGTTGGAACTCTGGGACAAGGATGCATGTGCCGAATATCTCGCAAAGGAAAATGCTGACCCAAGCCGTCAGTGGTTGGGCAACATGGCAAAGCAATATGGCGACAGCCCTTACCAGCGATTGCTCGATATGGCTAAGATTGCACAGAAATCGGGTGTGATAAAGGGTATGCTCGTGCATCAGGGCGAATCGAATCCTGACGACCCTGAATGGTGTGGCCGCTTGAAGAAGATTCATGATGACCTCTGCAAGGAACTCGGACTCAAGGCCGACGAAATTCCTTTGCTTGCAGGCGAACTGAAACAAGCCGAACAGGGTGGCGTATGTGCTGCATTTAACCAGAAGGTGTTGGCCAACCTGCCAAAGGTGATGAAGAACGGATACGTGATTTCTTCCATCGGATGCGAAAGCACAGGCGACCAGTTCCACTTCAGCACTGAAGGCATGCGCCTCATGGGTTATCGCATGGCCGACAAGATGCTCCAATTGCAGGGATTCAAGAAAACGGAAACACGCACTCTCACTCTCAACCCTAAGAAGACTGGAATCGACATCAGTCCTACATTGGCGGGCATCTTCTTCGAGGACATCAACCAATCACTCGACGGAGGTATCTGTGCCCAACTGATTCAGAACAACTCGTTCCAGGCTTACAAGGTGCCTGAGGCTCCTGCAAAGGAATTCTCACAATCCGACACAGTGTTCTTCGGTTGGACAGTGGTGAAGAACGCAAATGCAGTGGGTACGGCCCGCCTCGTGAGCGACCATCCACTCGTGAAGAACCAACCAAGATACTACGATTTCGACCCTAACGACAACCACGACGACGAACTGAGATACATTCAGTATAGCGTACGCTTCGACATCGAGAAGGCGGGTGAAGGTTTCGGAATCGCTGCCAACGGTTATGGCATTGCCCCTTATGGAAGCGAACGCCAAGGCAACTACTACTCGAACAACACTCAGAAGGCTTCTATCCCTGTGAATGCCAACGTGAAATACGACCTCGGACTCTATCTTCAGGGACAGGCATATAAGGGAACCGTGAAGGTGTTCCTCGAAGATGCTCAGGGAAAGGCCAACTCAAACGTGATCACTATCAATAACCTCAAGGACGATTGGCAGAAATATACAGGACAACTGCAGGCTGAACGCTCGGTGGACAGCCGTTTGGCAATCGTGGCCGATGCTGAAGGTACATTCTATCTCGACTTCGTCACTCTCCTTCCTGAGGCTTCACAACTCTGGAAAGAAGGCAAGGCAGGTCCGTTCCGCAAGGACTTGATGCAGGCATTGGCCGACCTTCACCCTCAGTTCATGCGTTTCCCAGGTGGATGTGCTTCGGAAGGCACTAACTACTTCGGCCAACCATTCTGGAAACTCTCGGTAGGACCAGAAGAGGAGCGCATCGGCTTCCGCAACCACTGGGGATACTGGACTTCACAATACGTTGGATTCTATGAATACCTACTCATGGCCGAATCACTCGGTGCAAGTCCGCTGCCTGTACTCAACAACGGTGTGACTTGTCAGTTTGCAGGTCATCAATACATCGCTCCTCTCGAAACAGAGGCCGACAGGAAGCGATTCAACGACATTTTCGTAGCTGACGCCCTCGACTTCATCGAATTCTGCAATGGCTCTACCGACTCTAAATGGGGAAGCCTCCGCGCAAAGATGGGCCACCCAGAATCGTTCAACCTCAAATATCTCGGAATCGGAAACGAAAACAAGGGTGCTGAATTCTGGGAGAGATTCGACATCATGTACAAGGCTATCAAGGCTAAATATCCTGATATCATCATCGTTTCAACTGCCGGGGCAGCTGCCGATGGACGCGAATTCAATGAAAACATGTCGCAAATCGACTCTAAATATCAGGACACATACGTCGACGAACACTACTACAGAGGCAACGACTGGTTCTATAAGAATGGCGACCGCTACAATGCCGACAAGGTTCGCGGAGCAGATGGAATCAAATACGACAGAAGCCGTCCAACACGCGTGTTCGTGGGTGAATTTGCCAACAGCGGAAGCAACAACGACTATGCCTCTGCAATGGCAGAAGCTGCCTACTGGACAAGTCTCGAACGCAATTCAGACATGGTGGTAATGGCTGCCTATGCTCCTTTGCTCTGCAAGAAAGGCTTCAACAAATGGAACTCAAACCTCATCTGGTTCGACAACCGAGGAATGTGGCGCACTTGCAACTACTACTATCAGAGAATATTCTCGGTAGCCGGAAACAAGGCATTCGAAATGTCGGACGTGATGGACGGAAATGCAAAGGACGAAAAGGTATTCACTTCGCCTACAATCAACACCGAAACAGGAGAAATCTTCATCAAGTTCGTCAACTCCGAAGCAGCCGACAAGACTCTCACCATCAATACAGGCAGCAAGCAGGAATACACTGCAAGCGTGGAATTCATCACTTCAAACAACACTGCAATCAAGAATCAGGGTACTCAAAACCACTATGCAGGATATGTTGACCCTAACGCTGCCCAAGCAGGAAATTCTCCATACGACTATTCACGCGGAGTGGGAATGCCTCGCGGATTCACATTCGGCGGTGGAAGCAGATTCAGCTACACGGAGGCTGTGGTTCCTCACACCGTTGACCTCGGACAGGTGAAGAAATCATTCGAAATGACAATGCCTGAAAATTCAGTAGGACTCATTCGACTCGTCCCAGTAAAATAAAAATGGATAGTAATGACTCTTACTAATCAATGAAACGATAATTCGTGGGAGCCATTCGGCAACGAGACAAATCAACGACAATGACAGTGGCAGCGGGAACGCTTCTGCCACTGGGCATTGCGCTTCTGAATGGCTGCCAATGCTTCCTGAGTGCTTACGCCATAAAGCAATGAATAGGCCTGTACCCACATATCACTCCACCATCGGGTGATTGGGATGCCAATCATCATTGCATAACTCTCGAAGAGTTCGGCCTCACTGTTGTCTTTGAAAAACATCTTTTTGGTTAGAGATTTGAATTATCGTTGCAAAGTTAATAATTTATTTGTGAATCATAAATCCTATTTCGCAATTATTTTGTAATTTTGCATTAAGTTTTTTAGAAATGGACGCAAAACGAACAATCCTGATTACAGGTGCAAGTGGTTTTATCGGAAGTTTCATGTGTGAGGAAGCACTGAAACGAGGGTTCGACACATGGGCTGCAATGCGACACACTTCGAGCAAGAAGTGGTTGCAATTGCCCGACTTGAACTTTATCGAACTCAACCTCACTGATAAGGAACTCCTGAAACAAGCACTCAGGAATGCCAACGTGAAGTTTGACATTGTGGTTCATGCCGCAGGGGCAACTAAATGCCTGAAGAAGGAAGATTTCGACCTCCACAATTTCCAATGCACGAAGAACCTTATCGAAGCATTTGCCGAACTGGACATGATGCCAAGGCAGTTGGTGTATATGAGTAGTCTCAGCGCTGTCTATGGTTCGGAATATGGCAACAGCAAACTCAAAACCGAGGAATGGATAAAAAACTTCTACAAGGAGAAATTCCCCGATGAAACCGAAGTTTTTAGTGGGTTGATGCAATCAAATCACGAAAGCGAGATTCGACGGAGTCAAATCGGCAAAAAATGGGTTATCATGCGTCCGACAGGAGTTTACGGACCACGGGAAAAAGACTATTTCCTCATGGCCAAATCAATCAAGCAACATGTTGACTTTGCCGTAGGTTTCGAGCCACAAAAACTCACCTTCGTGTATGTCCGTGACTTGGTGGATGCCGTGTTTGCAGCCATAGAAAAAGAAGCAAATGGGCAGACATTCAACGTGACCGACGGAGAAGTATATTCATCCCGGACATTCAGCGACTTGATTCAAAAGGAATTGGGAGTGAATGGCGTTGTACACATCACAAGTCCGTTATGGTTCCTCAGAATGATTTCCACTTGCTGCGAATCGTTCTCAAAACTCACGGGCAAACCAAGTACACTCAATCGTGACAAATACAAGATAATGGCACAACGCGACTGGACTTGCGATATTTCGCCATTGAAAGAAATACTGAATTTCACCCCACAATGGCAACTGGAAAGGGGTGTGAAAGAAACAATAGAATGGTACAAGAAAGAAAACTGGATTTGATGAGTGCGGAGGTTGTCACGCTGTTTTATGTGTGTGTGACGACGATTATGATTCTTTGCTATTGGAATGGACTGACCGATCCTGTCGGCATGCTCATGCTTCGCCTGGGCATTGTGGCAGTGATGGTGTTCACATACTTCACTTCAAGGAAAATGCCAAAGAAACTGTCAATGGCATGGCGTTCGTTCCCTCCTTTGCTGATGCTCATTTGGTGGTATCCCGAAAACTACGACTTCTGCAGTCAACTCCCATACAAGGACCACATATTTGCAGGGCTCGACCAATTGCTCTTCGGATGCCAACCAGCATTGGAATTCGACAAGGCCGTACCTGACGTGTTCTGGAGTGAGGCATTCAATATGGGCTATTACCTTTATTATTATATGATGATGTCGGTCATCGTGTTCTACCTGCTTTTCCGTATGCGCGAATACGATAAGACCCTCTTCATATTCCTCGGTTCGTTCTTCCTCTTCTATTTCATCTATCAGTTCCTGCCAGTGGCTGGTCCTCAGTACTATTTCTGCGCATTGGCCAACATTTATGGACCTGACGGCTGGACGGGATTCCCCGACGTGGGCAACTACTTCAAGGACCACATTGAAATGCTTTCAATCGACATCAAGGGAATATTCAGCCAACTCGTGATAGGAGCACAGGAAATCGGCGAACGACCAACAGCGGCTTTTCCTAGCAGTCATGTGGGAATGAGCACCGTGACAATGCTCTTGGCTTGGCGAACCGGCAACAAATGGCTCTTCTGGATAATGCTCCCATTCTACATGCTGCTTTGCTGTGGAACTGTCTATATCAAGGCACATTATCTCATCGATTCGATAGCAGGTTTCTTCTTTGCTGTGTTGTTCTATTACATCACAAACCGACTCTATCCAATTGTAATGAAAAAATAGTGGCAGAGAGGGGTTGACACTTGTTTTAGTTGTCATTCAGTAAGGATTTGTTGCTAATTTGGCCAATAATTATATAATCAAAGCAAAAATTCACTAACTTTGCAGCATGAAAATAGTTGCAGACGATAAGATTCCGTATCTGAAAGGATTGGCGGAACAACTTGCCGATGAGGTAGTTTACCTTCCAGGCAAGTCGATTGGCAATGAGGATGTCAGGGATGCTGACGTTCTGATTGTCCGTACCCGCACTCGCTGCAACCGCCAACTGCTCGAGAACACTCGGGTAAGAATGATTGTCACCGCAACTATCGGTTTCGACCATATTGACACCGATTACTGCGATTCCATCGGAATAAAATGGACCAACTGCCCTGGATGCAATGCCCGTTCGGTTTGCCAATATGTACGCAATGCATTGACACTGACAGGCAGGATCGGGAATGGCAAAACCTTGGGAATAGTAGGAGTTGGGCATGTTGGTTCGCTCGTTGCAATGGATGCCATCCGAAACGGAATGAATATCTTAATCTGCGACCCTCCACGAAAGGAACGAGGCGAAACATTCGAAGGCAGGGAATTTGTGGATTTGTCGGAAGTTGCAGCCAAAGCCGACATCATCACATTCCACACCCCTCTCACCCATGAAGGCAAATATCCAACCTATCACATGGCCGATGCCGACTTCTTCAACAGCCTTGCCAATCATCCCCTCCTAATCAATGCAGCACGAGGAGAAGTGGTGGATAACGAAGCACTCATCAAGGCAATTGACGAAGGAAAGGTGTGCGATGCCGTGGTCGACACATGGGAAGGCGAACCCAATATCAACCGAGAATTGCTGGAAAAGGCAATAGTTGCAACACCTCATATTGCCGGTTATTCAGCTGATGGAAAGGCAAATGCAACGAAGATGTTGCTCATGGCTGTGGCTGATTTCATCGGAAAATCATTCACTCCAATAATCAATTTGCCCGAATCGGAATTGCTTTCGGTGGAAACACTCCAAAGCGACTCCGACAAACTGAAAAGGAATCCAGAAGCATTCGAGGAATTCAGAAGTAATTATCCTGTAAGAAGAGAAACAAGCGAATGAAAAGATACATAATACTACTTTTAAGCATTTGGATGATGGCCTTGGGATGCAATGCCCAAGACGAGGAAAAATACAGTGATGTTGATGATAATGATGTATTGCTCTACGCCGACAGCATTTGGCATGATAGCATTTTTGGACGGAAAATGCACCTTCAGCGACTTGGAGACATCGACACATTGGTGGTAGTGAAGCAACGTCCACTCGTGGCTTTGGCCAAAGACCTCTCTATAAATGCTGCTATCCTGGCATGGGATTATTATGTGCAGGACAGACATTATGCCCGTATAAGCAATCACGTAATTGAGGACCACTTCAAGAAATGGCCTGTATGGGACGGCGACAGCTTCTCAGGCAATCAGTTCTCCCATCCTTATCATGGCAGTTTGTTCTACAATGCAGCACGAAACGAGGGTTTGAGCTATGGAGTTTCATTACTCTATCCAATCCTCGGAAGCATGACTTGGGAATATTTCTGCGAAACCAACCCACCATCAATCAACGACTTGCTCTCAACGGGTGTTGGAGGTTCGGCAATCGGAGAAGTGACCAACCGAGTGTCGGATATTTTCTTTGATGATTCACGTGTTGGAGCCAACCGAGTAGTCAGGGAAATAATCGGTTCGGCACTCAATCCGGTAAGAGCCATTCACCGTTTGCTCACAGGCGAAACATGGAGGATAAGTCCGGCGAGAGGAAAACGCCTGCAACCACAACCTTATTCGTTCGACCTCGGATTGGGCTACCGCTATTTCATTGAAGACAAGGGAAACAGGGACAGGATGGCTGCACCTTATATCGACTTTGAATTCAACTATGGAAATCGATTCAATGAAAGGGGAAAGAGCAAACCATACGATTTGTTCAGCGTTGCACTCCTTGCCAATCTGAATGACAAGCACCCAACCGTTGGCTACATGGAAATCATGGGGCGATTGGCTGACAAACAGTTGGAGGACAGGAAGGGTTGGAAATACGATATAGGATTCTATCAGCACGTGAAATATGTTGACCACTACTCAAAGGACTCTCAGGATGCTCATAATTTCGCAGTGATTTCAGAGGCAGTGAGTTTCGGTGGTGGATTCTATGTCGAAAAACACCTTCGCCATGGATTCTTCTCCAACAACACCATCATCAGTGATGTGGTTTTGGGAGGTTCCACAACCGACTATTACCCTTACCGACGCTATAATTTCGGAACTGGTTTCAGTGTTCGCAACAACACTGTAATTTCACTCAACAAACGTCTGACATTCCAGAACCAGTTCTACTTCTCAAAACTTTATACTATCAAGGGCTATACTCCCGAGGAGATTACATTCCGTACGGAAAACGGTTATGGATTCAATTGCTGGGGCGACCAGGGCAACCATTCAATCTTCACCAACAACTCGTCGCTGCAATGCAATCTCAGCAAGAACCTGAAGGCCAACATAACATTGGATTTGTATTCCCGCAATTCCTACTACAAGTATTATCCAACGGTTCGCGCAAAGAGCCATGAATGGAAATTAGGTATCATTTATTCAATTTAACCTATGCAGACAAGCAGACATTTATTCATATATGTAGTTATCTCATTGCTTTCGGCAACAACAACTTCAGCCTTTGCACAACAAACAAAGGAATCCACCGCTGCACGAATGGCAAAACAGGGGTATGTGAATATCCTGGATGTTGATTCAACAATTAAGGTAAGCTTGATGTACACCCGACCAGACAATTTCACAGGCAAGATTCTCTATACCGACCTCAACGAGGCTTTCCTACATCCCGATGCCGCCAAAGCACTGAAGAAATGCCAGCAACGACTGAAGCAAATAAATCCCAAGTACAGCCTTATCGTCTTCGATGCTGCACGCCCAATGTCGATTCAGCAGAAGATGTGGAATGTAGTGAAGGGAACTTCAAAAAACATCTACGTGAGCAATCCAGCCAACGGAGGAGGACTCCACAACTATGGTTTTGCTGTCGATATTTCGATTTGTGACGAAAAGGGTGATACCATTCCGATGGGTACGAAAGTGGACTATATGGGAAGGGCTGCCCATCCAGAATTTGAAACCGAAATGCTCAACAAACACATCATCACCCAACAGGCAATCGACAACAGAAAACTACTTCGCAAGGTAATGAATGAGGGTGGTTTCAAGGTGCTGAAAACCGAATGGTGGCACTTCAATTGGAAGACCCGAGCACAGATAAAAGCCGAAAAACGCCAACCAATCAAATAGGCATCAACTTATTCCACAAAAACCACGTTTTCCCGATGAAATCGTGGTTTTTTGTTGTTTTATGATGCTTTTACGACGAAAAAACTAATTTACCAACATAACTTGACTAAATCACCTATATACAAAAAAAGAAAAACATCGTAACTTTGCCACCGAAAATAAAAATCATACAGAGCAAAAAGTTTTCATAATAAATTAGTTAGACTGGTTAATAGTTAAGTACGGATTATTTTACAGACTTGTCGGTGCTCGTGAGAGTAACCGGCAAGCTGAATCCGGAGAGAGTAAAAACGATTATTGTGATTACAAAGAATAATTCGATTATACGTCGTTACTAACTGCAATAACAATATAAAATAATATACTCTTCTATTATTACACAAAACTCAGTCAATATTTGAATCCAATACACCAGTCGACCCCTCCTGACCAGAGGGGTCTTTTTTTATCTACAAATTATTACGAATATTCTAAAAGTATAAGAAATAAAACATTCATCGAAATATTAGATTTTGAAAATCAGATACCGATTATCGTTGCCATATATCATTGAACAATCTTTATTCTTCTTTTTTATTCACAATCTATAGCTTTTTTCCCATAATATTTTGTATCTTTGCAATTCAAAGTTATTCAATTATGAAAAGATTCTTGTTTATTATTTTTCCTGTGATTGACATACTTGTAGGATGCAGTGGAAACGATATGAAAGAGATGCTGTCATCTGTTGACAGTTTGTGCATGACCAATCCCGACAGCGCACTGAAAATCCTCGATGGAATCGACAAAAACGAGTGTCAAGTGACAAGTAGCTGATCCGCTTCAAGGGCAAAATGCAGCTGCAAGGATGAGGATTGAGAGAAGGAAGATAGATATTCTCATTGAAATAGTATTAATCTATCCACATTCCATCCCCTTTATGGTTGATGGCAGATGAATAGTATCTGTCAACAACCTTTTTGGTAGATTTCAGCGACTTATTGAATTTCTTATAGAATTGAGAGCCATTCTTTCGCAAGTCAACTACAATCTGTCCTCCATAAATGCTGTATCCCACATAGTTGTGGCTCAGGAATTCATCGATATCTTCAATATCAAACTGATAGTATGACAAGTAATATTGCGTTCCACCCTTTGGTGCCCGCATACTTATGCTCGAACCATCTGACGAAGGAGGATATTTCTTGAGATTTCTTGGATTCGATGAATTGCTTTTCAATACGATTTCTTTTCCGTTCTCATCAATCATCCTTAATGTGTTATCACCATTTGGTGTTGCTCTATCTGGCAAATCCACACTATATTTCTGAATGAAAAGATGATAACCGTCTTTGCCACGAGTCATGAAATAAGTATTAGGATGTGCTGTGGCCGAATCCTTTATTTCTGCCCTATGCTCTCCAGACATCACACCGCCAAGATACACTACCCAATCAGATGAAAATGCACTGACTGTAACAGTAAAAAAAACAATAAACAAATATAATCGATTCATAAATTAATCCAATAGTGTGCTATCAATTGCGCATCTTAATTTTTCTAAACTATATGTTTTATTCCATCGGCCATAGTGCCAAGTTCTCCTAAACTACTTGAATCCCATGCGTCGTCATCTGACGAACAGCTTGCATAGATAGTAGCGGCAAGCATCAATGCTATCACAGCCAATAGGCCGTACATTCCATTTTGTTTTTTCTTATTCATAATATTATTTATTTTGTTGTAATTATTATATATGAGTTTTGGCATCCATAATGCTCAAAATTACAAATCAATTATTAAAAGAAGAATTTATATTGACTTCTCTTTCCATTTCTCTGCATTTTTCAATAGCCGCGCATAATTATCCTTGTAGTCTTTTTCCAACCACTTCTTTGCGGATTTCAGCGACTTGTTGAATTTCTTGATGAACTTCGGGTTTTCCTTGTTCATATCGATTGCAACCAAACCGTCAAAGAAATTCAGCCCCGTATATGTATGGCTCATAAAATCGTCAATGTCATCAATTCG
>JAZRXL010000067.1:0-27335 GCA_045600225.1 Paludibacteraceae bacterium
AGAAGTTGGGCCAGGTGTTGAACGATGTGATTGACGATGTGTTCCCTCAGGACGAAGAACCAAACAACGGGAAAGGAGGTGAGTCATGACAGATACGAATACAATGGTGAAGGCCTTTGTGGCTGTGGCTTTGATAACTGCTGGGACCTATTTGGGTAACGAAGCGATGAAGCAGGCAGGTAAGAAGATGAGGAGGAAGTAGAAACTTGGTAAGGGTGAGTCTCGGGAGGGCGGAGCGATCCGCTGCTTCCTTGATAAACAGGAAAATGGAAGAGCGAAAGTGTGATGGAACGGCTTCACGGATGGTGTCAGAACAATGCACTACCTTTGCTTTCATAAAAGAACGGTCGTCCTCGGACCTGCTAAACGGAGGCGTTAGAACTGGCGATTCAGTCAACATCAAGGGATGCAACCCGATTCCGAGATGGTTTACTTAGTAAGGCTGAAAGGAGCCGAGGGGATTACTATAGCAACAAGTAGTAATTTTTATACAATTAGAGAGAGTGTTAACGGAAGTATCAAATGTTACGCGGGTGCAGCAGCAGCCATCGGAGCGAGTCCAATTCCTGGATCGGATGCGGTGTTGTTGACGGGTTTGCAGGCGAAGATGACGAGAGACATTATGAAAGCCTATGGGATAAAAGCCACTTTGACGACAATGATAGAGGAGGTGTTGAAGGCGAAAGTCGTGTCGATGTTGGGTAAGGCGGTGGCTGGCAATCTCATAAAGTTGATCCCTGGTGCGGGTACGATTGTTGGCGCGGTGGTGAATGCGGGTGTGGCTTCTGGTATCACATACGCGATGGGACGTGGATTGGTGAAGGCGGCGGAGATGATTTGTGAGCATGGTTGGCAGAATAGTCTGGACATGATAACCTACGCCATTCGAGTTTCGATATAGTGCAAGACAGTTTTTGTGGAGGGAGAGGGGATTGCCCTTCTCCTGATCATGTGGAACCTTATTAACATTTACGATTATGACAACAACATTTTTTATCAATATATCTAACCATCCGTCCTCGAAGTGGTCGGAGAAACAACTCTCTGCGGCAAGAAAGTATGGCGAGGTGATCGATTGGACGTTTCCTACTATTGGCGCGGAGTGGAGTGAAACGGAGGTGAACGGTCTGGCTGATCAGTATGTGAGTAGAGTCTCGAAGGAATTCCCTGATCCGAAGATGGTGACACTTCACGTGATGGGAGAACTTAACTTCACCTTCTCTTTGGTCGCTCGACTCGTGGCGAAAGGGTATACTTGCATAGCTTCGACCACACAAAGAATGGTGGAGGAAAAGGAGAATCAGGTGAAAGAGGTGAGGTTTGACTTTGTAAGATTTAGGAAGTATAGTCTAACTTTATGACAAGCAGAGAAAAGGGAAGATCCAAGGAGAGAAGGACCGGCTTCACGAATGGTGCCAGAACAATGTACTACCTTTGCTTTTACAAACGAACGGTCGTCCTCGGACCTGATAAACGTAGGCGTTAGAACGGGCGAACAGTCGAAACCATGGATCAACTCCGGTGAAGTGGTTAAACTAAGATATGCGGAAAGGCGCATCAGGAGAATACTACCGCAACACAGATGGTAAACACAAATGAGATGAAGAATTGTGCAATTCAAGTGGGGTCCTTTTTGGATAAGAGCAATAACTATTATGATAGAGCCGTCTTGGATGATCAGGGAAGATGGATTAGTGAATTAAGTGGGGCGCGATTGAGGAATTTTTCTCAAAGGGTAGAGTATACTGCTCGTCTGTTGGATAATGGAAAATATCTTATAACGGATGTCGGGAAAAAAAGATCAGGTCTTTGGTTCGTACACGATTATCCTGTGCTTGAAGCTGGTATGTCGTTACTTTATGATGGTAATGCTTGTATGTGGTTGAGGCCGTCGGAAGTGATGAGTGGGTCGTATGATATATTGAGTGTTGATGATGATGTGGAGGCAACCTGTTTGCTGGTAAGAATAAAATGGGTGGGGAAGGATGCGGAAGCTTCTTTAACTCGTCGGATAGAATCCTATTCTCCGCAATATGTTAAGATTGGAAAATCTAAATCGGGTAATAGTGGCTCGGCCTGGTTGATTATTCCGAAAGAGAAATTGAATGAGGATTTGTTGTTTTGAAAATATATTGTTCAATTTAAATTATAAATGATTATGGAAGATTTTGATTTCGACTACAATGATTATGATGGTTATGAGAGTGACTACGATTATGAACGCGACACCTTCTATGCTTTAACGGATGGTCAATATGGTGATTATGAAGATTTTGTTGATAGTGGATATGACATAGATACGTTGAAGGATATGTTAGGGTATTGAGGAGAAAGGATATTCGGACAATGAGTTTCGTAATGGAAAGAAAGGGTGAACAGGTATAAAAATGGCTAGTTCATCCTTTTTTTTAGTAAATAATGAGATATTTTCATTCCCCGAAACGAATTCTATACATTTAATGTGTCATTATTCATTAGCCTTTATTTAAGAGAAATGTAGATTTAGGAACCCATTATAAATATAGTTATGACAACATTTAAGGAAATCAATGAATTGCGAAAGACAGGGAGATTGTCTGAAGCTTTAGAAATGGCTGAAAATGCATTAAAAGAATCGCCCGATGATGTATGGGCAAAGAGAGCACTAGCTTGGGTCGTCTATGAATATCTAGATCATTCGGCTACATATTCAACATTTGATGAGTATAGCAAGTGGATTGCATATTTCAAGGCGTTGGATATTTCTAGCGAAGAAACTATGATCTATAATAGCGTAGCATGGAGTTTAAGAAAAATTCTAGATGATTGTGATGAGCATAAAGTGGAGGAAACGAAGTTGGATGAACTATTGGAACAGATACGTCCATTGCCATTTCCGAAACAAGAGAAGTCTTATTCTGCACTATTGTCTGCTGGACTTCATTTGAATGATAAGTGGTCTAGGTGTCATTCGTTTATTGAATGGTGGGGTCTAGAAAATCTAAAGCCAACAGATTTTTTGCCTGTTCAATTGCAGAGTGGTATAAAAATGATGTCTCTTGCTGAACGGACTATTATTGTATATTCTAAGTGGCTGATTACTAATGGATCAAAAGAGCAGATTGTATGTTTCTTGCCAACTATGGAATCTGTGGTGAAGAATTATACATCCTTAGTTTATCCTCCTTATTATTTGGCCAAGCTTTACATGAAATTAGGAAATAATGAGGAGGCTATTACTACACTAAAACCATTTACTAAAAAGAAGAGCAGAGAGTTTTGGGTGTGGCAATTATTAGCTGAAGCGTATTCATCTTCAGAGTCTAAGCTAGCACTTTATTGCAAGGCTCTTAGTTGTGGGGGCAAAGAGGAGATGTTAGTGGGTGTTCGTGAAGATGCCGCCTGTTTATTTGCATCTCTTGGCTATCATAAAGAAGCTAAATATGAAATAGAATATGCGATGCAAGTGCGTCAGAAAAATGGATGGAAGACAACATCGTTACTACAAAAAGCATTGCATTCAGAATGGTTTTTGTCGGTTGAGTCGGTAGATAGTAATGCCAGTTTCTATAAAAAATTTCAACAGAATGCTGAAGAATTAGTATGGGGAGTTAAAAGTTCATATATTGTTCTAATAACCTATATGAACACAGCAAAAGGATTTGTCTCATTTGTTACGGAGGATAGAAAACAGGGCTATTTCAAAAGTGCTAATAAAGAATCGTTGAAGGTAAACTATGTGGTGGAAATACGTTGTGATGAGGTAGAGGAGAAGAAACCGACAAAAGTCTCTTCGCTGGTAAAAAAAGATTCTTCGGTAGGAAATTTTTATCGAGAATACAAGGGCAAACTAAAGAAGACACCTAGTGGGGTTGCTGTTGTTGATAAAGTATTTATAGAACAAAGACTCATCGCAAATTTTTCGGATGGTATAATTGTTCAGGGTACTGCCGTTGTCGCTTACGATAAAAAGAAAGATAAGTGGGGATGGAGAGCAATAGAAGTAAAATGTTGTAACTAACTAAAAACAATAGAAATATGGAATTGGTATTGAATACATATGGCACGACGCTTTCTCGTGACACAGAGGGATTTGTGATTGTTACATTAGATGGGAAACAACGCATTCCTGCTATAGGTATAAAAAGTATTCAGATTAGTAAGGGAGCCCAGATATCGAGTGATGCGGTAATGTTGGCTATGGAGCGAGAGATAGAGGTGCTTTTTGTTGACAAAGGAGGAAATGTAATAGGAAGAATATGGAGTCCTAAATATGGATCTATCTCTACTATTAGAAAAGGACAGCTGTCTTTTTCGTTTTCAAAGAAAGCGTTGGAGTGGATAAAAGAGGTTTTGAGACAAAAGATAGAAAATCAACAAGCTTTACTCTTGATGCTTAGGTCTGATAATAAAATGCAAAATGAAGCGGTAGAGAGGGCCATTAACAAGATGGATGATCATCGAAAGAAGATAGAAGATTTGGAGGGAGAAATAGTGGCAGATGTGGCAGCGCAGCTTCGTGGATGGGAGGGACAATCCTCGAAAATCTATTTTGATACTCTCAATATCTTTTTGCCAGAAAGCCTAAGATTTCAAAATCGAAGTCAACACCCAGCTTTAGATGTTGTGAATGCTTTGTTGAATTACGGATATGGAATATTATATGGAAAAATAGAAGGTGCTCTTATAAAAACAGGTATTGATCCATACATTGGTATTCTGCATAGAGATGATTATAATCGTCCTGTATTGGTGTATGATGTAATCGAATTGTATCGAGTGTGGGTAGATTACGTTGTATTCTCCCTCGTTTCTCAAAATACTATTACAAGAGATTACTATTCGGTTAAAGAAGATGGTTCGTATTGGTTGGAGCCTCTTGGCCGTCGAATTGTTATTCAGTCGATTAACGATTATTTGGAGGAAGTGACAAATGTTAGAGGGATAAGTCGAAGTCGTAATCAGCAAATCTTTCTTTATTGTCAGAATTTGGCACAAGAATTTAAAAAGTTTGAAAATTCTAATGATTCATTACCTTACTAACTAAAATTAGAAGCCAATGATAAATTCAGGGAAAAATATACGAGCTATTGATGATGCTTTGATAAAAGTGAAGGTGGAATACCTTTATCATTCCATTCGCAATCCTCGTCCGGAGGTAGAAAATCAAATTAGACAATTACGTGTTCTACAGACAATTGATAATGAACAATATGTAAAACAGAAACGGACATTGCCATATGTGGTTTGTGCAATGTTTAACCCACCTTATAGAAGAACAGAAAATTTTGCCTATACGGATTATTTTATCATTGATATTGATCATATTACGGGAAAAGGGTTGGACATAGAAGAACTTCGGAAGAAAGTTGAAATGGATTCTCGTGTGGTGTTGTCTTTTCTCTCTCCGAGTGAAGATGGGTTAAAGGTAATGTTCAAATTGAAAGAACGTTGCTATGATAGTGGATTGTACTCCATTTTTTATAAGATATTCACCACCTCATTTTCTAAACAACATGGCTTGGAACAGGTTGTTGATGCAAAGACATCCGATGTGACGAGAGCTTGTTTTTTTAGTATAGATAAATCTGCTTATTATAACCCTAACGCAGAATGTGTGGATATGAATTCTTTTATGGATTTGAGTAATACATTCGAATTGTTTGAACAGAAAAGAGAAATAGAAAGAGAACAAAAAGAACAGAAATTCAACACGCCAGAAGAGAAGATGCCTATTGATCCAGGGGCAGAAACGATGCAACGGATTAAAGAAATTCTCAATCCTGGTTCTGTTCGAAGAGTGGAGAAAAGACCCGTGTTTGTTCCTGAGATATTGGAGGATATTATGTCCGATTTGAAAAAGTATATAGAGAAGACAGGAACTATAGTCACATCCATTGTTAATATACAATATGGCAAACAAATTATGGTGAAAGTGGGACTTAAAATAGCAGAAGTAAATGTTTTTTATGGGAAACATGGGTTCCGAATTGTTCGCTCAACAAAGAGTGGGACGGATGTGGATTTAACCGAAGACGTTGCTCAGTTGGTTGAAGTCTTTATTGATACTTACGATCAGTTGCAGTATGAGTAAAAGGAAAAAAGAGAAGAAGGAGATTACTTTTGTAGAAAAAATGCAAAAGTATATTCGGTCTGGATTAGAGGGTTCTCGATGCCCTAATCCGGCAACGAATGATGTTGATCAATTGCCAAGCATTGATGAACGTATAAAAAGAATGCTTGGCATTGTTAATGATATCCATAGAAAACCAACGAATATGCTTTTTTTTGTAATGTATGATATAGAAAGCAATAAGGTGAGGAGCCAAATTGTGAAGTATTTGATTAAGAAAGGTTGTACGCGTGTGCAAAAATCCATTTTTTTAGCCGATTTGGATAGTGCTGTTTATGAAGAGATTCGTAATGATCTTGCTGAAGTTCAGGAAGCATACGAAAATCAGGATAGTATCTTAATTGTGCCCTTATCCACCGACTATTTACGAGCTATGAAAGTAATAGGGCAGAGTATCAATCTGGATATTATAACACATTCGAAAAGCACTTTGTTTTTTTAATATCAATTGTTCTATATGAGGAAGAATACTATATCTCTATTTGTGAAAGAAAATCGCAAGAAATACGGGTTGTCTCAAAAGGAATTGGCAAAAGAGACAAAGGTTGGATTGCGCTTCCTTCGGGAATTGGAGCAGGGCAAAGAGACTCTAATGATGAATAAGGTGAATCAAGTATTAGGGTTCTTTGGAAAAGAGATTGTTGTGGGCGATATGTTTGATCCTTTGCCATATCGGATGGAAGATTCTATTATTATAAAACATCTAACAACTCCGTTAAAGGAGAATTTGTCATTGTTTAATTTTCGTTTGGCTAAAAAGTTTTTGTTGTTAGACAAGAATTTTCATTTGATACAAACCAGGGTCCTATTTGTTGAAAATGAAATGAACTATTCTTGGATTCCGATTACAAAAATTAAGAGTTATAAGGATATTATATCGGGAAGTACTTTTATAAGTAATGATTGTTATGAAAAATGGGCGAGATGTATAGAGAAGTATTCTTATGATCCAAGCAATGATATGAGATTCTTTTGGTATGAAGTGGTGGTTTGTTGGTTGTTAGGAGTGGATTTCTTGTGTGTTCAAGATCATGTAGAAGGAAAGATATATCGTTTGGGAAAAAAGGAAGAAGGGGATGAACTTCCATTAAGCTTGAATTGGAAACGAGGAAGAGTAGGGAGGAAAGATTTCCTTAACAATAAAACTCCGATTGTCATACAAGTTATAGATGATATCTTGGAAAATAAGGAACCAATAATAATGGAAATGCTTAAGAGCATGCAGATGTCGATTCAAAATAGACAACGTTTGGAGAGGAAGATAAGATTGAATTTTTTAAGATTGAAAGATTTGGTGTGAAAGATTAGGTGTTATACCCGTATGGGATTCTTTTTCTTCTTTGTGAATACTATGTATGGCATTATAAGGAAGAATAGTTTAACGTTATACCCGAATAGGTATAGGATAACAAAAAATAAAATAGGAATTTCTTCACGAAGAACACCTAATGAATCATGAAAAATTGTAAATTTGGGTGTTTTTTGTGTGTAATTAGTTGATTATTAATTTGCTGTGAAATAATAAAGATCTTTGACGTATTGTAATAATAAAGTTGTATATTTGCACCCTCAAAAATCTGAATGGAAAATTTGTAATGGAATAGGCATTCTGAAAAAAAAGAAGTAGGTATGGCGTTGATTTACAGTTCTTTAGGATTTTTGTTGTCACTGAATAACTTCCAACAAAACAAGGATTAAGACATCTTACTGAAAATGATAATGATTTATCAGAAAGCGTCACTGAATAACTTCCAACAAAACAAGGATTAAGACGCGACAGATTCAGTTGCAATGTGGGTGTTATTGATTGTCACTGAATAACTTCCAACAAAACAAGGATTAAGACTACCCATCACCCCTGTCTTTGACTCAATGTAAGCACCGTCACTGAATAACTTCCAACAAAACAAGGATTAAGACAGCTCTACAAAATTCTGCGCCTCTGAATAGGTGCAGTCGAGTCACTGAATAACTTCCAACAAAACAAGGATTAAGACCAAGATAGCCCAATTAATAAATCTTGTAACTGTAAATGTCACTGAATAACTTCCAACAAAACAAGGATTAAGACTTCGCTCGATATATAAGCATCACCTTCGTTCGTGTTCGTCACTGAATAACTTCCAACAAAACAAGGATTAAGACTTCAATGCAATTACCATCTGAATCAAAAGAGATAAGTCACTGAATAACTTCCAACAAAACAAGGATTAAGACTTTACTGCGGAGATTGTTGAGATCACACCAATACCAGGTCACTGAATAACTTCCAACAAAACAAGGATTAAGACTTGGTGATCGGGTTCTTTTTGATTCCCTTGTTCTAGTGTCACTGAATAACTTCCAACAAAACAAGGATTAAGACCAATGTCTAATTCCCGTTCTCTGTCAACTACAACGGTCACTGAATAACTTCCAACAAAACAAGGATTAAGACTTTTTAAGAGGAGTGTCAGTAAATGGCACACCATTGTCACTGAATAACTTCCAACAAAACAAGGATTAAGACTGACTGTCAATTAGATAATGACAACACTTACAGGTGTCACTGAATAACTTCCAACAAAACAAGGATTAAGACGCGCTGATGGTTGAAATCACTCCAATACCGGCCAGGAGTAGTCACTGAATAACTTCCAACAAAACAAGGATTAAGACTACATATCGTCCATTACTAAACGAACTACTTCTCTTTGTCACTGAATAACTTCCAACAAAACAAGGATTAAGACTATGCAATTGTTGGGTTAAATGTTCAATTTCTTCACAGTCACTGAATAACTTCCAACAAAACAAGGATTAAGACTTTCCTCTACCAAGAATAAAGTTTTTCCAATGAAATTATTAGTCACTGAATAACTTCCAACAAAACAAGGATTAAGACTACGAGCTATTGCTTTCGCAGTAAGTTCAATACCAAGTCACTGAATAACTTCCAACAAAACAAGGATTAAGACCCCCCCACGCTCGCTACGCTCGCCGGATTTCCTTGCTTGTCACTGAATAACTTCCAACAAAACAAGGATTAAGACTTGTTTGATAGTACTCGAAGAATATCAAACCAACCAGTCACTGAATAACTTCCAACAAAACAAGGATTAAGACGTAGATGCTGAAGTTGTTGTAGGAGCTTCAGTAGGTCACTGAATAACTTCCAACAAAACAAGGATTAAGACACAATGTTCCAGTTTACGTTTACTTGGAATTTACTTTCTGTCACTGAATAACTTCCAACAAAACAAGGATTAAGACTTGACTCATATGAAGAACCAGTTCTGGAAGTATGAATTGTCACTGAATAACTTCCAACAAAACAAGGATTAAGACAGCCAACTTGAGTGAGCTAAGATATTTCGAATTGTGGTCACTGAATAACTTCCAACAAAACAAGGATTAAGACAATATTGTTTTTCAACTTTGAATTCTTTTACTTTTGGGTCACTGAATAACTTCCAACAAAACAAGGATTAAGACAACCCAGAGCAAGAACTATGAAAATGAATACTCCGAGGTCACTGAATAACTTCCAACAAAACAAGGATTAAGACTTTTCTCTGGTTTTTTCTGGGTTAGATTATCATGTCACTGAATAACTTCCAACAAAACAAGGATTAAGACTAAACTTCCTCATCTCGAAGAAGTTCGCGATCCTCTCGTCACTGAATAACTTCCAACAAAACAAGGATTAAGACAAAATTCAGCTCTATTCTTCCAAGGATTTTCAGGATGTCACTGAATAACTTCCAACAAAACAAGGATTAAGACATGATTAAGTAAGTATTTTAAATGTTCTTCAGGATGTCACTGAATAACTTCCAACAAAACAAGGATTAAGACTTAGCATTTTGTTGCTCATTCACTTGATTTTGATTTTGGTCACTGAATAACTTCCAACAAAACAAGGATTAAGACTCTTTGGCTCTCTTGGTGTGAAGCTACTCAACTCTGTGTCACTGAATAACTTCCAACAAAACAAGGATTAAGACGTTCCTGCATATCCGAGGATTATTAAAAAGCCTACGTCACTGAATAACTTCCAACAAAACAAGGATTAAGACTCTTCAATAGATTGACAAAGTTCTTTTTTGCTATTGTCACTGAATAACTTCCAACAAAACAAGGATTAAGACCAGAGCACCTCTGCCTGTACGGCGGTCATTCCGCCTTGTCACTGAATAACTTCCAACAAAACAAGGATTAAGACTTATTCAAATTGAAAATTATTTTTGAGGCTTTATTACGTCACTGAATAACTTCCAACAAAACAAGGATTAAGACACAGATGTTTAAGATGTTATTTACAATTTTCATAAGTCACTGAATAACTTCCAACAAAACAAGGATTAAGACAAGGAGTTGACACGGCGTTAGGAGCAGTAAATGCCCGTCACTGAATAACTTCCAACAAAACAAGGATTAAGACTTCATACCATGTTTGAGTGAAATTATCTTCATAAACAAGTCACTGAATAACTTCCAACAAAACAAGGATTAAGACCGTTACAGTAAAGTCCGGAACATTAACACCACGTTGTCACTGAATAACTTCCAACAAAACAAGGATTAAGACGAAATTCAAAGTTTTTTATAACTTTGCTTTAAACTTTGTCACTGAATAACTTCCAACAAAACAAGGATTAAGACTAGTATAAATCTGTTCCAACTTCAGCTTCTGATAGTTGTCGCAGGATAACAGAATTTCAATAAACTCATAGATGCTAGATACGATCATAAGATCGCTAATGAAGCTGTTGGAATCTTTGTAGGTGTTTCCTTCGTTTTTCTGTGCAGTTTTGTATTTTTGCAAAAAATGTAATTTATGATTTTTATTCAGATTTGCAGATTGTGATTTTATTATGAGAAAAAAGTTTTTATCAACATCCTTGTTGGCTTGCTTGCTTTTTACGGCTTCGGGACAAGAAAACTTGTGGTGGAAAACACCAGTGAACTCTCCCGTTGTGAATGCTGATAATACCGTTACCTTCCGATTGAAGGCTCCAAAAGCTGTGAAGGTAGAGGTAGTGGGCGATTTCCTCTCAAACGGAGAAAAGGCAGAAATGACAGAAGGTACTAATGGTGTGTGGGAATATACCACTCCAAAATCATTAAACCCCGAGTTGTATAGTTACTCGTTCCTGTTGGATGGGATGAAGATAGCCGACCCGTCTAATGTGTTTATCTCGCGTGATGTGGTGACGCTTAGTAATTTGTTCCTGATAGATGGAAAGGAGAGCGAATTGTATAAAGTGCAGAGTGTGCCCCACGGATCTCTGTCGAAAGTGTGGTACCATAGTGATAAACTGAAAATGGACCGTCGCCTTACTATCTATACTCCTGCTGGATATGAGAGTAGTAAGGAAGCTTATCCTGTGTTGTATCTGCTTCACGGTATGGGCGGTGATGAGGACTCTTGGTCTACCTTAGGACGGGCTGCACAAATATTAGACAACTTGATTGCAAAGGGTAAGGCAAAGCCGATGATTGTGGTGATGACCAATGGTAATGCTGCGTTACAGGCTGCATGGGGTGAAGCTCCTGCAGGTTTCGTTACGCCAACTATCGAGTTGCCCAAAACTACGGATGGATCGTTTGAAGATGCTTTCCCTGAAGTGGTTTCGTTTGTAGACCGTTCGTATAGAACCATTGCAAAGAAATCGGGTAGGGCGATCGCTGGTTTGTCGATGGGTGGATTCCACTCAATGCAGATTTCTAAGGAGTATCCTAATCTGTTCGATTATGTGGGTCTCTTCTCTGCTTCCGCAAAGTTTAAGGGAAGAGAGGCTTCTCCTATTTATGATAATTGTGAGGCTAAGATTAAGAATCAGTTTGGCCGCAAATTATCTCTCTATTGGATTGCGATCGGAAAGGATGATTTTCTCTATGAAGAGAACCAGAAATTCCGTAAGTTCTTAGATGATAACCATCTGCCTTATACCTATGTGGAGAGTGAAGGTGGTCATATCTGGAAGAATTGGCGCTGCTATTTGAGCGAGTTTCTTCCTCTGCTGTTTAAATGACAGGTGTAACCAAAACAGAGAGGGCTGGCATTTGATTGTCAGCCCTCTCTGTCTTTTATTTTATTCCCTTCTTGTCCAACTCCTTATGGTATTTGTTTGCATTGTTGACATGCTCTCCATAGGATTCGGAGAAGTCGTGGTAACCAGAGAAATCTCTCTTGGCGCACATGAACAAGTAGTTATGGTGGGCGTAGTTCAACACGGCATCGATACCTCCGGCACATGGTATGCGGATAGGTCCTGGCGGGAGACCAATGTTTTTGTAGGTGTTATACGGTGAATCTATTAAGTTAGCTCCAGTTACTCGTTTGATGGAGAAGTCGCCAATGGCGAATTTAACCGTAGGGTCTGCCTGTAACATCATGCCTATGCGCAAACGGTTTAGGTACAAACCTGCCACCTTGGGTCTTTCGTCATTCTTGATCGTCTCTTCCTCTACGATAGAGGCTAAGATGCTCGCTTCGATTTGTGAAAGTCCGCAGTCGCTCAGTTTGGCGATACGCTCTTTGGTCCAGAACTTATCGTACTCTTTCTTCATCTTGGTAATAAACTCTTTTGGAGAGATATTCCAATAGTATTCGTAGGTGTTAGGTATGAAGATGACGATGTTATTCTCTTTGGTTAGTTGATACTCTCTAAGGGTCTCTTCACTATCCAACTCTTTCAGAAACTCCTCTTTGCTCATCATCAGTTTCTCTGCCACCTTCTCGGCAAACTGGTCTTTTGTGCGGATGTTGTTGAAGGTAAATCGAACAGGTGTCTGTCTTCCGTTTTTTAGTTTCTGGATCAGCTTCAAGTTGCTTAGTCCGTCTGTTATTTCATACCTTCCTTCACGGATTTTCTCTACGTAACCCATAACATTTGCCACCAACTTCAGTGAACTCATGTCTTGAATGGCGTGTGTCTCTTCCAAATAGTTGAGGACGTTTTCGTAGGTGTCGCCAGGGTAAATCTCCACATACTTGGGTTCTTCTGCCTTTACATTGCTTGTCATGAAGCATTTGTATCCAATGAGAGCGACAATGCCTGCAATGATGAATCCTGACAACAGCAGGATGGAAACTATTTTTTTCATGTTTCTCTTTGTTTTAGGTTATGTATGAAATTCATACATCGACCATCAATATTTGTTTAAAATACGATTGCAAAAGTACTTTTATTTCTTTATAAAAATAATTAATAAAACTTTGGATTTTCCAAAAAGAGTCTTTATATTTGCACTCGCAATTCAGAAATGATTGCTCATACTCATGAACCATTGCGAGATGGGGTTTGGTGAGATGGGTGAGTGGCTGAAACCACCAGTTTGCTAAACTGACGAACGGGTAACCGTTCCGGGGGTTCGAATCCCCCTCTCACCGCAGAATGTCGCTATAAGTTATTGGAAACAATACTTGTAGCGTTTTTTGTTTTTTGTAAACTACTGATAAATGTACCGAATTTGTCAAGCTCTTCAGTTGAATTTTCTGTGTTGTTGATTTTTCGTCTCGACGCTACTTCTTTTTCTCTTCTAACATTTTTTCTAAACGTAGGATTTCGTCACGGTAGACTGCTGCCTCGATGAAGTCTAGTTTCTTGGCACACTCTTTCATGGCTTTTCGTGCCTTTTCGATGGCTTTCTCTATATCGGTTACTTTTGTTAAAGGTTGAATGGCTTCTGCTGCAACATTCCTTGTTTCTATGATATTGTACTCTTTTACCTCTCGCTCTTTGTTTGAGGCTAATACGGATTTGCTATTCTTAATGGCTGATTTAGGAGTGATGTTGTTGGCGATGTTGTAAGCCATCTGTTTCTCTCTCCTTCGATTGGTTTCGTCGATGGTGAGTCGCATGCTTCGGGTGATCTTGTCGGCATACATGATTACCTTTCCGTTGACATTACGGGCAGCACGACCTGCTGTTTGTGTTAGAGCTCTATGTGAACGAAGCATTCCCTCCTTGTCGGCATCGATAATGGCAACCAGTGAAACTTGAGGAAGATCCAATCCCTCCCTTAGCAGGTTGACTCCGACAAGTACATCGAACAGACCATTTCTTAAGTCCTCCATGATCTGCACACGATCCAGTGTCTCCACATCGGAGTGTATGTAGTTGCTTCTTACACCCATCTTCTCCAAATAGGCTTGAAGTTCTTCCGCCATTCTCTTGGTTAGGGTAGTGACCAAAACGCGTTCGTCTTTCTCCACTCTCAAATGGATCTCCTCCAGTAGGTCATCTATCTGGTTGGTGCTTGGCCTTACTTCAATGATTGGGTCTAGCAATCCTGTTGGTCGTATAATCTGTTCTACGAATGTGCCTTCCGATTTCTCCAACTCGTAATCGGCTGGTGTGGCACTGACATAGATGCTTTGTCCTGTCAACTCTTCAAACTCTTCGAATTTCAGAGGCCGGTTGTCCAATGCCGAAGGAAGACGGAACCCGTAGTTGACCAAGGTGGTTTTTCTTGAAGAGTCACCTCCATACATGGCATGTATCTGCGGTATGGTTACATGGCTCTCATCAATCACCAATAGAAAGTCTTTCGGGAAGTAATCGAGAAGACAGAATGGTCGGGTGCCAGGCTTTCTTCCATCGAAGTAACGAGAGTAGTTCTCGATACCCGAGCAGTGTCCTAACTCTTTGATCATCTCTAAATCGTAGTTGACTCTTTCGTTGAGGCGTTTGGCCTCGAACACTTTTCCTATGGATTGGAAGTATTCCACTTGTGTGTTTAGGTCATCCTGTATCTCGTTAACAGCCCTGTTGATTCGTTCCTGTGTGGTGACGAATAGATTGGCAGGGTAGATGTTGAACTCTTCAAACGATTCGATGTGTAGGTTGTTGACTGGGTCGATTGACTCAATCTCTTCGATCTCATCTCCCCAGAAGTGGATGCGAATGATGTAATCGGCATAGGCTAAGAATACATCGACTGTATCTCCCTTGACTCTAAACTTACCATGATCTAACTCAATTTCATTTCGGACGTATAAACTCTCTACCAATTTTCGTAGCAGGTAGTTCATGCTCATCGAAGCACCTTGTTTGATGTTGATCATAGTGCTGTAGAAGTCATCCGGGTTTCCGATACCATAAAGGCAAGAGACGGAAGAGACCACAATGACGTCTCGTCTTCCAGACAACAAGGAGGAAGTGGCGGCCAAACGTAGCTTCTCCAACTCGTCGTTGATGGCGAGGTCCTTTTCTATGTAGGTATCTGTGTTGGGAATGTAGGCTTCAGGTTGGAAATAGTCATAGTAGGAGACAAAGTATTCTACTGCATTTTCAGGGAAGAAATTTTTGAACTCGGTATAAAGTTGAGCGGCCAACGTCTTATTGTGACTTAGAATAAGCGTTGGCCGTTGTACTTCTTGTATAACATTGGCAATGGTAAAGGTTTTACCAGAGCCGGTTACTCCTAATAAAGTTTGGTGCTGGGTGCCTGAAAGTACGCCTTTCGAAAGTTCTGCGATGGCTTGGGGTTGGTCGCCCGTGGGACCAAATTCAGATACCAGCTTAAACTTCATGGATTAGTTCTTAGACATTAGTAGTAAGCAGATTAGGTATGCAAGAATACCTGCACCTCCCATTAAAGTGACTGCTACCCAGATGATGCGAGTTAGTGTTACATCGATCTCTAAATATTCTGCTACTCCTGCAGCAACACCAGCAATCATTGCATTGCTTGATCTTTTTAGTTGTTTTGACATAACTGTTTAGTTTAAGAGTTAATACTATTGCAAATTTAATGAAAGAAAATAATAGAAAGAAGAAAAAATGAGAGAGAGAAAAGTATGAAACTAAATTACTTCATTTCAAGAAGTTTCATTGCGTTCTTGTAGAGGATTGCTTCTCTCTCTTCTTCAGTCAGTTCTAATTTGTTAAAACGCTCCAACTCCTCTTTGTGATCCCACATAGGGTAGTCTACACCGAACAACATCTTTTCAACGCCATGGTTTCTAATCATCCTCATTGCTTGCTCCAATGGCAATCGTGTTAATGAGCTGGATGTGTCGAACCATACATTCTTTCCGACTAAATGTTTCTCAGATTCCTCCCATTGAGTGTATCCACCGAAGTGGGCAGCCACTATTTTCAGGTTAGGATGCTTCTCCAATACATTAGCGACTCTCTTAGGACCTGAATAGTCGTATCTGAAATCTCCTGCATGAACCAAAACTGGCATACCTAACTCTGCGATAACATCATAGATCTTATCCATTTTAGGAGTGTCGATTTCGAACTTTTGAAAGTCGGGGTGTAGTTTTATTCCTTTGAGCCCCATCTCTTTCATTCGATGCAGTTCTGCCTCAAAATTCTCATAATCGGGATGGATGGTGCCAAAGCCAATGAACTCTGGATGTGCTTCAACCTCTCCAACAATATAGTTGTTAATGGACTCAACCTGATGAGGTGCAGTGGCAGTTGAGTGTACAATGTAATAATCGACTCCGATCTTGCGACCACTCTCCAAAAGTTGCTCCGGGCTACCTTTGTATTCCATCGTAATATTATAGAACTTGCCTATCGTATCACTGGCTTTTTCTGCAATTTTTGCAGGATAAATATGTGCGTGAAAGTCTATTATCATAATGGGCGCAAATTTACAACTTTTTGAAGAAAAGAGGAAAGCGTTAACCTCGTAGGTGAAGTTAAATTTTATTATTCTTTTTATTGTGTCGTAAAAAAAGGTATATTTGTACTATTATATAATTGGGTTAACTGTAATAAAATTAGGTGATATGATAAAGAGGAGATTGTTATGGTTTCTATTTGTGGCTTTGTGTCTAACCATTCAGGCGTGTAAAGAGCAGGAAGAGAATGATGATGAGATGGAGCAGACGGATGAGAATCCAGAAGAAGAGGAAGTGTCCGGCGTGGTCTCTAACAAGAAGTACGATCATACTTTAATAAAAATACCATATGCATTTTCTGCTGATTTTCTTTCTTTTTTTGATGTAGAGATCAAAACCACTGATTTTGATGGGAAAGAGGAGACTATTAAGGTGGAAAAGCCTGTTGATGCAGTGCTTAAAGCTGAATCAAAAGCGATGAGTGGCGAAGCATTTGCGGAATTTCGTGTTACATTAAAAGAATCTCTGCCATCTACAGATTCGGTCGATTATTTCAATTTTAGAAAAATGGCAACAATTTTCATTGCTGCCATCTCTGATGAGGATCGTTATATCAATGTGAAATCCTGTGCTTTCCCGATCTCTGATTATAAGAAGTTGGTTTATCCTTCCGATATAGAGAAGTTGGATAGTTTCAAAAAATCACATGTTGTTAATTCGAAAGTGAAGTTCAGTTTCAAAATTACGAAATCTACTGTGGATGTCTCTTTTGCTGAGGTGAAAAACTAATCCTCCATTTTTCATTGTTTTGCTGCGATCATTTCTGCACAACGTTCTCCGTCTACGGCCGATGAGGTGATTCCACCTGCGTAACCGGCTCCTTCTCCGCATGGGTATAATCCTTTGATGCGGATATGTTCCAATGTCTCTTCATTTCTTGGTATTCGGATAGGTGAGGAGGTCCTCGACTCCACTCCGATTATGATGGCATCGTTGGTAAGGAACCCGTGCATCTTCTGGTCAAAAGCCTTAAATCCCTCTTGCAACCTTTTGCGGATGAACTCAGGCATCCATTCGTGCATGGATGAGTTCTTTATGCCAGGAAGATAGGATGTGGCTGGTAGGTCTGTTGAGGCAACACCTCTAACGAAGTCCCTTAGCCTCTGTGCAGGAGCGATTGCCTTGTCTCCCTCTCCATTTTCGTAAGAGAGTCTCTCATACTCCTCTTGGAATTTCAAACCTGCCATGACACCATATTGTTGGTATTCTGTCAGATCCTCAGGTCGAATCTCTACGACAATTCCGGAATTGGAGAATTTAGAGTTTCGGAGTGAAGAAGACATGCCGTTTACCACACCTTCTCCTTCTGCTGTTGAGGCTGGCACGATAAATCCACCGGGACACATACAGAATGAGTAAACACCTCGTCCCTCTACTTGTGTGACCAAGTTGTAGGCTGCGGCAGGTAGGTAGTTGCCCCTTCCTTCTTTGCTATGATATTGAATCTGATCGATTAGTTTCTGTTGGTGCTCTACACGAACACCCATAGCAAAACCTTTGCTTTCCAACTCGACACCTTGTCGGTTCAACATCTGGTAGATGTCGCGTGCCGAATGTCCTGTCGCTAATATCACATTCTCTGCCATCCATTTCTTACCATCGGCAGTGATGATACCTTTGATGGTCTCTTTTTCGATGATTAGTTCCGATAGCTTGGTTTCAAAATGAATCTCTCCTCCATATTGAAGGATGGTCTCCCTCATCCCTTTGATGACATAAGGCAGTTTGTCAGTTCCGATGTGAGGATGAGCCTCGAAAAGGATTTCGTCTTGTGCTCCGTGTTTGTGGAAGTTGAGTAATATTCGACTACAATCGCCCTTCTTTTTTGATCGGGTGAAAAGTTTTCCGTCCGAAAAAGTGCCCGCACCTCCTTCTCCAAAGCAGTAGTTGGATTCAGGGTTGAGGCCTTCTCTTCTGTTTAGCTGAGCAATGTCTTTCTTTCTCTCGCTCACCTCCTTGCCTCTCTCTATGATGATTGGTTTAAGACCCAATTCGATAAGACGAAGAGCTGCATAGAGACCTGCAGGTCCTGCTCCAATAATCAATACAGGCTTCTTGTCCGAAACATTTTGGTAGACAAATGGGTATACCACCTTGTCTGGTTGTGTATTGTCAGTATAAACATTAAGACTCAAATTGATCTTGATGTCGTTTCGTTTGCGAGCATCTGTCGATTTTTTTATAACCTGAATATTGTCAATTCGAGAGGGTTTTATTCCTAATTTCTTACCTATTTGGTCTTTCAACTCAGATTGAACAAAAGCTTGTTTAGGAGTGACAACCAACTGTATGTTTTTATAAGAAGCCATGGGTTACTTTAATTTAGAATAGAGTATTTGTTGAGGAACTCTTGGAAGCTCTCTTTGTATGAATCGGAGATAGGAATGTATTCTTTCCCAAAAACGATTCGGTTTCTTTCGATGACGGTAATCTTCTTAGGTTGAACAATGTATGAGCGATGTACGCGGATAAAGCGGTCGCTTGGCAACATTTCCTCTAACGACTTCATGCTCATCAAAGATAGTATAGGGTAAGTTTCGCCTTCCACATATATTTTTACATAATCTTTCAGCCCTTCTATATGGGTAATCTTATCCAAATCGATCTGAACTAGCTTGTAGTCGGATTTTACGAAGATACTTCTCTTTTGTTCTGTTGGTTGAATTGGGGTTGAGGCTGGTGTCGCAGGTGTTTTGGCGCTATTGACCATCTCATACCATTGCAAAGCCTTGTTAGCTGCTTGAAGAAAATCAGGATAGCTGATTGGTTTCAATAGATAATCCAATGCATTTACCTTAAACCCTTCCAATGCATATTGTTGGAATGCGGTTGTAAAGATGATCTTTGTCTTGTCTTTGATGATTTTAGATAGCTCCAACCCATTAAGTTCTGGCATTTGGATATCTAGGAACAACACTTGTGGAGGATTCTGTTCCAATGTGGGGATAGCCTCTACTGCATTCTCGAATTTCCCTACTAAATTTAAGAAGGGAGTTTTTTTTACATAGCTCTCAATCAATCCAAGCGCTAACGGCTCGTCGTCTATAATAATACAACTTAATGTTAGGTTCTCCATGTTCATTTAACTTTAACTGTTTGTCTTAGGGTTGCTAATCTGTTTGATCGTAAGGTTGGAGAAGTAAGTATCTCCATCAACACCATATGTGTAGGTATGAGCGTTTGGGTATATGAGAGCCAAACGTCTTTTCAAGTTTTCAATTCCTATGCCAGAGCCACTCTTGTCTTGCTCTTCTGTCTTAGGGAAGTGACTGTTTCTAAGTTCACATATGATTGAATTTTCATTGTCTGTTTTGATAGAGAAGTGGATGAACGAGTTCTTGTTAGAGGAGACTCCGTGCTTGAATGCATTCTCTATAAGCGAGATGAATAGAAGAGGTGCGACCTCCAAGTTAGGGTTGGATTCAATGTCGGTCTCCACGTTAACCTCCACCTTGCTGGACAGTCTCAACTTCATTAGCTGAACATAGTTGTTAATGAAGTCGATCTCTTTACTGATGGGAACCTTGTCCGTGTCTGCCTCGTACAGCACATACCGAAGCATCTTGCTGAGTTCCATCACAGCCTCCTGCGATTTGTCTTGACTGATGGCTATTAGTGCATAAATGTTGTTAAGCGTGTTGAATAGGAAGTGAGGATTCAGTTGGCTCTTCAAATTCTTCAACTCGGCTTCCACCCTGGTTCTTTCCAATTCAATTCTCTCTTCTTCGTTTTTCTGATAATTTTTTGCGGAAATCAAAGCTGCTGCGGTTGCCAGGGTACATATATAGGTGAAGATGTTAGAGATGGCGCTCCAAGTTCCTCCGGCTTTTTCTCTGGCTTTCTTCGCTTTGTTGATCTCTATTTGGGCCTCTAATTCTCCACATTCGTGTTCCTCCATGTATGTCAGAACCTCTTTTTTCTCCTTTTCCATTCTTTCTATTCTCTCTTGTTCCAATAGAGGAGTGGATTTCACGTAGCAGAAATAATTGAAGAATGAAAGGGAACAGAAAACAATAACATTGCAAAGGATAAAAATGTTCCACTTCTTTTTTAGGATGAACTTGTTTATGAAAACAAAGTAGTTTAAATAGAAAACTATGATAATGGATATGGTAGTTACTATATGTCTAAAGAAGAAAATGGAATTAACGCCATCCCTATTGGGAAACACAAAAATAGGCAGGAATAGAAATATTCCCCAGAACACGATGTGCAATAGAGGGGTGTAGTTGAACTTCTTTATTATTTCACTTGTTTTATTCATTGGTGTGTGTGTTTAATTATTAAATCAACATAGACGGGTAAATGGTCGCTGTATCCGTATGAGAAGAATGTCCCTAAGAAAGATCGTTTGGGAGATTTTCCTGTGGCACTATCTTTTAGTAAGAAGTCTGCCATACAGATCTTTTGTCCATCCTTTATATAGCTGGATGATTCTTCGCGAAGTAAGGATCCAGAAACAATAATCTGATCTAACATTCCCCATTTGCCTCCAAATTTGTGACTTCCCACATCTCCCTTTTCGTGTAAAGGGAAACTTAAATTGTAAAGTTGTTCAAATATACTATTTTTTTGTGGAGATACTGCACATAATCCGTAAATTAAACTTTCATTGTCAGGATAATCGTTAAAATCGCCCATGATGATGATTTTAGCTCTCTCATTTTGTGAGAACAGTTTGTCCGTTGCCTCCCGTAATGTGTTTGCTGCCGTGATTCTCTTGTCTGCAGATTCCAACTCTCCACCATAGCGTGATGGCCAGTGGTTGACGAACACATGAAGGGTGTCGCCATTCTTTAATATGCCTGAGGCGTGAAGTATGTCTCTCGTAGGTTTGCCATCGATGATATGTACGGGAAGAAACTCCTCCTCGATCAACAGGAATTGATCAGGAAGGTATGCTAGGGCAACATCCACGCCTCGTTGGTCGGGCGAATCTTTGTGGATGAACTTATATCCGCTTTCTCTTAGTTGGGTGTGGTAGAGTAGCTCTCTTACCACTTTTGCATTTTCCACTTCGCAGAGACCGATTAAGATTGGCGTATCCCACTCACCTGCGGCAGTGATGGCGCGTGATAGATTGTTCAGTTTAACACGATATTTCGCCTCTGTCCATTCATGTTCACCTTTGGGAGTGAAAGAATCGTCGAGAGTCAGGGTGTCATCTTCGCAATCGAACAAGTTCTCCAAATTGTAACTGACAATGCGTATGGTTTCGAAAGCGGGTTCCTCTTTCGAATAACAAACTTCTTTTGTGAATAGGAAAAGAAGTGCAATAAACAAAGGATAGATATTTTTATTCATTATATGGGGTGGTTTGATCTTTACTCTTGTGCAGAAACAAACTGATATGCTCCTAGGTCTGGCAAGGAGTCTGTGAGTCGGCTCTGCCCATCCTTGTCTGTCTCACATTCCGGATAGAGAGTGTATGGAGCAGTGAAGCCTTTGTATCTTGCAGCAGAAAGGGAATCAAGATGAAAGTTGTATAATTCCTCATCGGTATTGACCACCAAGAAATCGGGAGTCTCATTCCAGATGTTGGCAAAGCAGTTGCCTTCGGTTAAGGCTTCGGTTCCCGTTGAGTCTTGTTTGATAAGACAATGGTCAAATCGGAACTGGTAGGTGTCGTCCAAATTGTCGTAGATGAAGTCTATTTCATTGTTTTTTCTTCCGTAAATGATGCAGTTGTTGAATGCTGCCATCAAAGGAGTTTTGGCCCCTTGGGGATCTAATTTCTTGTCAGATAAAGTAAGCCCATATCCTCTGATTCCCGATGCTTTGTAGTTGCCTATGGTACAGTGGTTGAATGTGTATTCACCACCTTCCAAAACTATGCATCCATTACTTGCACAAGTGAATAGAGAGTTGTAGACATATACGTTAGAGGCATGGCATCTGAGAGCCGCTTGACTTACATTATGGATAGAACTGTTGGCTATGACAAGTCGCTTCGTCTCTTTGTCAATGGCTGCAGAATCAACCAAGACGCCAAAGTTTCCGTTTCGAATGTGAGTGTAGGTAAGTTGGTTGCCTGTACTTGTACTCTTAATACGTACGCCTCCCCATTGGTTGTTGAGTTGGTCAAAGTAATATTTCTCAGTCGATTTGTCGAATCGGTCTCCTCTGAAAATGATAGGGGATTCCAGTGTTCCATTACAGATTAATTTGCCACCCACTGTAAGAGTAGCACCTTTGTGAAAATAGAGCCTTGTGCCCTGCTCAATGGTGAGTGTAGCATCCTCTGCTATCCGCAACGAATCGAAAATATGGTAAGGCTTTTCTCTGGTCCATGTTGTGTTGGTGGAAATGATAGAGTCTCTGATTGTGTGCACATCCTGGGATACGGATGTTAAAACCACCTTCTCCATATTCCCGTTATAAGAGAATATGATATAGTCTTCGCTGTATAGCGCGGAGTCCTGGTTGTTTTGTTTCCCATAGAATTGGACAAAAAGATAAAGACTATCGCCCGAGTGGATGTCTATGTTTTGGAAATAGGTACCGCTCTGTCCATCCAAGTTGATTTGAAAATTGCCCCTTTGCGAGTTTAAGTGACAATCACCGATGCAAAGATCTTTCTCTGTTTGATTGTAGATCATCAGGATCTTTGTGGAAGAAAGAACCTCCGATATGAGGGTGTCGAACTTTAAAGTATCGGTCGAATAGGTCAGTCGATAAGAGCTGTCTGTTGTAAAATCGTCTTTGCAAGAGATAAACGACAGTAGACCAATGATAAGTAGTACGATTGTATATTGTAGGGCGTTTTTCATCTCCTTAAATTATAACATGTTTGTTATTAGTGTAACAAAATTAGTGCAAAAATCTTAAATTCTTCCTATCTTTGCCAAGATTTTGAGGAATACTTTTTTATTATAAACGAAGAAAAAAGTAAAAAGATTTTTCCGCAGAAAAAAAATATTATTGTTTTGGGTGGTTACCCGTATTTGTTATGAAAGGAATTATAAGTCGATTTATATTAAAATTGTTTGGATGGAAGTATCATATTTCAGTTCCTATGCCAGACAAATGTATCTATTGTGTTGCCCCTCACACCAGTAACTGGGATTTTGCCTTGGGAGAGTTGTTCTATAATGCAGTAGGAGGCAGCTATAAGCCTTCGTTCCTAATAAAGAAAGAGTGGTTCAAGTTCCCGTTTGGCGTATTCTTCAGATGGGCGGGTGGAGTACCTGTAGATCGTAACCGAAACAATTCCATCGTGCGTCAGATGATAGATTTGTTTAATGAAAGAGAGCAGTTCTGTTTGGCTGTTACCCCAGAAGCCACTCGTAAGGCAAATCCAAATTGGAAGAAAGGATTTTACTATATGGCAAAAGAGGCGGGTGTTCCTATATTGTTAGTCTATTTCGATTATTCTAAGAAAGAGTTAGGTGCCGATATCTCATTCACGCCAACAGATGATGAGGAGAAGGATATGCAGTTCATCAAACAATATTACAGTCAGTTTAAGGGACGTTATCCTGAAAATTTTGCTATATGAGAATAGGAATGTTTCAGATGGATATAGAGTTGGGAAAGATTGAGTCAAATCTTTCCCAACTCTATAATTGGCTGGTTGCACACAAAGGAGAGTGCGACCTACTGGTGTTGCCAGAGATGTTTACAACAGGCTTCTGCGTGGAGTCGGTTGAGTGGGCAGAGGCTTTTGATGGACCCTCCATTACACAATTGAAAAAATGGAGTAAGGAGTTTGATGTTGCTTTGGTTGGAAGCCTTATGATGAGCAAAGATGGAAGGAACTACAATCGAGCCTTCTTTTTGACGCCGGAGGAAGAATCATTCTTTTATGATAAAAGGCACCTGTTTCAAGGTGTTGAGGCGACTTTGTTCTCTTCTGGTGAAGAAAGGGTGGTTGTTCCTTACAAAGGTTGGAATATTCTGCTGCAGGTATGTTACGATTTGCGTTTTCCCGTCTTTTCGAGAAATAGGGGAAACGATTATGATTTAGCACTCTACGTGGCATGTTGGCCTACACCAAGAATCAATGCTTGGAAGACGTTGTTGCAAGCACGTGCAATAGAGAACCTTTCATATGTATGTGGTGTCAATGCTGTATGGACGGATGCTAAAGGTAGAAAGCAAGGCGGATCTTCTATGCTTGTAGATATGAAAGGGATTGTTAAAAGAGAGTTTGAAGCGGAATCTGCGTGTGTAGAGGTGTTTGATGTACAAAAGGTTGATTTAGAAATATTTAGGGAGAGTTTTCCTGCATGGAAGGATTCGGATGAATTTTCAATAGGATAAAAAAATGATAAATGTCAATGAAATTCTTATTGAGAAGTGCTTGATATTGAAAAAAAATAAACATTTTTGCAATGAATATAAATTTAGATTTTTTCATAGTTAAGGTTTAGGTTAAATTTTTATTGAGGGAGGCTGTGAAGTTTCCCTCAATTATTTTTTGTTTTTTGAAAAAGTCCCTGTTCTTAATTGTCATTCCGTTAAAAAAGAGTACTTTTGTATTACAATTTCTAAATTCAATAAAGATGTCTGTGCATACTGAAATTAAAAAAGTTACAACGAGTGTGCTTCGCAAGATGAAAGCACAGGGAGAGAAGATATCTATGCTTACGTCATATGATTTCTCTATGGCCTCAATTGTTGATAAGGCAGGTATTGATATTATTTTGGTAGGAGATTCTGCTTCGAATGTGATGGCAGGTAATCCAACTACGCTGATGATGACGCTGGATCAGATGATTTACCATGCGCAATGTGTGGTTCGTGGAACGACCCGAGCACATGTGGTTGTTGATATGCCATTTGGTTATTATGAGTCGTCGGAGGCGGATGCAGTTCGTTCAGCAGCGCGAATCATGAAAGAGTCAGGCGCAGACTCAATTAAGATAGAGGGTGGAGAAGAGGTGTTGCCAAGCATTCAGAAGATTATAAATGCTGGTATTCCAGTGATGGGGCATTTGGGGTTGATGCCTCAATCTGTCAATCAATATGGTTCGTATGCTCTTCGCGCGAAAGACGATGCAGAGGCACAGAAGTTGCTTTCCGATGCTAAAAAGTTGGAAGCTGCAGGATGTTACGCATTAGTATTGGAAAAGATTCCGGCAGAATTGGCGAAGAGGGTGACAGAATCTGTTTCTATACCAACCATAGGAATTGGTGCTGGTGGAGCCACAGATGGTCAGGTTTTGGTTGTGCATGATATGTTGGGAATGAACAAGGGTTTCACTCCTAAATTTCTTCGTGTCTATTCAAACTTATTCGAGGTAATGACAGAGGCAGTCCAACACTATATTTCGGATGTGAAATCAGGTGATTTCCCTAACGAAAACGAGCAGTACTAGAAGGCTCTGTTTTGTAACGATAAGGAGGGTGTGTCGCAACTTTATTAGTTTTGATACACCCTCTTCTCTTTAATCAATGTACATACTCTATAGTCTTACAACTTCCTCCAATGGAATTTTTGTCATCTCTGCAATCTTTTCGTTGGAAAATCCTGCTTGGCGAAGGTTGGAGATGATCTGTTGACGTGCTTTGCTTTCGCCTTCCGCTCTTCCTCCAAATGTCTTTGGTCGTTATCTTTTCCTTGTCCAATTCGAACTTAGGCAAGGATATATAAAATTGTGATTATGGTCCTCGGGCGTTTTCAAAACGCCCCTACTGCTAACGATATCACATTTGGTATGAAATGGAACTTCTATTTTTCTCTCCCGATTGTTTGCCAATCCAATAAAAACCCCTATATTTGAAAATCTAACGAATGAATTTTTGAGGTGTGTCCAGTGTATGTGCATTAAATACTTTTAACGGTAAACGTTTGGCGATGTCAAATGTTTGTATAAACACACACAAGATAACCCGTTAAACATCAATATATTGTACGTTGTGGAGACGTTGCGTGCGATTGTTCCAACGAAATCAAAAACAAACAACAACAGAAAAATGGTTCAGGATGGCTGTGGGGCTGTGCCTTGCGGTCGAGCATGGTATATTTAGAAATGATAGTGAAGAGTATGATACAAATAAAACTAATATTTAATTTTTACAACATGAAGAAAAGATTTTTATTTTTCTTGATGCCTATTGTGGCGTTACTCACTCTCGTCGCTTGTGGCGATGAAGGAGAAGAAGAAGACTCAGTTTTAACGATTGACACAAAAACGCTGTTGGCGAATAGCGAAGGCGGATCGATTTTGCTGGGTGTCACCTCCAATATCTCATGGGGTGCAGTCTCCTCTACGGATTGGTGCGTCTTGGAAAACTATTCTAACAAAGGAGATGGATCCATTATTGTTAAGGTAGCGGCAAACACCTCCACATCGGAGCGAGAGGCCGTGATTACGGTGAAGGGCGGATCGTTGTCATGTGTGGCTGTGGTGAAGCAGTCCGGAACAGATGGAAACACCAATGGCGAGAATGGAGAAAACGGGAATAGTGAAAGCGATTCTGATCCTTCCACTGGTGATGACGAAGATGCGAATGACAGCGACGACACCCAAGGGTATAACTTGAGCGAGAGTGGCAAGGAGGGAGGCTATTCCTACGTGGACTTAGGTTTGAGTGTGAGATGGGCTACCTATAATGTGGGTGCGACCAAACTGACAGAGTATGGCGATC
>JAZRXL010000068.1:0-77141 GCA_045600225.1 Paludibacteraceae bacterium
TCGGTTTCACCCTCTAGAATAGCATTCAGGAAAGATTTCATCACAATTTCGTCTTGCATACAATACTTGAAGCCGAAATCGCATCGCAAATCAATATACTTTGCCATTTTCGTAAATAAATTAATGGTTTAACAGATAGAACTCTTGCAAAACAAGCGATTCTGAATGCAAAGATATATAAATAATGATGTATATTAATATTGTTACGTGTTAAATGTTAAAATTAATAGTATTGTATATTAAATATTAAAAATATATCTTTTGGGTAGATGGATGACATCAAAGGCGAAGAGCCTTTTGCCGAGATCTTTAAGAGAGGCTCTAAGGTGATAGACGGTATCGTCAACGATTAGGAATCGGTCGTGAAAATGGGTTCGATAGGAGAGTATCTTTCTATGTGTATAGTCACAAAAAACATTCCCTAAAGGAAGGAATTCAGTTTTGCGTGATGGCTTAAATGTCCATGGGAAATGAAAAAGGGAAAAATCTTTCTGAAGAAGTTCGGGAAATTTTTTACTTTTGCAGATGAAATCAATGACATAGGAAGTCAATTGAAAAAGTCAGGCGCAAAATACAGATTTTCAGCTCTTTTGCTGTTGGTGTTGTATCTAATGATACAGACCATCAGCGTTGTGCATGTGCATGAAGAGTGTGAGCATACAGCTGCTCAATGTCAGGATTGCGTCGATCATGTTAGTCACAAGGGACATATCACTCAGTCATCACAAGTGGATTTCGACTGTGTGTTATGTAAAATTATTCACACATATTATTTTACTCCGGAAGCACTAGATCTATCGGCAAAAGTGCTTTTGTGTTTCTTCTTCACGATAGCCTTCCAACAGGCCGTTGTTTGCCGTGAGGTGTCATTGCCGAATCTTCGCGCCCCTCCAGTTATAGGTTGATATAGTTGATATAGATTGTATTCACCTTGATTGTATAACTGTGGGGATGGGGATTGTCCTATTCCTGTAAAATTGTATTACGATGTTTATTCAACGTTGCTTGCAGTCTCTGCTGGTGACTTGTTGTTCTGTCGTAACTGTTTATGCGCAATCAACTGATAGCCTTGATATCATACAACTAGAGGAGGTGGCTGTGGAAGTCACTTCCGTTCCGAGGTCTGTGTTGACCACACAGCAGTCTGTTTTCGTCTCTCCAGACGAGATACGTATGCGCTCGGGACATAGTTTGATGGACGTGCTTGCCCAAACAGCAGGTGTGCAGTCCATGGATATCGGTGTGGGCTTCAGCAAACCCATGATTCGTGGGTTGGGTTTCCAACGCATTGCGGTTGCGGAGAATGGAGTGAAACAGGAAGGTCAACAGTGGGGGGCCGATCACGGTTTGGAGATCGACGCCTTTCATGTTGAAGGGGTCCGTGTGGTAAAAGGACCTGCCTCGGTCATCTATGGCAGTGATGCCATGGGTGGAACCATCGAATTGCTTCCGCCTTCATTTCCGACAAGTGACACGCTCTCGGGCGAAGCTTTAGTGTCGTATCAAAGTGTCAGTAATGGACTGAATGGGTCGCTCATGTTGCAGATGAAGCGTAAGAAGTTCTTCACGAAGATGCGCTACACTGAAAGACATTGGTCGGACTACCGGGTGCCGGCCGATAGCTTTACCTATCTGAGTATGAGGCTGCCAATACACAATAATCGCCTTAAGAACACCGCTGGCATGGAGCGAAGTGCCAACGCTCTCTTGGCATTCAAGTCTGGTATTTATCAAGGACGACTCAACGTCAGCGACAGTTACCAGAAGTCAGGCTTCTTCAGTGGGGCTCATGGATTGCCCAATAGTGCCAGTCTGGAGGAGGATGGCAATCGATGGAATGTGGATTTGCCCTATAGCATGGTAAATCATTTGAAGGTCACTTCGACCCATACGTGGACAAAGAATATGCTTCAGACCAAGTTGGTTTTGGGCTATCAATTAAACCATCGTGAGGAGTGGAGTAAGTTTCATACGCATAACCCGTCGCAAGAGGCACCTGCTGTAGATCCGGATATGGAGCTGATGTTTCATCTTCATACGGGTAGCGCGCAACTACAGTTTCGTCTAACGCCTAACGCCTCTTGGGAGTTCTATGGGGGATTATCATCCACGATACAGTCTAATGGCATTGGTGGTTATGGCTTCTTGATTCCTGCCTATAAACGCAGGGAGGGGGGAACGTACTTGCTGGCTAACTATCGCTATTCCTCGTCTTTGAAGATCAGTGGTAGCGTGCGTTATGATCTGGGGTACGTTCATAGCCAGCCTTTTGGAGACTATGTCCGTGAAGTCACGAGAAGATTTCATGACTACTCCTTGGCTTTTGGCGTGGAGTTTGAGCCTTCGGCCGGACATCAGTTTCAAGCCTCTGTAGGTCATGCTTTTCGCTTGCCATCAGTCAATGAACTGACTTCCAATGGTGTGCATCATGGTGCCTTCCGACATGAGGTGGGAGATAGCTCTCTTGTCAGCGAACAAGGCTGGCAGGTCGATCTATCGTACACCTTAAAGAAAGGTCGCTGGGATGTCTCGCTATCTCCATTCTACAGTTATTATCCACATTTCATTGCTCTGCATCCGACAGGACGCTGGTCTATGTTGCCTGATGCGGGACAGATATATCAGTATATGGATGCTCCTGCCACGCTGGTGGGAGGCGAGGCGCAGGTCAAAGCTAGGATCTGGCGTCGGATGTACTACACCCTTGCTGGAGAGTATGTCTATACTTATGACCATAAGTCACATACGGCAACACCTTTTTCTCCTCCTGCCACGATGCGAAACACGTTGAGTTGGGAGGCTTCCCGTTGGCGGTGTTATGCCGAATGCCAAAGCGTGGCACCGCAGCATCGGGTTTGTCACAATGAACTTGAGACGCCTGGATACAATCTGGTTCACATCGGTGGAAATGTCGATTTTCAGATACATGAGTGCAAGTTGTCTTTGCTCCTGCATGTGCGAAATATGCTCGACACATTCTACCTCAATCACCTAAATTTTTATAGACGTATCGATTTGCCTGAGGCGGGCATTGATATTCAGACAACCATTCGCCTCAATTTTTAAAATTAAAACAGTATGAAGACATTAAAATTTTATTTTATCCTTGCTTTAGCGTTCGTTTTCTCATTTCTCTCATGTGATAAAGATGATGAGGCAGATACAACCAAACCAGTCATCGAATTGGATGAGCCTGAGGATGGCGACGAGTTGCTTATCGGTGCGGGTGTCCATTTCGAGTGCGATTTCTCCGACGATGTGAAGTTGGGTAGCTACTTGATCGAGATCCACAGTAATTTCGATGGACATTCCCATACGAAGTCTGCGAATGGTGAGGTACCATTCTTCTTCAAGCAATCGTATGATTTGTCAGGTTTGAAAAATGCACATGTGCACCACCATGATGTAGTTATTCCTGAGAATGCGACTCCAGGTAATTACCATCTTGTCGTTTATTGTACCGATGCAGCAGGAAACCAGTCGCTTGTGGCTAGAGAAATCGTTCTTTCGCATGATGCGGAGGAACATCATCATCATGACGAAGACGATGAAGAATAAGACGATTGTCCGTTAAATAAAAAAGGGACTGATTTCTTTGCGGAGATCAGTCCCTTTGATTTGTCAAATCATCATCCTATCGAGAGTTTAGGGTATGAAATGTGTGTATAGTCACAAAAAACATACCGTACAATTTAAGATTTGTCTATTTTAGGGTATGAAATGTGTGTATAGTCACAAAAAACATACCATATAATTAAAAAATTGTCTATATTTGGGGGTGAAATATGTGTATGGTCACAAAAAACATACCCTATGATAATAAGAAGAAATAGATATTTGCAGAAGTTAATCAGTAGCCAAGGGAATGGATTGGTCAAAGTGGTGACAGGAGGACGAAGATGTGGAAAGTCTTTTCTCCTTTTCCGTTTGTTCCATGATTACCTCACTGAGACAGGAATCTTGGAAGATCATATCATAGAAATGTCTTTCGATGATAGAAGAAATATAAAGTATAGGAATCCAGATGTGTTGTTAGATTATGTTGATGAAAAAGTAAAGGATAAGAGTAAGTATTACATACTTTTAGATGAGATACAGTTGGTAGATCACTTTGTGGAGGTTATGCTTAGTTTGATGCGTAACGACCAATTTGAATTGTACGTGACAGGATCCAACTCGAAATTTTTGTCTAAAGATATTGCGACGGAATTTAGAGGTAGAGGGCAAGAGATAAGGGTTTGGCCTTTGTCGTTTTCCGAATACTATGCTGCCGTGGAAGGTGATCGAAGGGTGGCTTGGAATGACTATTATACTTTTGGCGGATTGCCTCAGGTTTTATTAATGGAAACAGAAGAGAAAAAGATAGAATATTTGAGAACTATTTATGACTTGACCTATATTAGCGATATTATCGATAGAAATGCTTTGAGGAATCCAGAAGGGTTGAAACAGTTGGTTGAGGTTATTTCTTCTGGTATAGGTTCTCCTACTAATCCAACTAGAATCGCGAATACATTCAAAAGTGGAGAGAAAATAGTTATTAAAGAAAGTACTATACGCAATTATCTTACATATTTGGAGGATGCTTTTATGATAGAGGAGGCAAGACGCTATGATGTGAAAGGTAGAAAGTATATAGGAACCGAAAATAAATATTATTTTTCTGATATGGGACTACGGGCTATCTCCTTGAATTTTAGACAACAGGAGGAAACCCACATTATGGAGAATATTATCTACAACGAATTAAGATGTAGAGGCTACCTTGTGGATGTTGGTGTGGTGGAAAAGTGGGAAAAATACGACAATGGCATGCGAAAAAGAAAAAATTTTGAAATAGATTTTGTCATAAACAAAGGGGCTGAAAGAATTTATATCCAGTCTGCCTACCAAATGCCGACACAGGAAAAAGTGGCACAAGAACAAAACTCGCTTCTGAATGTTGGAGATAATTTTAAGAAACTTATCATTGTTTGGGACGATATCAAAATGAAAGTGGATGACAATGGCATAATAACAGTAGGTCTGCTTGATTTTTTGACAGGGATGTATGAGTTGTAAAAAGCAACTAAATAGGTCAAAAACGTCATTTTAGGGTATGAAATATGTGTATAGTCACAAAAAACATCCCCTAAAGGAAGGTATTCAGTCCCACATGACCGTGCTCGATCGTGCCGTTGTATTCGCTTTTTAGTTGTGCATATTGATTGATGCCGGTGCAATGGCATGCTACGATTCGTTCGATGCCGAGCTCGTTTAGTTTTTGGGCTAAGGCATGGATGGTATTGGAGTCTTCGTGTAGGGTATGGAAGCCACCCATTACTAGCTCTAAAGGTTGCTTGAAGTGCTGTCGTGCGCTGAGAATCGTGTTGACGATACCTCGGTGTGCACAACCGCTGACGATGCTGAGCTTGTCGTTATGAAGGATGGCGAGGTATTGCTCGTCGTTGAAGATATCTACCTCGAACGAATCTCCTGTTTTAATATTTAGATTAGAGAAGTGCGTCTCTTTTTGGTCGAATAGATGAATGTCGGGCATGATGAATATCCCTTCGGCTATCTCGGTTGGTTGGTCAACAATCACGAGTCGGTCGGAAGGAATGTACGTTCCCTGAGGTAGTCCGATGTAGCGAGATCCTCTGCCATATTTGTTGCCATCAAATCCTTGTTTAGCATAGATGGATGCATGATTGTTGAGGCTAAGGAAACGAGCGACACCGCCTGTGTGGTCATAATGTCCGTGACTTAATACCAAAGCATCGATGGTGTTGAGATCGATGCCAAACAGTTGGGCATTGTCGGCAAAGAGACCAGTTTGCCCTGTATCGAAAAGAATTCTTTTGCCATCGTTGCTTTCAATGTAGAGTGAGAATCCCAATTCTGCTTTTGCCTCCGCCTGAAAAACAGTATTTTCTATTAAGATTTTTAGTTTCATCTTCTTTTGTTACTAAAATGATCTCCTTTGGACGGTCTGTTCTTTTGGAAAGACTCTCTTCCTCTATTCTCCTTCCCCCTATAGTCTCTATCCCTATTAGGTCTGTTGGATGTATTGTCTTTGGGTTTATTCTCTCTAACATATTCTTTTGAAGAGCTCTTTTCTTTGTGTTCTCCCTTGTTCTTAGGTGAGGAAAAGAGTTCCTGTATTAGGTCCTCTCGACCCATTCTTCTCAAGTCGTTTATGATGCTTTTCTGATTCTCTTTTTTATACCAAAAGAAGAATTTCCTTTGTTCCAGCTTTTCCTCTTTGGTGCGGGGTGTCCATACCTTCTCTAATGTGTAGGGATGGATACCTGTATAGTATATCTCTGTGGCAAGAGTCATTGGGGTTGGTGTGAAATCTTGTATTTGTTCCAACTTGAAATCCAGGTTCTTTGTGATACATGCCAATTCTGCCATATCCTCTTGTCTGCATCCCGGATGGGAGGAGATAAAGTAGGGGATTAGTTGTTGATTTAATCCATTCTGTTGGTTAATGCGATCGAAGTGCTTCTTGAATTCTTCAAAAAGTGAGAATGAAGGTTTTCTCATCTGTTTGAGCACATTGTCGGATGTATGTTCAGGTGCTACCTTTAATCTTCCGGACACATGGTTCTTGATAAGTTCCTCCATATAAAGATGGTGGCTCTCCTTTTCTTTTTCATCTGTACAGTTGCAGAGCATAAGATCGTATCGAACACCGCTACCAATAAATGATTTTTTTAGTTGCGGAATACTATCCACTTTTTTGTATAAGTCCAATAAAGCGGAGTGGTCTGTGTTCATATTCTTACATACTGTTGGTTGTATGCAAGAGAAGCGTTTGCACTTTGCACATAAAGAAGCATCCTTACCCCTCATTTTGTACATATTAGCAGATGGACCTCCTAAATCACTTATATACCCTTTGAAATCGGGATGATCTGTTAATGTTTTTACCTCGTTTATGATAGACTCTTCTGATCTTGATGATATGAATTTTCCCTGATGCGCAGAGATAGCGCAAAAAGAACATCCACCAAAGCAACCTCTGTGAATGTTGACGGATAGTTTTATCATATCGTATGCAGGGATGGTTTTCCCTTTATATTTTGGATGAGGAACCCTTGTGAATGGGAGTTCGTATGTTGCATCCAGATCTTTGGTCTCCATTGGAGGGAATGGGGGATTTATAATGACAGAGTGAGATTTATCCACCCCTTGTATAAGTCTACGAGCCTTTAGTTTGTTGGACTCCTCCTCTACAATGCGGAAATTCTTTGCTTGTTTTACCTTGTCTTTTAGACATTCATCGTGAGAAAACAATTCAAATGTTTCATCATCAGAATCTGGAATGTCTGTATTCTTGGCAATGTATGCTGTTTGTGGTATGTTCGTTAGATCAGAAACCGACTTGCCTGATTTTAATTCTTTTACAATTGCTTTTAGTGGTAATTCTCCCATTCCGTAGATGAGAAGGTCTGCCTTGCAATCTTGTAGTATACAGGGTTTTAGTTCGTCATCCCAATAGTCGTAATGAGTAACGCGACGCAGAGAAGCTTCTATGCCTCCGATAACGATTGGAACATCGGGATATAGTTTCTTTAATATTGAGCAATATACGATTGTTGCCCTATCTGGTCTTGATCCGGCCACTCCATTTGGAGAGTATGCATCGTCTGAACGTAATCGTTTATTTGCGGTGTAGTGGTTAACCATAGAGTCCATACATCCGGCAGAGATTGCGAAGAAGAGTCGGGGAGTTCCTAATTTTTTAAAGTCTCTTAAATCATCCCTCCAATTGGGTTGAGGAACGATTGCGACTCGAAGTCCCTCGTGTTCCAGTATTCGACCTACAACGGCACCAGCAAATGAAGGATGGTCTATATATGCATCTCCAGAGAAGAGTATGACATCCACTTCATCCCAATGTCTGATTTCCAGTTCTTTTTTTGTAGTAGGAAGGAAATCTGTAAGTTGAAATTCTTTCTTTGTACTCATTGCTTATATGATGAAAGAGCGGTTACATTAGCAACCGCTCTTTTTTATTTATCAAAATCATATACAATAGAGAGGCGTCTCAATATTGTAATTTGTTTAATATACAAAGACATACAATGTTTCACTTGGGGAAACAATGGTACCCTCTGCTCCAGTGCTAATTGTTATGCTTGAAGCTTCAATACCTGTATTCTTATCTTCTTCTGTTTCTGCAGAAATTGTATAAGTTGAGTAAGGATCCAATTTAGGGAAAACATAAATACCATTTTCGTTTGCTCTTGTGTCTTGAACAGTTTCAGAACCATTCTTCTTCAAATATACACGCAAAGAAAAACCAGGAAGGAAGCCATCTGCATCTTTGTATTTAGCTTCGATCTTTCCTATAATACCACACTTTCCTACATTCTTGCCATCGTAGATGTATAAGTCTCCTGCAGAAACAGGGTCTCCACCCTTAACTTCTACTTGACTGAAAACAGGGGCTTTGTCTCCTGATGCCAGGTCAGACAATGAATATAGAGTGTATTTTCCGTCTCTTAGATAGTCAAATCGAAAAGTTCCGTTGTAGGAAGTACTCGTCTTATCATCAAATCCATTTTGATTGTCTCCGTAAATTATGAATACATCCTCGTCTTTTGCTGAGAATGTGTCTTTCTTGAAAACATAAGTTCCATTCTCAAATGCAATATTTCCATCATCGATGATTTTATATACAGTACCAAAGATAGTTCCCTTTCCACCTTCTCCTTCTTCTTTCGCACAAGAGGAGAGCATACAACTTATAGCAAGTAATTGAGTTAGATACAACAAAGTGTTCTTCATACTTTTTATTGTTAGATTTTTATACTTTAAATTTTTTCTCAAAGATACAATATATGTAGCAATCCTTAAAATTTTTCTTTGAAAACGGATTGTTATTCAATCAATTTGTTATGGAAAATCAGGTATCCAATGTTAAGACCAACATTCCAGTTTTTGTTAGGATAACTATACCAGTTTCCGTATACTCCTGCTGTAATATATTTTAGTTGAGCGACTACAGTTAGTTCACTCAATCCATATAGCTTAGAAAATGCTTTGTCATATGTGGCGGCAAACAATGCTGTTGGAGTAATAGGCTTGTGAGGAACATATAAATAGTTTTCAAATCGGATGTGAAGAAAGTCGTTTATCCTAAATATGGGTTTTAGTCCAGCCGCGATGTACGAGTTAGCGTGAAAAGCTGGGTTGAATACCATCATGGAGTGTTTCGTAGGTGCAAATGCGGGAGCCATTAGTAAAGTCTCCATGTAATTATTTTCTAGCCCGTGGTTTGAGATGGCTCCTTCGGCCATAAATCCAAGAGAAAAATGTTTCCCTAACGGTGCATAATGGTCTATCATTGCAGATACTTTAAACCAGGAGGTGAATGTTTTGTAATTAAAGTAGGCAAGATTGATAGAATCTACTGGTGTGTTTACCGAGGTTTCCTTGCTTCCAAATATGTATTGAGCATTGATTTTTGCCTGTGTGCCATAGATAGGGTATTGCTTGTGCGATAGTGAATTGTGGTTGTATTGCAACAAAGTAACTCCTAATCGATAGTCGGTCCTGTCAAATTCTTTATCCTCCGTAGTGTAGAGTCCGTGATACTTGTTTCTTACCTTGCCATATGCTACACCTGCCTCAATCTCCCCTTTAAGAAGGAAGGGTACTGCGATTTTTGATTTTATATTAAATTCTGTACTGTACGCTTTTGTTGGTATGTCTATTTCAAAAAAGGCATTCTGCTTATTTGAATAAGTGAAACGAGTTATGTCTCCTGAGAATTTTAGGCAGAGAGGAATTTGTGTCGGGAAATCTATTCTGGAGTAGGCGTGTGCATTATTATAGATTACTCCGATTTGACCATCCACACCAAATTCATAAGACAATCGCCTTATTCCAAGATATTTCGCACTAACATATAATTGGTTGGATGTGGTAGATGAAATGTTTCCTCCAACGGCGAACTTAAAGTGGTCATTAAGTTCAACATCCAATATTAGATCGTATGCTTTTGTCGTTTCGTTATATTGCGCATGGGGCATTACCTCGGCAATTTTCTTGTCTGATAGAAGTTTAAAGTAGTTTTTTCTGAATGTGAAAAAGTCAAAATATTCGTCATCGTTAGAGAAGAACTTTTTTATGAATTTTTGTTGTTGAGGTTTAACTCCTCTAATGATAACATCTTTGAATATGAGGTTTGGTTCTTTTTGCTTGAATCTATTCCTTTTTTCAGCTAACTCTTCTTTACTTCTTAGTTCTTTAACCTTTGCTTTGATCTCATCCATATGGGCAATTGTGCTATCGTATCCGATTTTAATCAATTCCCTTGCTCGTTCGAAATTTAGCAAACTTATATCGGTATAGTGGAAATCTAATAATGTCCCTTTCTCTTCAGGTATGTTATAATTGGTTTTTTGCATGATTAGGTTCTCCAACAAAACCATGGGATCTTCTCCCTCAGTGGTGCTTGGATTATCGCTTACAGAGCTACCAATAATGTAATCTGCTTTAAATTCATTTTCCATAATGTCGATAGGGAAGTTGTTATATACACCTCCATCGAGCATTAGGTGGTTGTTTACCTTGATTGGCTTGAAAACGAATGGGAAGGACATTGAAGTTCTTACTGCATCCCCCAAATCTCCTGATTTGTGTATATGAGCCTTCTTTGCAGTTAAGTCTGTTGCCACACATCTGAATGGGACAAATAGACTGTCGAAATTCCCTTTACATGCAGTTGTGGCTTGAGTGTAAAGATACAAACAGGCCTGGTTCATTTGGTTAGGCGACAAGAAACTATTTGGGATTACAGGTCTCACAGTCAGTGAGTCGTCTATTGTCATTTTGAAGGAGATAAATTCGGGAGATTGCTCTTCTTCTTTGAAATAGAATTTGCTTTTATCGTCTACACGACCTTTCATCCAGGTATTGAATATCTCAGAGGTGAGAATTTCTTCCATCTCTCTAGGGGTATATCCCATTGCATAAAATGATCCTACAATGGCACCCATGGAAGTTCCTGTAACATAGTCAATAGGGATGTTGTTCTCTTCTAGCGCTTTTATTACTCCAACATGCGTACATCCTTTAGCTCCGCCTCCACTTAATACCAACCCTACTCTTTGGGAATGGAGTGGGGTGGATATCAGTATTGATATTAGTATGTATGCTAGTTTGGAGAATTTCATTCGTTATTTTTTTCAATATGACAAATTTAAGTTATTTAGTTAAGAATTTAGAATTGTTATGTAAAAAAATAGAGGAATAAAAAACAAAGAAGGCTGGCAATATTGCCAGCCTTCTGAAGTATTATCGATTCAAAAAATTACTTCTTGATGATAACTTGAGATTTAACACCCTCTGCAGTGTAAACCTTAGCAACGTAAGAACCTTGAGCCAAAGCCGAGATGTTCTCGTTAGCAACAACTGCACCATTCATGTTTACAACCTCGATGTTAGTGTATTCGATACCCTCAACAACAACTTGGTCGTTAGCAACGTAGATAACAGCGTCAGCAGCAGCAGCAGCCTCGTTAACCTCTACACCAGCAAGACAAGTACCCAACATCAAATTGTCTACCAAGAATCCCCACTTGTCAGCCTTGATTGTCAAAGTAACAGTCTTAGCATCTGAAGGAATAGTTACTTCGTCCTCGTAAGCGGTCCACTCTGTTGGGATTGGCTTACCGTCGAACAACTTGATAGTTTCACCATTGTCAGTAGTTGCAGTGAAAGAGAATGTTTGATCAGCGTCATAGAACTCATCACATCCTTCATACCACTTGAAGTTGAACAATGCGCTAACAGCTAGCTTACCATTGTGGTTTGCTGGGATTGCGATGTTCTTGATGATAGTAGCTTGGCTAGGGTTGTTTACATACAATGCGTTCAACATTTCGCAGTCAAGATACTTTGAATCAGGGTTTCCTTCTTTACCGAATCCACCATCTTCCCAGTTTCTTACTGTGTTAGCCTCACCTTCGATAGCATAACCACCAGACATTGCGTCAGCAGGGTATTGAGACAATTCTCCATCTTCCCAACCATTAGTAAATCCTTGGAAATCCTCTGTATAGAATGGTCTACCGCAGTTCCACTCAGTTGGAGTGAAATACAAGTTCTTGATGTAAACAGGCTCCTCGTTAGCGTCAGCACACTCTCTAACACAACCGATAAGCATAGTATCGATCAAAAGACCCTTTGCATTTGCGTAGCAAAGTCTAGATTCCTTAATCCACTCGTTAGCCTTCATGTTGTGCTTAGCATCGATTCTGATTCTTGAATCAGCCTTGTTAACGTCAAGACCTGGAGCTCTAAATCCTAGCACGCCAGGGTTCTTTGGATCCAAAATACCATATGCAGTATAGTGAGTCTTACCATAAGAGAACAAACCAATGTGGAATACTGGGTTCTTTCCCTCATACAATGATTGATAAAGGTCACCCTTCTCAGAACCTACCTCTGTTGGAAGCATGTACTCAATAACCAAATACCAAGCCTTAGTCAAATCAACTTTCTTAGCTGAAAGATCGATTTGGTAGTCAGTCCATTGTACATTGTGTTGGAATGCAGCAGCTGCAGAACCGTCAGATGCTTTTGCACCAAATGTGATAGCTTCACCACCCTCAGTAGGAACAGCCTTAGCACCATTTGCCAATTGTCCGTCCTTGATTACGTAGAATTCACCATCAGCGAATGCAGAACCCAAAGATAATAGTCCTGCCAAAGCGAGTAAACTTACTTTCTTCATAAAAAAACAATTTAAATTTATACTAAAAAAATAATTTCATTCAATTTGTGCTTTGAATTTGGGTGCTAATTTAAATACTTTTTTTGTATTAAAACAACTATTTTGTTTATTTTTTATTAGCACCTAATAAAAATCTGACAAAGCTTTTGCTCTGTCAGATTCCTAGTATAGTGATTGTCATTATATTCTATGATTTTTACAAAGGAATATTTCCATGCTTCTTGGCTGGATTAGATCTAATCTTTGTATGTGTCATATCTAAAGCTTGAATCAACTTCTCTCTTGTTTGAGAAGGAAGGATGATTTCGTCTATGTAGCCTAACTCTGCTGCTCTGTAAGGATTAGAGAACTTCTCTGCATATTCGTTCTTTGCTTTTGCTTTCTCTTCGTCGCTTACCTTTCTATATAGAATATTTACGGCTCCGTCAGCACCCATAACTGCAATTTCTGCATTTGGATAAGCAAAGTTGATGTCAGCGCCAGTATGTTTACTTGACATCACAATGTATGCACCTCCGTAGGCTTTGCGTGTGATGATTGTAATCTTAGGAACGGTTGCCTCTACATAAGCGTATACGATCTTTGCTCCGTGACGGATGATACCATTGTGCTCTTGTGTACATCCTGGTAAGAATCCTGGAACATCAACAAATGATACAATAGGAATACTGAAGCAATCGCAGAAACGGATGAATCTTGCAGCTTTGTCAGATGCGTCAATATCCAAAACACCCGCTTGGAATTCAGGTTGGTTGGCAACAATACCAATCACCTTACCCTCTATTCTTGCGAAACCGATTAGAATATTTGGTGCGAATGTTTCTTGAATTTCAAAGAAGTAGTTGTTGTCGACAATAGATTCGATCAACTCCTTCATGTTGTAAGGCTTGCTTGGGTCTGTTGGAATAAACTCATCCAAATTAATTGTCTCAGGCTCCATGCTTGGAGTGAATTGAGAATTTGGAGCGTCATCCACATTGTTCGAAGGTAAGAATGAGAGCAATTCACGAACCATAACCAATGTGTTCTCTTCATTCTCTCCAATGAAATGAGCAACACCACTTGTCGAGTTGTGGACAGCTGCGCCTCCCAATTGCTCTTTGTCTACATCCTCATGAGTCACTGTCTTTACTACATCTGGACCTGTTACGAACATGTGACTCTTCTCTTTAACCATGAAGATAAAGTCTGTCAATGCAGGGGAGTAACATGCTCCACCAGCACATGGGCCTAAGATAACAGAGATTTGAGGAATAACACCTGATGCAATTGTGTTTTGATAGAAAATGTCTCCATAACCAGCCAAACTAGAAACGCCTTCTTGAATACGAGCACCTCCAGAGTCGTTCAACGCGATGATAGGCACTCCCATTTTAAGAGCAAGCTTTTGCAACTTGACAATCTTGTTGGCATTTGTGCGGCTCAATGATCCACCAAATACAGTAAAGTCGTATGCATATACATAAACCAAGCGACCGTCAATCTTACCATATCCACCGACAATACCATCACCTGCCAATTGTTGTTTGTCTAAACCGAAATTGTGACATTGGTGAATGACAAATTTGTCGATTTCGACGAATGTTCCTTTATCTAAAAGGATGGCAATTCGCTCTCTTGCTGTTAATTTTCCAGCTTGATGCTGTTTTTCAATACGATCTGCATCGCCAGCTTCTGCTTTTCGATTCAGTTCTATAAACTTATCATTAGGAGATTCCATTCTGATCCTTTCTTTTAATTATTTTCTTCTTCTGGTGCTTCTCCCAACTCAATCAATGATTGATTTCCTGAGATGTTGTCACCTTCGCTAACTAACACTTTCTTTACCAAGCATCTGTCATTTACCTTGTATTCACTTTGCATCTTCATTGCTTCGATTACAATGACAGGTTGTCCTGGATCAACTATATCACCCTCTTTTACCAAAACTCTAACTACCTTACCTGGCATAGGAGAGAATATCTTATCTTGCTTTTCGCTTGATTTCGCCTTTTTTGCACCATATTGGTATGGGCTGATAATCTCTACAGGGAATGTGTTGAATGCAACACTCACTGTGTAGTTAAGATTGTTGGTAGAACTAGGTTTTAGTTCTGCATTGTATGAATGGCCATCTTCAGATATGATAGAACATAGTCCGTTCTCTGCCATCACAATGTCTAAGTTGTATGTCTTATCGTCAACCAAAATCTCGACCTTGTTATCCTCTTTGTTTACAAGTGAAATTTCCTTGATCTTGTTTCCGATTTTAATTTTCATACTTATATATATTTATATTGTTTTCCACCTTGTTTATGAGTGTTTTACCATCTCATATTATTGCGTTTGCCAAATTCTTTCCAACGACTAATTGGACGATTGTCATTAGAAGCACATACGTTTGGTTTCTCCTCATTCATCAGATAGTCAAAGTAGGCTGCAATGGCTGCGATATCCTCAGCTTTGTGTGTCTCCTCAGAATCCTCTTCCAATGTAATCTTCTCCAAAACTTCCTTGTTGTTCTCAAGGAAAGATGTAGTATAGTGTCCTTTGACAAAATCAGGCACTTCTAATATCTTACGGAGGTAAGAAAGGTTAGTTTTGGTACCTGTAATCTTATATTCGTAAAGCACACGACGCATACGTTCAATCGCATATGTTCTGTTAGCTGCCCAAACAACCAACTTGCTCAACATTGAATCGTAGTAGATAGGAATTTCGTATCCCTCATAGCAGAAACTGTCAACGCGAACTCCAATACCTGAAGGCTCTGTCATTAATTTAATGATACCTGGGGTAGGGGTGAAGTTATTCTCTGCATCCTCTGCGCAAATACGACACTCTATGGCGTGACCTCTTTGGGATAGGTCCTCTTGTTTGAAACGCAACTTTTCTCCGTCAGCAACCTTGATCTGCTCTTTTACCAAATCAATACCCAAAACCTCCTCAGTAATTGGATGTTCAACTTGTAAACGGGTATTCATTTCAAGGAAGTAGTAGTTTTGCTTGTCATCCACCATGAACTCGATTGTTCCTGCTCCTTCGTACTTTACAGCAGATGCTGCACGAACGGCAATTGCCCCCATTTCTTTTCTTGTCTTGTCGGAAATGAAAGGAGATGGAGTCTCTTCAATTACCTTTTGGTGTTTTCTTTGTATAGAACATTCGCGCTCGAATAGATGAACTACATTTCCATGCTTGTCGGCTAATACTTGGAACTCAATATGGTGAGGGTTCTCGATTAGTTTCTCAATGTAAACTGTACCATTAGCAAAAGAAGACTCAGCCTCTGAAATAGCACTTTCGTAAGCATTCTTCAACTCGCTAATCTCTCTAATAATACGGATTCCTTTTCCTCCACCTCCTGCAGAGGCTTTGATCATGACAGGTAGACCAATTTGCTTTGCAGTTTCCAAAGCCTCTTCGTAAGATTTAAGAGGACTCTCTGTTCCTGGTACAACGGGAACACCTGCAGCGATCATTAGTTTTCTTGCGGTGATCTTATCACCCATATCACGGATTGCTTGGTGAGGAGCACCAATAAAGATGATGCCTTCTTTCTCGCATCGCTCTGCAAAATCAGCATTCTCTGAAAGAAAGCCATATCCAGGATGGATAGCATCTGCATTGAATTTCTTCGCTGCAGCAATGATGTTCTCAACATTCAAGTAACTTGCTGATGATTGAGCAGGACCAATACAAACTGCTTCGTCTGCAAAGAAAACATGTCTTGAGGTACGGTCTGCTTCTGAATAAACTGCTAATGTCTTGATCCCCATCTCTCTACAAGAGCGCATCACACGCATTGCAATTTCACCTCTGTTAGCAACCAGAATTTTAGATATCATATACAAAACATTTTTGATAGGAATTGCGCTCGTACATGCTTGTTAATTTATATCTCTCACTATGCTGATAACGGCGGATTCCTTTTCGATTTTCAACTATTTTATTGTTGTTGACTTGTTATTATTGCAAGAAAAAACATCGACTTGCTATCAAGCCAAAATCGGAGCAAAGATACATCCTTTTTTTTAAACTTGCAATATTCAAAATACTAATTGCATAAAATATTATAAAATGTGTAATTATGTTAATTAGTTTTAAAATGATGGTTGAAAAAAATCTAAAATCTTTTTGAAAAACCCTTTGTATGTTATATGCGCTTTTTATACATTTGCGGAGTTTTTTTCCAGAGGGTTTACGTCTCTATTGGATTGATTATTTTAATAGGTATATAAAGCAGAAAATTTTAATTTATTTTTTATGGATAGTAATAAGAATGGCGCTCCTTCATTGGATAAGGAACGCCAAAAGCGTAAAAAAATCATTGGAATGGCTGCGTCTGTCATCCTTACATTGATTGTTTGGTTGATGCCGACGGCCTCATTTGGTGTTCCTGGCTTAACAGTCGTGGAGCAAAGAATTATTGCAATTTTCGTTTTGGCAGCTGTCATGTGGATTTTGGAGCCAATTCCAATCTGGGGAACATCTGTAGTGGTAATGGTTCTTATGTTGTTGACCACATCCAATAGTATGATTAGTTTCTTCCATGACTCGATGACACCGGAGATGATTAAGGAGTTGGGTAAGAATTCAACAACTATGATCGATGGTAATTTAACACCTATTTTGAGTGCAAAAGCTATTATGGCTGCATTTGCAGATCCAACAGTTATGCTCTTTATGGGAGGTTTCGTATTAGCTATTGCTGCCACAAAATATAAATTGGATGCTACCTTGGCAAGTGCAATTTTGAAACCATTTGGAACAAAACCTAAGTTCGTTATGTTAGGTTTCATCGTTGTAACTGCATTTTTGTCTATGTTCATGAGTAATACCGCAACTGCCGCTATGATGATTGCCATCTTGGTTCCTGTATTAAGCGCAATGCCTGAATCTGATAATAAGGGACGTGTTGGTTTGGCTCTTTCTATTCCGGTAGCTGCTAACATTGGTGGTATTGGTTCTCCTATCGGAACACCTCCAAATGTTGTTGCAGTTGGTTGGTTAGAGAAGGCTGGTGTAGGTATTGGCTTTGGTACTTGGATGATGGTGATGGTTCCAGTAGCTGCATTGATCCTTTTCATTGCTTGGGTTTTCCTTTGCAAAATGTTCCCAACTAAACAAGAGAAGATCGAAGTTAAGTTGGATGGTGAAGTGGACAAGAGTCCTAAGGCACTAGTTGTGTATATTACATTCGCCCTAACTATCTTCTTGTGGGTTTTCGGTAAAGATGGTCTTTCAATTGGTGATTTTACCATTATTCCATCTTTGGGATTAAGTGCCAATGTTGTTGCTTTGTTGCCTTTTGCAGTTTTCTGTATCACTGGTGTTTTTGAAAAGAAAGATTTGGCAAAGATCGATTGGGATGTGCTTTGGCTTGTAGCTGGAGGTTTTGCATTAGGTGTTGGATTGGAAGGCAAGTTGGGTCCTGACGGACTCACAATGTCTAAACACATTGTAGGTTCTATTGATTTTAGCACTTGGCAGACTTTTGCATTGATTGTTGGTTCTGGTGTACTATGTTTGGTAATGTCAACATTTATGTCTAACTCTGCTACTGCAGCTTTGTTGATTCCTATTTTTGTGGCCTTGGCACAAGACCCTGCCATGGCGGCTAAGTTGGAGCCTTATGGTGGTATTACTACTTTGATTGTAGGTTTGGCACTTTCTGCTTCTTTTGCGATGTCGTTGCCAATTTCCACTCCTCCAAATGCAATTGCATATTCAAAGGGATTCATCAAGCAAAAGGAAATGGCTTTGGTTGGAATCTTCGTTGGTGTGATTAGTTTGATTATTGGTTATTTTGTATTATTCAACTTTAGTGGATTGTTGAAATAATATGCCATCAATATTGAGATAGTTGTGAATTGCGAGTTATGGATCTTTATGATCTGTGACTCGTAGTTCTTTTTTATAAATTATAAATAAAATGAAACGATTTTTTGCTTTGGCAGCGACTGTGTTGTCGCTTAATGCATTGTCAGCCCAAGATACTATTGTGGCTAAAGTAGTTTCCGAGGAACCTGCAAATGCAGAGGTTGCTCAGGAGAAACCAAAGAATGGAGGAAAGGTGAAATTTAAACCTTATGGATTCATTCGTAACTATTTTTACTACGATTCTCGTCAAAACATCCAATCAAATGCAGGTTTGTATAATCAAATACCAAAGGATGAGAGTTGGAATGAGACTCATGATGAGGATTTGAATGCACTTCCTTCTGCTACTTTCTTGGCAATCACTTCTCGTCTTGGTTTAGATGTGTCAGGTGTAAGAGCGCTAAACGCTGATTTGTCTGCTAAGATTGAGACTGACTTTTGTGGTTTTGCTCAAAGCACAACAATGCTTCGTATTCGTCAGGCTTATATGAAGATGAAGTGGGAGCACCATTCATTCTTGGCTGGACAGGCTTGGCATCCGATGACTGGAGATCTTCCTGACGTATTGGGCTTGGCTTCTGGTTCTCCATTCCAACCATTTAGCCGTTCTCCTCAATTGAGATATGACTATACAATTAGCAAGATGCGTTTCACAGGAGCTGCTATCTGGCAATTCCAATACAAGTCGGTAGGACCTAATGGAAAGTCTGAGGATTATCTGAACAAAGGCATAATGCCGGAATTCTTCTTGGGATTGGACTATGCAAATGAAAAAGGTTTCCAAATTGGAGCTGGTGTTGATTTGTTGAGATTGAGACCTCGTACTACTATGGAGACAGCTTATCAGTATGATGCAGTTGTCTCTGATACAATCTCTTTAGGTGATGGTATATTCAAGGTTCAAGAGAGAGATACTGTAATGACAGGAAAGACAAAGCGTATTGTTAAAGAGTATGCTTTCTCTGTTTCTCCTATGATGTTCATTAATTACAAACATGATAAGTTCTTGCTTCGTTGGAAGGGAGTGTTTGGTCAAAATACTGCTCATTTGAATATGATGAGTGGATATGGAGTGACAGCAGTAAATGAGGATGGAACATACGAGTACTCTCCATTGAGAAGCTTCTCAACATGGTTGAACCTTTCTTATGGTTCTAAGTTCAAGGTAAACCTATTTGGTGGTTACTTCAAGAATTTTGGAATGAAAGAAGCTTTAGCTGGTGATTTGTATGTAAACGGAGCTTCTAATATTGATTATATTTGGCGTGTATGTCCAGCATTGACTTACAACATGAACAAGTTGACATTTGGTGTAGAATATGAGTTGACAACTGTAGGTTATGGAAATACAGCGGATAAGTCGCTTAAGAATGGTCACGATGAGTTTGGAAAGGTCGTTGCAGACCACAATGTAATGAATAACCGTGTATGTGTTATGATTAAATATGCTTGGTAATCGACGGTACCTATTGCTATAATTGATTGCTCAAATATAGCTTCTGTCCAAAAGTTTACAAGCGAATTTTAATACTTAAAAAAAGAGTAGGGATGTAATTTTTAATATTATGTCCCTATTTTTTGTGGATGTTTATAATGCGTAAAATAAAGGATTCGTCTGCATTTGTCTTTAATGTAAAGGATGGCAGTTTTAGCACGCATTGATTTATGAAGACGATTTTATTTATCTGATAATTAATGAATTATCATTTTGTTAATAACTTAATTGAATAGGGATGTAATTATTAAAATTATATCCCTATTTTTGTTTTGTCCTTCTGACTTGTTCGAAATGTAGTAAATAGGGAAGTTTGTTGGATGTTTGATTGTTTTTCTGCAGATTCATTTTGAATAGTGATGATTTCAGTCATCTGAGGACTAACATATATCGGAAAAAAATTAATATAAAAACATAAAGAATTAAAGATAAAATGAGTGGAAATATTTTTATCGTAAAGCGAGACGGAAAGGCTGAGCCTTTTTCTGTGGACAAGATAAAAAATGCGGTATCTCGAGCATTTTTGTCTGTAGGAAGTTTCGCTACACAGGAGATTTTGACGGACATTTTAGGACGTCTTAGCATTCACAACGGAATGAGTGTTGAAGAGATTCAAAACCAGGTAGAGTTTTCTTTGATGACGGAGAAGTATTTTTCTGTTGCAAAGTCTTACATCTTGTATAGACAAAAGCATTTGGAGGATCGTGAGGTTAGAGATAAACTTCAGTTCTTGACAGATTATAGTAATGCTTCGAATTCTGCATCTGGTAGTAAATACGATGCGAATGCAAATGTGGAGAATAAAAATATTGCTACATTAATAGGTGAGTTGCCAAAATCAAACTTCATTCGTTTGAATCGTCGTTTGTTGGTGGATCGCTTGAAGGAGATGTATGGAAAAGAGATTTCTGACAAATATCTTCACTTGTTGAACCAACACTTCATCTATAAGAATGATGAGACAAGTTTGGCTAACTATTGTGCAAGTATCACAATGTATCCATGGTTGATTGGTGGTACTATCGCAATTGGAGGTAACTCAAAAAAACCAACTAATTTGAAGTCGTTCTGTGGTGGTTTCGTAAATATGGTATTTATGGTGTCTAGCATGTTGAGTGGTGCTTGTGCTACACCTGAATTCCTTATGTATATGAACTACTTTATCCAAAAGGAGTATGGACAGGACTATTATAAGGATCCAGATAGAATTGTGGATTTGTCTACTCGTCAACGTTCTTTGGATAAGGTTATTACTGATTGTTTCGAGCAAATCGTATATTCTATCAACCAACCAACAGGAGCTCGTAACTTCCAAGCTGTATTCTGGAATATCTCTTACTACGATAAATATTATTTCAATAGTTTGTTTGAGAACTTTGTATTCCCTGATGGATCTCGTCCAGATTGGGCATCTTTGAGTTGGTTGCAAAAACGCTTTATGAAGTGGTTCAATGCAGAACGTACAAAGACAGTTCTTACATTCCCTGTCGAGACTATGGCTCTTTTGACAAAAGATGGAGACGCTATGGATGAGGAGTGGGGTAATTTCACTGCTGAGATGTATTCAGAAGGACACTCGTTCTTTACATATATTAGTGACAACGCAGACTCATTGAGTAGTTGCTGTCGTTTGAGAAATGAGATTCAAGATAATGGATTTAGCTATACTTTGGGTGCTGGTGGTGTTTCTACAGGATCTAAGAGTGTGTTGACTATCAACTTGAACCGTTGTGTACAATTTGCAGTTAAGAACGGTATTCCTTACTTGACTTACTTGGAAGAGGTAATCGACCTTACTCATAAGGTTCAATTGGCATACAATGAGAACTTGAAGGAGTTGCAAGCAAAAGGTTTGTTGCCTTTGTTTGACGCTGGTTACATCAACTTGTCTCGTCAGTATTTGACAATCGGTGTAAACGGATTGGTAGAGGCTGCCGAGTTTATGGGTGTTGAAATTAAGGACAATCCTGAATATGTACGCTTCGTTCAAAGCATCTTAGGTTTGGTTGAACGTTATAACAAGAAGAACCGCACTAAAGAGGTGATGTTCAACTGCGAAATGATTCCTGCCGAGAATGTAGGTGTTAAGCACGCTAAGTGGGATAGAGAAGATGGATATACTGTAACAAGAGATTGCTATAACAGCTATTTCTACATTGTAGAAGATACATCTTTGAATGTGGTTGATAAGTTCCGTCTTCACGGTTCTAAATATATTGAGCATCTAACAGGTGGATCTGCCCTTCATATGAACTTGGAGGAGCACCTTACAAAAGATCAATATCGTCAATTGATCCGCATTGCATCAAAAGAGGGATGTAACTACTTTACATTTAACATTCCTAACACAGTATGTAACGAGTGTGGTCATATCGACAAGCGTTACTTGAAGGAGTGTCCTCACTGCCAAAGCAAGAACATCGATTATTTGACTCGTGTCATTGGTTATATGAAGCGTATTAGCAACTTCTCAGAAGCTCGTCAAAAGGAGGCTTCAAGACGCTTTTATGCTAAATATTGATGCTTTATGCTAAAATATGCTGATTACGACATAGTTTTCCAAGAGATCCCCAATGAGGTGACTTTGGCTATTAACATATCCAATTGCCCTAATCATTGCGTTGGATGTCATAGCCCATATTTGATGGAGAATGTGGGGGTGGACTTATCGGAAGATGAGTTGGAAAAATTATTGGAGAAGTATGGAAATGATATCACTTGCGTCTGTTTTATGGGTGGTGATTCTGAACCTAACTGGGTAGCATATTTAGCGCATTATGTAAAGAGCAGAAAAAAAGAAAATCTTAAGGTGGGATGGTATTCTGGCAAGACTAAATTGCCAGATCCTTTCCCCTTGAAAGATTTCGATTATGTGAAAATAGGTCCTTATATAGAGGAGTTTGGACCATTGAAATCAAGAACAACCAATCAGAGATTATATAAGATTGATGAAGTTGGTTTGCAAGATATAACAGATCTGTTTTGGAGATGAAAATATCTCTTGTTATATGACCCTTTTTGTTTGAATTCTCTTGTTATTTATTGATGGGATCTATCTATTAGGAGAGTATTAGATGCACAAGTAAATCTTGGGTTGGATGAGAAAGTATATACTCTTTGCCGGTAGGAATTGATACCTATTCATGATATTCATTTTCTTCCTATTCCGGTTTGTAATGCGAAGAAATTCGGAATCTTCTTTTTATCCTTGTTTGAACGGTGTTATTTTGTTAGATTTGTCATACTAAAGCAATAAGTATGAAAAGAACATTGTTTATATTCCTATTTATAGGTTCGTTGTTGAATGTGTCTGCTGCATTAGTGCAACAGAGTCTTTGTTATGCAGATTCATTAGAATCAGTGAGTAATCCAGGTTGTGGCTTCTATCGAACACAAGGATGTCATTTTACTACGTCTGGGAATAAGGCGGTGAATTCATGGGGAAATATAGCCCATCTTAGAATGGATATATCAGAGTTCTCTGATAAGGCAATGATGCGCATAGAAGAGGGCACTAACGACACTGTTTGGGGTGTCTCGCAACCTTTGACGCAAGATGCATTGGATGCTTTTGCCATGACATTGGAGAATGTTCGCACCCGAGGAGCAATGGCTGTTGTTCGCTTCTCTTATGATCCTTGGTTTGCTGGGAAAGCGAAGAGTGATCCTGAACAGGAGGTGATTTTAGGTCATTTGAAACAGATTGCTGAGGTATATGCGCAGTATACAGATGTGATTCTGTTTGTTGAACTGGGTATGTATGGCAGTTGGGGAGAGATGCATTCTAGCAATGTGGGATCCAACAAAAATATTGCAGAGGCGCTTCAAACACTTCTTGTAGCGACACCTCCTGAAATAAAAATTGGAGTTAGGCGTCCTGATATCATTGCGTGGTGGTTAGGTGTTAACGACGAATCCAATTATTCAGGTTTCGATATCCATTCCGATTTGTTTCAACAAAAGGCTCTTGCAAAAGGTGATACGATGTATCGTGTCGGAATGTACAATGATGGATATTTAGGATCGAATAGTGATTTGGGTACTATAGGAATGGGTTCGTCAGGTCATCAGCTTACTCGTGAGATGATGGTTTCTTGGTTGGAGAAATATTCTATAAATACTCCTTATGGTGGTGAGTTGGTGGCAAACTATAATGGAGATCATCCAATTAATACGCCCACCTATCTTTCTCAGGAGGGCTTTAGAACTCATACATCTTATTTGAATTATGAATGGCATCAGCCTACCATATTGTCTTGGAAAGATTCCATCTTCCATGGTGAGGACGGGGAATATTACGGAAAGAGTGGATATACTTATGTTGAAAACCATTTGGGCTATCGCTATATATTGCGTGATGCCTATGTTCAGGATACAGTTTTTAACAATGTCTTGAATCTAAGGTTAAAGGTACAAAATGTGGGATTTGGAAATTTAACATCGGAGAAAAAACTAACATTTGTGTTGAAGAGTGAAGGACAAGTGTTTGAGCTTCCGTCTGAGGATCCTATCTCTGCGATGAAGTGGTTTTCAAAGGACACGAATATTGTTGAAACAAACCTTGTATTGCCATCAGATTTGATGGATGATGAGTATGAGGTTTATCTTCGTTTATCTGAGTATGGAAATATGGATAGTGATAAGAACTATCATTGTATCCAGTTTGGAAACCCTTCATCCCAGTATGATAAAACAATGGGAGCAAATAAGGTAGGTAAGTTTACATTGAATAGAAGCGTTTCAACGTCCGCTACTATTGTACCATCTGCTATTATTGCTTATACCATAGAGGATGGTGTCTTGCATTTGGATGCAGGAACCTCTGTAACGATTTATTCTTGCGATGGAAGATTGTTATATAAAACGGATGATGAAACCAATATAGACTTAAAATCTTTTAAAGAGAATTTGTTTCTCGTTACCTTGGTTAGGGGTTGCGATCGATATGTCTTTAAATTAATGAAGGACTTTTAATCTTGAAATAGATAGCTTGGACAATACCTCTGGCAAATAGATAGGAGAGGAAAGCAATCCATAGTCCATCGTTCCCTATAGAGTCGATAAGAAGGTTGTAGATTGAAAAGAAAAGAATAGTTGCAAAAAACATGGAGATCACCATTCCTTTAGCCATGGTTGCTCCTACCATTATTCCATCCCATAGAAAGGCAGAAAAACCACAGATGGGTATTGCAATTACCCATGGAAGAAAGTCTAGCGATGCGGATATTACGTTTGTTTCGTTTGTAAGAAGATGGAGAAAGTTCTCTGTATACAACCCGTATAATGTGGTGAATATTGCAACTAATGCTATTCCCCAGACCAATATGTACTTAATAGATAACGAAAGGTTTTCTCTGTCTTTTGCTCCGATATATCTTCCTGTAAGTGCTTCTCCTGCATAAGCAAACCCATCAGTAAAGTATGAGAAGATGGAAAAGAATTGCATTAGGAGTGTGTTGACGGCTAAAAGCATAGTACCTTGTTTTGCTCCTGCCAATGTGAAGAAGGTTGTGACTGCGGTAAGACACAAGGTCCGTATAGCAATTCCTCCATTAAGAGAGGTGAATCTCCTTAATTTTTGAGTGTAAAATATTTCCTCTTTTTTAATATAAGGGACAAGATTGCTGTATTTATGTTTCCAAAGGAATATGGCTATCAGAATGCCACAATATTGCGAGAGGAGAGTCCCTAATGCAACACCCATAAGACCGAGTTGGAATACGAAGACAAACAGTAGACTACAGATAATGTTTATTACATTGATGGAAATGGCAATAATCATAGGATAGATGGAGTTCTGCATTCCGATAAACCATCCTTTTATACTATACATGCACATCACTGCAGGTGCTCCTAATATGCAGATGTTTAGGTAGATTAATGCAGCGTTCTCCACCTCTTCGGTGGTATTCATGTATGCGAAAGCAAACTCCTTAACAATACTCTTGATTAGGAATATAAGTATGCATGCAAATAAGGATACGGTGATGGAGCGGAAAAGAATATTGACGCATTCAGGTAGATTCTTTGCTCCAAACGATTGTGCGGTCAACCCACTTGTACCCATTCGAAGGAATCCGAAATTCCAGTACAGCATATTAATAAGTGTGCCACCTACAGAGATGGCACAAATATAAGCTGCATCGCCTAAATGACCAACAATGGCGAGATCGACTAAACTTAGTAGGGGAACCGTTATGTTGGTAGCGATAGCGGGTATCGCAATTCTTAGAATCTTTCGATTCATAAAGAGGTTATTCTTTTAGTTTCTTCCAGTATACGGTTTGACTGAAGATACCCCAAGAACCTTTTACAGCAAGAGTCTCTGCATCTTTGAATTTAACCTCTACATCAAAGAACTTACCTCTGGTTGGATCGTATATTTTACCATCCTTCCATACATTATCCTTGTATGTCAAACTTTTAATAAGTACGATTTGGTCGGCACGGGTGTTTTGTTTGCTTACATCTGGATTCTTTTTGTCCACACGTAGTTTGCCCTCTTTGTCATACATTTTCTCCATCCAGAACACTTGGAACTTATATGTATTGTCTGCGTTCTTTGTTACGCGAACCTTCGATTTGTCTCCTCCGTGTTCAAGGAAGTATACGCCCAATAGTTTGTCAGCGCCAGCTTGTGCAAAACTTGCCGAAGTGATAATGCAAGCTATTAAAAATAAAAATACTTTCTTCATTTGTCGATTGGTTAAAAAAAGGGAAGCAAAGTTAATTGCATCCCTTTTAATATGATTAAGAAATACAAATTACATTCCTGACTTTAACATCTTGTTTGCATAAACCTTTCCGTCTACTTTGATGCTTAAAGTGTAAGTGCCTGGGAATAGACCAGATGTTTCAAAGTCGTATGCGTATTGACCTGCTTGCAAGTTGTCGTTGAAAAGTTTCATGACAACTTTTCCTCTCAAGTCCAAAATGTCGATAATAACCTTTGCATCCTTGTCTAGGTTGAATGCTACATTCAAAGACTCTGCGAATGGGTTTGGAGTAGCAAGATAGTTGAATGCGGAAATCTCTGCTTTTGCAGACTTCTTCTTTTCAACTTGGATTGCATCGTTCTTGTAAACTGCAGGCTTCTCCATATACATTGCTGTAAATTTAGAGTTGCTGCATTTGCATCCGCTTTGTGGAATGTACTCTTGCTCAACTGTGATGATGATAGGGTAGCGAGCACCTTCTGCGAAGTATTGATATCTGATAGACTTAACTTGGTAAGTTGAGTTACCATAGTTCTCTGTGTATGTCTTGTCAACCTTAACACGAAGAACATTGTAGTAAGTGTTTCCATCAGGGAGAATCAATGTACCCCAAGCATCAGCCTTTGTGATGTAACTTCCATCAAAATAGCTAGTGTGGTTTCCTGTTGTTGTAGAACCCGAGTATGCACCTGTTTTCGCATCTTGGTAAGAGAATGGGAACATAAGGTCAACGATTGGCTCGTCAAGAGTCATTGTTGTGTTTTTGCTTTGAAGTCCGAAATATCTCTTCTCGCTATTAGTGATTTCAAACAAAGTGTTCTTTTCTCCACCTTCATCGCAACTCAATCTATATCCTTCAGACGATGTGTTTAGTAAATCCTCTTCCTGGTTAATATAGAAATCCTTGACAATTTTTGACTTTGAGAAATCCCATACTTGGTTGGCACCAGCATTCGATTGCTCTACATACTCTATTTGTTTCATATTTCTGTAGTCCCCTTTCCTCAATCCGTTTGCATCGAATGACAAACTGTATTGAGCAAAACATCCTGTTGTTAGCGCTAAAGCGGCTGAAATCGTAATTAATTTTCTCATTTTGTATCTAATTTTTAAGAGTTTGTCTCAAATTTAAAATCGTTTGTAAAGATAGGTAAAAAAAATGAAAAATGTCGTGTTCGCAACCTAATTATTTTACATCTTCCTCTCCTTTTATATGGGGTAGGCCAATCTGATACTTCACTGCAATGATTCTCGTCAGGGCCACACTAGATGCGCAGATTATTTGCGAAAGTGTTCCGCCACCTATGGTTTTGTCGCATATATAATACACGATACCTCCTATAATACAGGCGATTGCATATATCTCTTTCCTGAAAATTAAAGGTATTTGGTTAATGAAAATATCTCTAATAATACCTCCTGCTGCACCTGTGATCGTTCCCATGATAATGGCAACCCAGAATGGGTAGTGACATTCCAATGTTTTATCAATACCTACTACGGTAAATAGTGCGAGTCCAATGGTGTCGAAGATGAAAAAGGTGTTGTTTAGGTGGATTAGATGTTTGCGGAAAACAATGACGAAAACAAGTGCAATGGCAGTCCATATCATGTAACTGGAACTGAGCATCCAAAACGGAGTTAGGTCTAAACATAAATCACGAATAGTTCCTCCTCCAATGGCGGTAACTAATCCGACAACATAAGCTCCGAAAAGGTCGAAGTCTTTACCTGCAGCTAATCGGATGCCACTAATGGCAAAGGCGAATGTTCCTACGTATTCCAATATTAGCGTAAACCATTCGTGACTGATATGCAAATTGCTAATCCAATCCATTGCTTTCTTCCGAAATGTTTAAATTGTGATCAAACGCTTTTCTCAGATATTGAATTTCTGATTTGATGTGTTGTAATTTTAATACTATTTCGTGTTTTTTCTCAATTCCTGCTTTGTCTTCTTTCAAGAGTTTTTTTGCACCTTCAATAGTCAGTTTCCTCTCTTTGAGGAGGTAGATGACCAATTGTATGTTTTGAATCTCCTTTTTTGTATACTGGCGTGTCCCCCCCTTGCTTTTCTTTGGTTCGGTAAATGGGAAGTCTTTCTCCCAGAACCTAATTGTAGATTCGGTAATATCCAGCATCTGAGCCACTTCACTAATGGAGTAGTACAGTTTACGCTCGTCGAGAGGATGGTTTTCAGTCATACACATTTCCATTGTTGGAAGTGATTCGAATCATCTCGTCGTATTGTTCAGGAGACAAGTCGATGTAGTAGAAATTTCTTGGGTCTGTAACCTTGTCTCGGAAATGAACTTCGTAGTGAAGGTGAGGACCTGTAGATTTTCCTGTATTACCCATATAGGCGATCACATCGCCTCTGTTTACCTTTGAACCCACGCGTAGGTTCTTAACATATTTGTCGAGGTGGCCATACAATGTTTTGTAGCCATATCCATGGTCCAGAATCACAGTGTTTCCGTATCCTTGCATCCACCCTTGGTGCACAATTGTAGCCTTTCCCGTAGCATAGATTTCTGTTCCGACATTGCCGGAAAAATCCATTCCTGCGTGGAACTTAGGTGTTTTGTAAATAGGGTCTATTCGCACTCCAAAACCAGATGCCATTCTTTTCAAATCCTTATTGGTAACGGGTTGTATAGCAGGTATGCATAAAAGCATCTCTTCTTTGTTGCGAACTAGATTTACAACTTCGTCGAAAGAGACGGATTGTATGTACAACTGTCTCTTGATGTCGTCTAGTTTTGCGGTTGTTTGAGCCGCAATCTCAGAGTTGGATTTGTCTCTAATGTCGTTGTATTTTCCTTTGGAACGGTTTAGCCTTCGGATGCTGCTTGCAACGGGTTCCGCTTGAACCACTGCACGATAAAGATGGTTGTCTCTTTGCTCTATATCGGTTAGCACCTCTTGCATTTCATCCAATTGCGATGCAAGGAGCTTGTATTGAGCCTCCAATTCGGCGTTCTCGCTTTTCAGTTCCTTTTCGTGAGGAGAATCGATGAAGAGGGCAAATACGATGAAAAAGGCCAATCCAACCAATAAACCACTCAATAAGTGGGAAATGAAACTTCCAAATCTGTGTTTTATGGTATTATCAATCCTTTCAAACGAAAGTGTTTTCGGATTGAATTGAAATTTTGCTTTTGCCATTTTGAACAAATTCTTTTATTTTACATCGCAAAGGTAATTTTTTTTGTAGAAAAATACTAATTTTGCGTTTCAGAATAATTATATTTAAGATGTTAACAGCAAAAGAAATTCGAAAATCATTTACCGATTTTTTCGCATCGAAAGGACATACAATTGTTCCTTCTGCGCCTATGGTGGTAAAGAATGACCCTACATTGATGTTCACCAATGCAGGTATGAATCAGTTTAAAGATATATTCTTGGGTAATCAACCTCGTAAGTATCCTCGTGTCGCGGACTCGCAAAAGTGTTTGCGTGTGAGCGGAAAGCACAACGATTTGGAAGAGGTAGGTTTGGATACATATCACCACACTATGTTCGAGATGTTGGGTAACTGGTCTTTCGGAGATTATTTCAAGAAAGAGGCGATTTCTTGGGCGTGGGAATATCTTGTTGATGTTTTGAAATTGGATCCAAACCGTTTGTATGCTACTGTATTTGAGGGTAGTGCAGACGACAACTTAGGACGTGATGATGAAGCAGCCGAAATTTGGGCTCAATTCTTGCCAAAAGATAGAATCATCAATGGTAATAAGCACGATAACTTCTGGGAAATGGGTGATACAGGACCATGTGGACCATGTTCTGAGATTCACATCGACCTTCGTGATGATGATGAACGAGCAAAAGTTCCTGGAGTTGAGTTGGTAAACAAAGATAATCCTCAAGTTATTGAAATCTGGAACAATGTGTTTATGCAATTCAATCGTAAGGCAGATGGCTCGTTGGAGTCTCTTCCTGCAAAGCATGTTGATACAGGTATGGGATTTGAGCGTCTTTGTATGGCATTACAAGGAAAGAAATCAAATTACGATACAGATGTTTTCCAACCTATTATTAAGGAGATTGGAAAGATCGCAGGTTGTGAATATGGACAAAAGAAAGAGCAGGATATTGCAATGCGTGTAATCGCAGACCATATTCGTACTATCGCATTCTCTATCACAGACGGTCAGTTGCCTTCTAATGCAAAGGCTGGTTATGTGATCCGTCGTATTTTGCGTCGTGCTGTTCGTTATGGATATACATTCTTAGGTCAGCGCTCTGCATTTATGTATAAATTGATCCCTGCATTGATTGATAGCATGGGTGATGCTTATCCTGAGTTGATTGCACAACAATCATTGGTTGTGAAGGTGATCAAGGAAGAAGAGGAGTCTTTCCTTCGTACTTTGGAGACTGGTATCCGTTTGTTGGATAAGGTGATGAGTGATACAAAAGCATCTGGTAAGACTGAGATTTCAGGTAAGGATGGCTTTACTTTGTATGATACTTTCGGATTCCCATTGGATTTGACAGAGTTGATCCTTCGTGAGAATGGAATGACTGTTAATGAGGAGGAGTTCAATGCAGAGATGCAAAAACAAAAGGAGCGTGCCCGTAATGCAGCTTCTGTTGAGACTGGAGACTGGGTTACTCTTCGTGAGGGTGAATCAAGTTTCATTGGATATGATTTCTTGGAATCGGATGTAGAAATCCTACGATATAGAAAAATTAAGCAAAAGAATACAGAGTTGTACCAAGTCGTATTTGATAAGACTCCTTTCTATGCAGAAATGGGAGGTCAGATGGGTGACTCTGGATGCATCGAGGCTGATGGTGTTAAGTATGAAATCATAGATACAAAGAAAGAGAACAATCTTTCTGTTCATTTGATGAAGAGCATGCCCGCCGATCCGTCTGCTTCATTCCATGCAATGGTAGATGTAGAGAAGCGTCAAGCTACTGCTTGCAACCATACTGCTACTCACATCTTGGATTATGCATTGCGTCAGGTCTTGGGTACACACGTAGAACAAAAGGGATCTTTGGTATCTGCCGACTCTTTACGTTTCGACTTCTCTCACTTCCAAAAAGTGACAGACGAGGAACTTCGTCAGGTTGAGAAGATTGCTAATGCTATGGTTCGTCAGAATATTCCTTTGGAAGAGTTCCGTGATATGCCAATCCAACAGGCAAGAGATATGGGTGCTATGGCATTGTTTGGCGAAAAGTATGGCGATACAGTTCGTATGATCAAATATGGTCCATCAATGGAGCTTTGTGGTGGTACACACGTGAAATCTACTGGAGAGATTGGTATGATTCGTATCATGATGGAGACTTCTGTTGCTGCCGGTGTTCGTCGTATCGAAGCTATCTCTGCTGCTAAAGTAGAGGAGTTGATGAATCAACAACAAGATATGATGCGCGACCTGAAGAGCTTCTTTAATAACACTCCTAACTTGGTTCAATCTATTAAGAAGACAATTGAGGAGAACGCTGATTTGAAGAAGGTGGTTGATACTTTTGTGCAAGAGAAGGTGTTGAGAATGCGTGATGAGTTGATCGCAGAAGCCCAAGATAAAGGCTCTTGCAAGTTGATCGCTGTTAAGGGAGATTACGCTCCTGAGTTTGTTAAGTCGGTTGCTTTCCAAATTCGCAATGTGATGAACGAGAAATTAGTATTCTTGGCTGCGACAAGTATGGAAGGAAAGCCAATGTTGACCGTTGCTTTATCTGATGATATGGTGGCAGCAGGCATGAATGCAACACAGATTGTGAGAGATGCTGCTAAGGAAATCCAAGGTGGTGGAGGTGGTCAACCATTCTTTGCTCAAGCAGGAGGAAAGAACTTGGCTGGCTTGGAGAAAGCATTTGAAGTTTTGAATAGCAAGATTTAATTGATGTTCTGAAGATGTAGGACCCAGTCCTATATTGCTGAATACACATACGAAAAGGCATCGCATTGATTTGCGATGCCTTTTTAGTAATCACCAACCTTCTGTTAAGACGTTACATCCGCCCCTGTACATGGAACGAAGAGACATGTGCTGGGTAGGGACACTATGAGTAGGGACCATCCCTTGGAGTCATGGTATCTTGTCTGAAATTTACTTTATTTTATTGGAAACTATTACTCAAAAAAAACGGGAGAATGTCGATAGACAAACTCCCGTTTCATATTGCTTTATCTTCTGATTAGATATTTCCTTGTTTTTCGCTAGCCATCTCTTGGTCGATAAGGATTCTTCCGCAATACTCGCAAACGATTACCTTTTTACGAATACGGATGTCCAACTGTCTTTGAGGTGGAATCTTGTTGAAGCAACCTCCACAAGCATCACGCTCCACAGGAACAACTGCCAATCCGTTTCTTGCATTCTTACGGATGCGCTTGAATGCGTTTAGAAGACGCTCTTCAATCATTCCTTCGATCTCTTTTGCCTTGTCGCGAAGTCTCTCTTCTTCTTGCTTTGTCTCTGATACAATCTCGTCCAACTCAGCCTTCTTTTGAGCCAAATCTTCTTGACGATCTGCAATCAAGTTTTGAGTCTTCTCTAACTCTTCTCTCTTGATTTCGCTATTTCTTTTAGCTTCTCTAATTCTCTTTTCATGCAATTCGATATCCAATGATTGGAACTCGATTTCCTTAGAAAGATTTTCGTATTCACGATTGTTTTTTACATTTCCTTGTTGCTCTTGGTACTTCTTGATAAGTCCCTTTGCTGCTTCGATGTCACCCTTTCTTCCTGTGATTTCAGAATCAATTTGGCGAACTTCTTCATTTAAGTTGGCAACGCGAGTGGTCAATCCTGCGATTTCATCTTCCAAGTCTTGTACTTCTAATGGAAGTTCACCTCTCAAAGTCTTGATTTTGTCGATCTCTGAATTTACTAATTGTAGATCGAAGAGTGCTTTCAACTTCTCTTCTACAGAAATCTCTTTTGTATCTTTTTCTGACATATCTTATATGTAATTAATCGGATTAGTTTTGCTATCTGAAAAATATACCGCAAAGTTAGCATTATTTTTTGAAACTATCTCATAAAAAATCTCTTTTGTGAATTGCTCTGACTCAAAATGTCCTAAATCTGCAAGTATTATTCGATTGTCGGCATCAAAAAACTGATGATATTTAATATCTGCAGTTAAATAGATGTCTGCATTCTTCTGAATAGCAATAGGTAAGAACTCGTGGCCTGAGCCTCCACAAAGGGCTACTTTCTTTATCTTCTTCCCTTCTGGCAGGTTGGTATGGCGTATACATCCAACGTTTAACATCTCTTTTATCTCGTTTAGGAACTGAACGGGATCTTTCTCTTCTTTCAAAAGCCCTATGGATCCTAAACCATAACCATCTTCTTCACACAAGAAATCCACATCGGTTAACCCCAGTTTTTCTGCTAATTTATAACTTACTCCTTTAGGGTATTTGTCAACATTGGTGTGGCCTGCATAGATGGTGATATGATTCTCAATTGCTTTTATAACGCAACGAGAGACATAGTTGGATGGCGTGATCTTTTTCAAACCTCCAAAAATAAGAGGGTGGTGGGATATGATCATATTGCATCCCTTTTGGAAAGCTTCGTCAATTACTTCCTCTGTAACATCCAATGATATTAGGATGCCAGTAACATCAGAGTTGGGGTCTCCAACCTGAAAACCGCAGTTGTCGTACGATTCTTGGTAATGAAGAGGACAAACCTCTTCGATTTGTCTTGCTATCTCTGATGCCTTCATTTTTGCTTCTTTTTTAGTGTGATAAGGGAATATTCAGGTCTCATGCCTATTCTTGCGGGTATACCTACGCAGCCGATACCTCTTGAAACGAGGATGGATTTGTTACCCTCTTGGTAAAGTCCGTCCCAATAGTCGAACAGTATTTTTGCAGGGGAACATTTGAAACTTCCTATTTCAATTCCTAATTGTGCAGCGTGCGTATGTCCGGATAGCGTTAGGTCTATATCCGTTTTGTCGCAGATGCTATCCTTCCAATATGTTGGGTCGTGAGATAGGAGTATTTTTGTTTCAAATCCTTCCGTGCCATGCATTGCTTTGGAAAGGTCTGCATGGTTGGTTTCTTCTTTTCTTCCCCAGTTTTCAATGCCTATGATAGCAATAGAGTCATTCCCTCTGTAGATGGTTTTGGATTGGTTTAATAAAAGTTTAAAGCCGAAGTCTCTAAATTTTTGTCGAACAGCAATCTTGTTTAGTTCTTTAAGGTCTTCATTGTCCCACTGGAAATAGACACTGTAGTCGTGGTTTCCTAAAACAGCCAACTTTGGAGTTGTGTCGTTCAAACGGTCGAAGACTTGCTTCCATTTGTTGCATTCTGTTGCAAAATTATTGACAAGGTCTCCTGTGAAAACAATCAAATCGGGGTGTTGATTGTTGATGGAATCCATAAGAGGAATTAGTTTGTCTTGAGAATAGGTGAATGTTCCCAAGTGAGCATCACTGATCTGAACAATTTTATATTCCTCGAATGAAGACGGCAAGTTCTCTATTTCAACGCTATATTCGCCTTTTTTGAAATCAAACCTTTTCACAAATACACCATGTAGGATGGTGAAAAAGGCTATGATAGCAAGCACATAGCCCAAGTTGTGGATCCAACGCCATCGTTTTTTTGTTGCAAAATATACAAGGTCACAAGTACTGAACACTAATTTTGGAATGTAAACCGCGCCTAATGTTGTGATGAACATTATTAAGCGGAAGTTCGTTTCAGGTGAGTAAATGTGGTTTATATTTAGCATAATAGCAAGAGACACCACTACGAAATAGATGGATACAATTCCGTGTAATATGCTTGTTGATCTATTGGTTATGTTTCTCATAAACCTCTGATAAAGATAGAGATCGGGGAGAATAACCAACAATGCTAAGGCTATAAGTGCTCCTGTGTAGACATGCATGGGATTATCGCAATTCTAAAGCAACGACATTCTCCACATGGTGAGTGTGAGGGAACATATCTACAGGTTGAACTGCAGTTACTTTATATTTTACATCTAAAAGATTCAAGTCTCTTGCTTGGGTAGCAGGGTTGCAGCTAACATAGACAATTCTTTTTGGCTCTGCAGAAAGGATTGTTTCAACAACATCAGGATGCATACCATCTCTTGGAGGGTCGGTAATGATGACATCAGGTCTGCCGTGTTTTTCAACAAATTCTTTTGTCAATATGTTTTTCATGTCACCTGCATAGAATAGGGTGTTGTCGATATTGTTATTTTCTGCATTAACCTTTGCGTCTTCAATGGCCTCTGGTACATATTCGATACCAACCACTTTCTTCGCTTGTTTTGCTACGAAGCAGGCAATGGTTCCTGTGCCTGTGTAAAGGTCATAAACCAATTCGTCGCCTGTGAGTTGTGCAAAGTTTCTTGCCACTTTATATAGTTCGTATGCTTGTGCGCTGTTTGTTTGGTAGAAAGACTTTGGTCCGATTTTGAATTTAAGTCCTTCCATCTCTTCAAATATATGGTCACGACCTTTGAACACAAAAGTTTCCTGGTCTGTGATTGTGTCATTACATTTACTGTTGATGACATATATAAGAGAGGTGATTTGCGGGAATTGCTCCACCAAGTGGTTGAGAAGAGCTTCTCTTGCTTCCTTGTCTTCGTGATAGAAGACAACGGTTAGCATTATTTCTCCTGTGCTTGCTGTCCTTACAACGATAGTTCTCAAGAAACCTTCGTGATTGCGAAGGTCAAAGAACGGAAGGTTGTGTTTTGCTGCATACTCTTTGATGCAATCGCGTATTTGGTCGCACACTTCGTCTTGAAGATGGCATTTTTCGATGTCCAACACTTTGTCAAACATGCCTGGAATATGAAAGCCTAAAGCGTTCATGTTGTCGAATGAGGCACCCGACGCCACTTGCTCGTAAGTAAGCCACTTCTTGTTTGAGAAGGTAAACTCTAGTTTGTTTCTGTACCTTTCAATCTTGGCAGAACCCAAGATAGGAGAGATCTCAGGCAACTCCACTTTGCCAATACGAAGAAGGTTGTTGTAGACTTGGTCTTGTTTTGCCTTCAGTTGGTCTTCGTATGGGAGAATTTGCCATTTGCAACCTCCGCAGACGCCATAATGGGAGCAGAAGGCCTCTGATCTTCTCTCCGAGTATTTATGGATCTTAACCACACGACCTTCCATGTAACTGTTTTTCTTGCGAGTTACTTGAAGGTCAACAATGTCGCCTGGAACTACAAATTGTGTGAACACAACCATATCGTTCACTTTCGCAATGGCCTTACCTTCGTTGGCAACACCAGTGATCTCTATGTTTTCTAAAAGGGGTAGTTTCTTGTCTCTTCTTCCCATATTTTTATTTCAGAGTCGATTAATCGAATATGTTATTTCTGCAAAAATAAACATTTTTCGTTGTATTAGGTGTAAGATAGTGAATCTAAAATGTCTAAAAAAAAGAAAAAAAGCGTAATTTTGCGCAAAATTTTAAAACATAGTTTTATTTAATTTATCAAGAATGAAGAAATTCAACATTTCAGTTATGTTCGCTTTGTTGTCTGGAATGGCAATGGCAAACGGAGAGTTGGTGTCGACTGCGGTTTCATTAGAGAATGAAAAAGAAGTAGAAACTGCTGCAGATACTGCAAAATGGACTTTTTCGGGTTCTATGGGTGTTAACGCTAATCAAGCTTACTTCAATGATTACTGTGTTGATGGAGCAGGTTTGAGTGTTGCATTGGATGCATACCTTACTTTGAATGCGAATATGACAAAAGGTAGACATTTGTGGGAGAACTCATTGTCTGCTAAATATGGAATGATTTATTCATCAGAGTTTACAGGTGAAGATAAGATCCGTAAGAACATTGACGAACTAATCCTTACAACAAAGTATGGATATAAGATTTCTAAGACTTGGTACGTTGCTGCAATGGCAGGTGTTGAGACTCAATTCACAAAGGGTTACGACTATGCTGAGAATTATGAGGGTAAGGATTCTGCCTATGTCACTTCAAAATTCTTCGCTCCTGGTTATGTTAGAGCATCTTTAGGATTCGAGCACATTCCTAACAAGTACTTCTCTATGTTCATTGCTCCTGCATCTCTTCGTCTTGCAGTTTGTGCAAATGATTCTTTAGGAAAGTATTATGGTATGGAGTTGGATACAGTAACTAACCTTTACAAGCACGTAAGACCTGATGTGGGTGCATACATTAAGTTGAAGTCAGATTTCGATATCACAAAGAACCTTCACTTCTTCAGCACATTGGAGTGGTTCCATGCATATAACTCTGCATTGAAGAGCTTCTCTGACGAGTATGTTGATGGATACAAAACTGCAGCAGCAGAATTCTTCGAGAATAACAACCATAGTTTAGATGGCTTTGAGTATGCTGAAAAGGCTTCATACGTTGATGATTGGTCATGGTACATCAAGTGGAAACTTGAGTTGCTGTTGAAGGTTTCTAAGTATGTGAATATTACTTTCAAGACTCAATTGAAGTATGATAACGCAGAGTACAAGTCGCTTGATGTTAACAAGTACACTGATGGATATGATGCAATGAAGTCATACGAGCAAAAGAAATCAAGAGAAAGATTGGAGAAAGGAAACTATGGATTGCAAAAAGCAGGTGTTCAATTCTGGGAGTCTGCTTCTGTAGGTGTTTCTTACACATTCTAAAAAAGTTAGTATGTTGGATACGAACAAAATAAACGCTCTTAAGTCATTGGACTTGAGAGCGTTTCTCTTCGATATGGATGGAGTATTGTATGACTCTATGCCATTTCATGCACAAGCCTGGTCATACGCTTTTGAGCAGGAAGGAATAGCCTTTGATCATTACAATGTATATATGAGAGAAGGAATGACAGGGTCTTCGACGGTGGAAGAGGTGTTTGAAAGCCAGTTGCACAAGAAGGCGACAGAAGAAGATTGCAAGAGAATATATAAGGTGAAGGCGGATTATTTCAATTCGTTGGGAGAAGCCAAGGAGGTGCCTCATGTGGCGGATGTAATCCGTTTTATCCAGCAAAGCCATAAATCCATCTTTTTGGTTACTGGTTCAGGTCAACTCACGTTGATAGACCGGTTGGAGCACTCTTTCCCTGGCGCATTTGTGAAAGAGCGAATGGTGACTGCCTTCGATGTGAAGAAAGGAAAACCAGATCCAGAACCTTATTTGATGGCGTTGAAGAAGGGTGGTCTTTCGCCTAATCAGGCAATAGTGATTGAAAATGCTCCAATGGGAGTTCGGTCAGCAAAAGCTGCAGGTGTGTTTACTATTGCAGTAAACACAGGAATATTAAAAGATGAAGAGTTGTTGAAAGAGGGTGCAGATCTTTTATACCCATCTATGAAAGAGCTATTAAAGGATTTACCATTGATTATATCTCCTTCAAAATGATTTTTTTTGATTTCTGTTACTATTTTTTTAAAAGAAGTTTCTCTTTTAATATTTTTTAAATATCTTTGCGCTGTTTGTTCCGAAGTGGGCAAATGAAAGAAAGGTTACAAAACATAATTAAAATATGAAAAAGATTGTTTTCGCTCTTTTGGCGATGTTATTTGCTTCATTGACAATTTCAGCACAAAAGGAGGTTAAGGTGCGTTTTGGTGTGGAGGCTGGATTCAACATGACTAAATGGAATGGAGAGTTGCTTCCAAAATATCCAGAGGTGATCGGAGAGACTGCATCTGATTTCTTCTCTGAATTTAAGTTTGATGATTCTGGTATGAGACCAGGATTTCATGCTGGAGGTTTGATGGATTTGGTTATTCAAGATCGTTGGTCTATTCAACCAGAGGTGCTTTTCACAATGGAAGGCTCTAAGATTAAGATGGATGATAGTACAGGTTATAAAAACTGTACAGCATTATATATTAGAATTCCTATTTTGGTATATTATAACATCATGAATGTTGGCCCTGGTCAGTTGTCTCCAGGTTTGGGATTCTTCTTTGCTGGTGGTGTTGGTGGTTCTGTTGAAGGTGGAGGAAAGACCTTTGGTACAGATGGTGTATTGGACGAGTTTGATTGGGGAGTAAATGTAAAGGTGGCATATGAGTTGCAAAAGGTTGCATCAGGTTTGTATATGTCAGCAGGTTTCTCTCAAGGTTTCACTACATCAAAATCGACAGGAATAAGCGTGTCTGCAGGATATAAATTCCAATACGCTAAGATCTTTAAGAAGAAATATAACACAGGTATCTTGGAGTATAATCCATAATGCCTTGCCTATATGAAATTTAAGAAAATCTATATAGAGATTACGAATGCGTGTAATTTCGCGTGTAGTTTCTGCTTTAAATCTAATCGAAAAAAAACATTCATATCGCCGAAAGATTTTTCGGCGATACTTTTTTCTATAAGGCCTTATACAGATTACATCTATTTGCATGTTTTGGGAGAACCTCTGCTTCATCCTGATCTGGATGAGTTGCTTTCTATGGCAGAAGAAAAAGGATTCCATGTAAATTTAACGACCAATGGTTCTCTTTTGTTGAAGAGGAAGGAGATTTTGGTTCGTCATTCCATAAGACAATATAATGTCTCTTTGCACGATGCGGAAGAGAATCTTCCAAAAGAGCAATGGGAAACCTATTGGTTTGAGGTCGTGAATTTTGCCAAAGAATTCTCCGATAAAAGTTATTTCTCTTTTCGTTTGTGGAACCAAGGTTCTTCTTCGTCCGAACTATATAATGCTATGTGCATAGAGTTTCTTGAAAAATCCTTTGGCGTTAAGATATTAGAGCAAGGAAGGAATGTAAAACTGTCAGACCATATTTTTTTACAGAGGTCCGGGCGTTTCTCTTGGCCAGGGGAGAAAGAGTTGGGTAGAGAAGAAAAGACATGTTACGCACTAAAAGATCATGTTGCTATTTTGGTGGATGGAACTGTGGTGCCATGTTGTTTGGATGCCGATGGTAGTATGGCGTTGGGAAACATCCATGAGGATAGTTTGGAGAAGATTGTGAAAAGAGAGAGGGCGCTAAGGATTAAAGAGGGATTTCAAAGACATCAAGCAGTAGAACATGTTTGTAAGGATTGTGGTTTTATGTTGCCGTAATTTATGTTGCATAACACAAAATTGTTTTGTAATTTTGCGGAAAATTTAAAATTAACGATTAGATCATGAAAAAGATTTTAGTAGTTATTGCATCTGCACTTACATTTATGTGTGCTAATGCTTCTAATGTAGAGAAAATTCAGTTTGCTAACAAAGGAGATCTTTCTCTAGGTGCAATGGTTGGTTTGCCTGCAAATTGGCCAGACGCAAACATGCCAATGGTTTCTATTGATGGAATGTGGGGATTGAAAGATGGTTTCATCAACACTAAGACTTTTGGACAAAATGGTGCTATTGATTTAGGTGCTTATGTTGGATTCTGCCAATTTGGATGGTCTGATGATTATGCTAAATGGAGCTTCTGGCACTTGCCAATCGTTGTTCGTTCTGGTTTCCACTGGGAGTTCGTTAAGAAATTGGATGTATATGCTGGTTTCCAAGGTGGTATTGCAATTGAGCATGGTATGAATAAGATCAAAATTGAAGGTGCAAACGACGATAGAGACGGTAAGGGCTATGTAGGTGGAATCTTTGGTATGTATATTGGTGCTAAATGGATGTTCACTAATGTCTTTGGTGTAAAACTTGAGTGGTCTGATGACTGGATTAACTGTCATCATGAGGGTAAAGCACATCACCCTCTAGGATGGGGCGATAACATGGCACCTGTCGCAGCTGGTGTGACATTTAATTTCTAATTTGATATAATATGTCATAAAAAGTTCTCCCGATGCAAATTGGGAGAACTTTTTTCTTTTTTGGCACGATTTTGGTAGTATGAAAATGTGTGTAAAGTAAAAAGAAGAAAAATGAAAAAGATTTTTTTATTAGCAGCGTCAATTGTTTTATTGATTAGCAATTCATTGGCAAGTAATGTAGATCACATTCAATTTGCCAATAAGGGTAAATTTGCCTTGGGATTAATGATGGGTACTCCAGGAATTCGTTCTACACATGAAAACAGAGCAAATATGCCTTCTGTTATGTTAGATTGCAACTGGGGAGTAGCAGATGGATTCGTTAAGAGCAAAACATTTGGTCAGAATGGAGCGGTAGACTTGGGATTCTTGTATTCTTTTTGTCATTATCGTAAATGGGAGGAGAAACATTTAGGTTACTTGCAAAACACAGCTTTGTTCCGTGCTGCATTTCACTTTGAGTTTGTAAAGAAGTTGGATGTATTTGCAGGTTTGACAAGTGGTGTTAATATATATACACCTGCAGGTAAGTGGTGGACTGATAAAGACAAGGAAGGTTGGGATCATGCAAAATATGCAGGAGGTATGTTTACAGGTGCTAAATGGTATTTTACAGATGTGTTTGGAGTAAAAACAGAGTTTCAATTTGACTGGGGCTCTCCTGGTTATGGAAACTTGCCAACTGCAGCAGTGGGTGTAACTTTTAATTTCAAATAAACAATAGTTAACGGAGGAGAAGCGAAATGTTTTTCCTCCGTTTTTTGTTTTCCTACCCCGTACATGTCTCTTCGTTCCATGTACAGGGTTACGAGTGTAGCGTCTTAACAGACGCTTGGTGTTAACTGCAACTATTAGGTTGTTTTTAGAAATTTGGTGAATATCGTGACTTTATGAGGGATAAAAGTATATAAATGCTTTTTTAGTTCAAGACCAAACCATCCACAAACGACGATTACACTTTTTAGTCGCACTTTTTGTTGATTGCTTACAGTTTTTGTACTTTTGTAAAAAAATAATGTTCTTATAGAGAGGAAAGACATCGAGGTGAAGGCGAAGGAAAACTTGCAAGCAAAGAGTCTGAAAGCCTTCATTGTCAAGAACCCGCAACTGCATGGCATCCGAACCTCCATGTCTCCCTATTGCGAACAAGATTGGCTCACCAATGTGCCACTGTATGGAATAAATTGAGAATATGAGAATGAGAATATTGTTTCTTGAGGGGGTGTTTTTTGTTCGATGGATGGTTTTCTTGCTTGGTATGACCTTTATGTGCTCGTGTGAGAAATCTTGGTATATAGAGGAGGAGATTGAAGAGGTCGAAAAGATAGAAGATTATTTGCTTACAGGATTGCCTGTGGTATATATTACAACTTCAAATCCTGTTGAGTCAAAGGATATGTATGAAAAAGCGGTTGTTTCGATTAAAAGCAGTGAGAATTATATTTTAGAGGAATCTTCCGCATATATTAGAGGACGAGGAAATGCGACATGGACTTACCCGAAGAAACCCTATAAGATAGAATTCGACGAGAGAGTGGAGATCTTTGGATTTCCTGCAGACAAGGAGTATGCACTTTTGTCTAATTATACAGATAAATCATTGACTCGTTGTGCCATAGGATTTAGGGTGGCAGAAATTTTAGGGATGGATTGGACTCCTAGAAATGTATATGTTGAGGTTGTTTTGAATGGTAAACATTTAGGGAATTATCAATTAGTGGAATCGGTAAAGAAAAGTCCCACCCGTGTCAATATTGATGATGCAGGGTTTATTTTGGAGTATTCTCACTATGACCATGAGGAGTTTGACATAGAGTCCAAAATCTTGTCTGGTTTTGTATGGCATTTTAAATATCCGAAAAGGCCGAATGCAATGACGATTGAAAAAGTTCGTAAGATTATCGAACCATTTGAAGAAGCATGTAAGTTAGGCAGATGGTTGCATGTTAACAGTATGATTAATGAACAGACTTTTGTAAAATGGTATTATGCAAGATTATTGCTTAACAATTTAGATACCAATTATTATGTATATTGTAATTCGGATGGGAAACTCAGTTTAGGACCTGTGTGGGATTTTGAATGGAGTATCGGTACAGGAATTCCTTTGGAAGAGAGACCTATGGATCCAAGAACGACTAGTGAATTCTTTTGTTTTAATATTCAACGCAATTCGGTGTTTCGGTCTGAGGTTAAGAAGATCCATGAGCAATATTCGGAAGTGTTGAGATCTCAAATTCTTGTATATTATGATTGGTTAGGAGCGTATTTGAAGTCTTCTGCAGACGTGAATTTTCAATTGTGGCCTATTTTAAATCAAACTGTACCTGGAAGTGTTGGAGCCTTGCCTCTAGGATCTTGGCGGGCTGAGATGGATTGCGATATCTCTTTCTTTAAAGGTAGAATGGACTATTTGGATTCTTTGATATCTGGATGGTAGGATTTTTATATTTAGCTTTGTTGCAAGAAAAAAGCATAAGCATATAGTACTCAATTTGTATGTAAAAAAAAATCTTTATTTTTGCTTACGAAAAAATAGAGAGAATATGAGTCTAAGATATTTTATAGTTGCATTGTTTATGACAACAATTGGTTTGGTCGTTCAAGCGGCTCCTGCTGCAAAACCAGCACCTAAACCCGTAGCAAAAACAACAGCCACAACCAATACGAATAAAGCGGCTCCTGCACAACAAACAAAAGGAGCTACAACGCAGGCTAGCGCATCCAACAAGGCAAAAACAGAAGTAAAGAAACCTCAAGAACCTATGGAAAAAGGTTACAGAGGAATGGCGGATATGGGCTTCTCATTAGGTATCGGAGGAGGAAAGGGCTTTAACCGGTTTGGTTTCTCTACTACTCACGGATATCAGGTGGTTCCAAAATACTTGTTTCTCGGAGGAGGGTTGGCTGTTGACTATTATTCGGATGGAAGTGGAGCAGCAGTCCCATTGTATTTCGACATGAGAGTGAATTTTCCTGCAAAAGTGTCTCCGTTTATTGATGCAAGAGCAGGTGGATCTCCTATGATCATAAAGGGCGTCTATTTATCTCCCTCTTTTGGTATCAGAATACCTGTAAAGCAAACAAAATATGGTTTCGCGTTAATGGCAGGCTATACCTTTCAAACAGGAAAGTTTAGATATTTCAAGAATATAGAAGAGATTGTAATCGAGGATAAACACAAGATGGGAGGAGTCCATTTTAAGTTTGGATTCGAATGGTAATTTAATGTGGATCAATAATGAAAAAGTACGTTAAGTTACTATTGTATCTAGTCTCTTCGTTTGTCGTTCTATTCTCTTGTAGTAATAATAATGAGGCTCCTAAAGAGGAAGTCTCTGTTCAGTGTGAAGAGGATTCGATGAATCAACAGGTGGAGCAGATCGAACCTGTTTTAAGAGACTCCTTCTTGTGCCTGGATGTTCACGACTATGATGTTATTCATGATAAATTCCCAAACAAAAAACATTTGGGTGCTGTTTTGATAAATTACGGAGTAACACCATCGCAAGTTAATCAGATAGCCTCGGTTTCCAAATCTGTTTTTGATGTTCGTAAGATTAGAGGAGGCAATTCGATTCATATTGTACAAACAAGGGACTCTATGCCTGTTCCTGTTTATTTTGTGTATGAGAAGAATGCTGCCGAGTATGTTGTGTATTCATTAAAGGACTCGATAACTGCACAATTGTATCAAAAGGATCTTGTCAGAAGAGAGAGGGTTGTGTCGGGAGAAATAGAGACCTCTTTATGGAACTCTATTGTAGGACAAGGAGTACCTTTTGACCTAGCATTGCAATTGTCGAATATATATGCATGGAACATTGATTTCTTTGGACTACAAAAAGGAGACAAGTACGTGGCTCGTTATGTAGAGGTTTTATGCGACTCCTCTTTTGTTAAGATTGATACGGTAAAAGTCGCTTTGTTTACGCATTGTGGAACAGATTTCTATGCGATACCTTTTGAACAAGAAGGTCGTGAGGATTACTACGATTATGATGGGAATAGTTTACGAAAGGCCTTTTTGAAAGCGCCTCTTAGTTATTCGCGTATAAGTTCGCATTTTACACATAGTCGTTTCCACCCAGTGTTGAAGTATTACAGACCTCATCACGGGGTTGATTATGCGGCACCGAAAGGAACGCCTGTTTCTACTATTGGAGATGGTAAGGTTATCTTCAAGGGTTGGACTGGCGGAGGTGGAAACACTGTTAAAATTCAACACAATGGAACATATACAACGTCTTATATGCACTTGTCGAAATTTGGAAAAATCTCGGTGGGGAAGATGGTTAAGCAAGGGGAAGTGATAGGTTTTGTTGGAAGCACCGGTGTCTCTACGGGTCCTCATTTGGATTTTAGAGTCTATGAGAATGGTTCTCCAATCGATCCGTTGAAACTGAAATCGCCTCCAGTAGAGCCTATTGCAGATACTAATAGAGTTTGTTTTGAGGAGGTTAGAGATTCTATGGTAAAATTATTGAAGAAATGAGAAGCGAATTGCAAAATAAATTGTAATTTTGCAAACGATAAAATTGTGGATAGATTTGACTGCTTGCAACCACACAAAAACAATGCTAAAACGATTCATCGTTCATTTTATGCGAGTTTTGTGCCTTTATTTGTAAGAAGTCTTATTCACTTATGTTGAATAGATTTTAATAAATTAAGGAAATGAGTTATTTTTTTTCATCCGAGTCTGTTTCGGAAGGTCATCCTGATAAGGTGGCAGATCAAATTTCAGATGCTATTTTGGATAATATCTTAGCACAAGATGCAAATTCCAAGGTGGCGTGTGAGACTTTGGTGACTACAGGTCAGGTTATCATTGCTGGTGAGATTAAGACATCGGCGTTGATTAATGAGCAAGATATTGCCAGAGAGGTAATCAAGAAGATTGGTTATACCAAGAGCGATTATAAGTTTGATAGTGAATCTTGTGGTATCCTAAATGCTTTGCATGGACAGTCTCCTGATATCAACAGAGGAGTTGAGAGGGAAGATCCATACAATCAGGGAGCTGGAGACCAGGGTATGATGTTCGGTTATGCTTGTAATGAGACCGAGAGTTTGATGCCTATCGCATTAGATATGTCCCACGTCTTATTGATAGAGTTGGCTGCCATTCGTAAAGAGGGTAAGGAGATGACCTATTTGCGTCCTGATTCAAAATCACAGGTTACAATCGAATATGGAGACGACAATAAGCCAAAGCGTGTTGATACAATTGTTATTTCTACTCAGCATGATGAGTTTATTGTAAATCCATCCAATCAGTTGAAGGCAGATGAGGAGATGGTAGAGAAGATCCGTCAGGATGTTCAAAACATTCTATTGCCTCGTGTTTTAAGCAAACATCCTCAATACAAGGAGTTGTTCAAAGGCGATTATAAGCTATTGGTTAATCCTACAGGTAAGTTTGTCATTGGAGGTCCTTATGGAGACACAGGATTGACAGGAAGAAAGATTATTGTAGATACATACGGAGGTAAGGGTGCTCATGGAGGAGGGGCATTCTCTGGTAAAGACCCTTCAAAGGTAGACCGTTCTGCTGCGTATGCTGCTCGCCATTTGGCTAAGAATATTGTTGCGGCAGGTTTGGCAGACGAAGTGTTGGTTCAGGTTGCGTATGCTATTGGTGTGGCAGAACCGATGAACTTGTTCATTAATACTTATGGAACATCAAAGGTGAAACTTTCTGATGGCGAGATGGCAAAGAAGATTTCGGAAAGCAAGATATTTGATATGCGACCTAAGGCTATCGAAGACAGATTGAAGTTACGTAATCCGATTTATGAAGAGACTGCCGCTTATGGTCATATGGGGCGCAAACCAAAGTTGGTTACAAAACAATTCTCAGACCGTTATGGAAAGGTATTCTCAAGAGAAGTAGAATTGTTTACTTGGGAAAAGACGGATTGTGTAGAAAGTCTTCAAAATCTTTTCAAATAATACAGGAAAGAATCGAATAAATTGAAAGGTCGGAGTTCGTACAAGATTCCGACCTTTCTTTGTTAAGAATAGGGGTTTATTCGTTGAATTTTATATAAATTTGCAGAAGAATAGAAAAATATAGAATTATGGTACGAAAATTGTTTTTTTCAATTATCATTTCTTTTGTGAGTTTCGCTGCGTTTTCACAAACGACAAAAATAGTGAAGCATACAAATGAAGAAGACATTTTTGAGTCTTTGACCAAGAAGGAAATCGGCAAAGGTTCTGTTTCGATTTCGCAAGACCCTAAAATGAGTGTCTTGCTGGATAAGAAGATTGCCGAGAATGAAGAAAAACAATATGTTACTTATTTAGGTTACCGTGTTCAAGTCTATATGGGTAACAATCAGAAGCAATCTAAGAGCATTGCTTTGGAGCGTGAAAAGAAAATAAAAGATAAATATCCCGAATTGTCGTCCTATTTGACATTCTCTTCGCCTTTTTGGAAGTTGAGAGTGGGAGATTTTAGAACACATACGGACGCCCTTGTCCTATTGAAACAATTAGTTTCTGATTATCCTGAATTGACAGGAGATATCTGTATTGTCAGAGATGAGGAGACACGTGATTTATCGTTGGAGGAAGCAAAATGAACGAAGATTTAGAATTTAAGCCTTGGGATATCGCTAAATATCCCAGTAAAGAAATAACGGGGAAGATTGCCCCAATGATCTCTTCAATCATCGATACATTAGGTGAAGATGTCAACAGAGAGGGCCTTGTGAAGACTCCCGAAAGAGTCGCCAAGGCTATGCAGTTCTTGACATATGGTTATAAGATTGATCCTGCTGATGTTTTGAAATCTGCTATTTTCGAGGAAGAGTACCAACAGATGGTTATTGTAAAGGACATTGATTTCTTCTCTTTGTGCGAACACCACATGTTGCCTTTCTTTGGTAAGGCGCATGTTGCATATATTCCAAATAAGAAAATTACCGGATTAAGTAAGATTGCTCGTGTGGTTGAAATCTATTCTAGAAGATTGCAGATACAAGAGCGTTTGACTACCCAGATAAAAGATTGTATTCAGAATACATTAGATCCTATGGGTGTGATGGTTGTTATTGAAGCACAACACATGTGTATGCAGATGAGGGGAATAGAGAAGATGCATTCCGTTACTACTACATCCGATTTTACAGGTGCGTTTAACACTGCGAAGACAAGAGAAGAGTTTATCAATCTAATTGGTAGAAAATCTCAATAAGTTTTATGTGAAAAAAAGAAATCCCGGACCTGCATGGCTCGGGATTTTTTATTTTGGTTTAGAAGTTGTTTTATATCTCGTAAAAGGCTTTGATATCGTTAAGTTTTGATTTGCAAATATCTCTGCCCATTTCGTATACAAGTCTCATCTTTTTCTCATTCTGTTCTATTCTTCCAATTGGAAGAACATCTTCAGGGTGTATAAGAAGTGTATTCCCTTTTTTCTCTTGTTCTCCTATATAGTCCAGCTCTCTATTGTACATGATATGCCTATTCTCCATACAATCCGCTATGACAGGAATGTCTTTCAGCATAAGGCGGATGATGGGCATTATGATTGGTTTTGTCTTTTTGAATCCTTGTGGTTGGGTAAGTACGACAATGTTCTTGTCGTATCCAAGAGACTGGAAATATTCAAGAGGAATAGAATCAGACATTCCTCCGTCTAAAAGTCTAAGTCCATCAATACATACAGGTTTAGAAACGATCGGAAGGGATGCCGAAGCTCTTAACCAATCAATTTGTGTTTCATCAAGACTCTCTATCTTCCTATATACCGCCTCTCCCGTATCTACATTGGTACAAACAATGTGAAATTCCATCGGGTCCTTTTTGAAGGTCTCGTTGTCGAAAATGTCTAACTCATAGGGTAGGGTCCGGTAGCTAAAATCTGCATTTACCCAGTCTCCTGTTTTGAAGAGGGATTTCCATCCCATATAACGGTCATCGTTCTTAAAGGTGATGTTGTACCGTAAAGAACGCCCAATTTGATGGGATTTGTAGTTGCATCCAAATGTAGCACCTGCGGAGACACCGATAAGTCCATCGGGACGAATGCCATTTTCCATCATCTCGTCAATCACACCAGAGGAGAATAAACCCCTCATGCCTCCTCCTTCTAAAACAATTCCTTTTTTCATATAGCAATCCCTTTGGGTGTTTCTTTGATCTTATTCATTACGAAGCAGCCTCCTGCAAGTAGTAGTATGCTTACGATGCAAAGCAAGACATCTTCTTTACCAATCTCTTCTATCAATAACTTTTCGTTTGGATCGGTAGGGAAGAAGTATGTGTAGGTTATTATGATACCGTTGTTAAGGAAATGACAAGCCATTGGGACAAGAATACTCTTACTCCAATAGAGGAAATAACCGAACAATGCACCCATAAGCATTCTTGGTATGAACCCGTAGAATTGGCAATGGATGGCGCTGAATAGTATTCCAGCACACCATATTGCGATGTGAATGTTTCCCGTGGTGTTCAATATGGATTTCTGAATTAATCCTCTGAATAACAATTCTTCACCAACAGCAGGGATAAGTGCGATCACAATCAGATTGAATAGATAACCACCAAAGTTGTCCACTGCCAAAAATTGTTCTGCAAGGTCTCCGTTTTTCTTTTCCATCTCCTTCATCCATTCTTCTATGAATTGCCAGCTTTCAGGAAGCTTGATCTGCTCGTTTAGCATTGTTGTGAAATTTATAGAAGGAATGGCCGCAATAACACAGATTATTGCAATGATATAGTATCTGTAGTTTGTTTGTTTTATAGAAAGATAACCTCTTGTCGAATTGCTTATCACATAGCACGCTACCAAAGGACCTGCAATGAATGTTCCGAATGCAGAACAAAATTGGAATATCTTTTGAGACATGATACCATTGCCCATTAGTTTCATCGCAAGAAGTCCCACGGTTGAGAATAGAGTGGCGCAGAATAGTATGATGAAGAAGGATATTAGGAATTTCGTAAAGGTATTGCTTTGAGCGAACATGCCTTTAATCATTGAATGTCTCATATTCGTCTGAACTGTTTATATTGTTTTCTGAAAATAGTTGGTTGATGTTTTGAAGGATCTTGTTACTTTCAAAACCTCTTCCAAGAGCAAAACGGAAAAGTTTCCCTTTTAGTTCGTACGAATTACGGGCTTTGACAGATTTTAGTTTGTTTTTTAGCAATTCGTATAACTGATCCTTGTATTTCTCTTCCGAAATGGATTCTAAAGCCTCCTTAATGTATTCGGAGGGTATTTTTTTGAGTTTTAGGTGGTTCCCGATTTTTAGTTTCCCCCAATGGGAAAGCGAGTGCTTGTCTTTTGCAAAGAATAGGGCGTATCTTCTCTCGTCAATATATTTCTCTGAAATAAGGTACTGAATGATTTTCTTGCTGTCGGATTCTGATATTCCCCATTTGGTGAGTTTCTCCGTGCAAGAAAGTATGCATTGCTCAGAACGAGAGCAAAGTGCCGCTAGTTTGCTGAGGGCTTCGTTGTATGTTATCTCCTTTTGCATCGTATCATTCGTTCTTTACCATTGGAATCCTTTCTGATGGTAATGTCCTTGTAACCATATTGTTCAAGCATTTCTTTCGTCTCTGCGCCTAATAGCGCATTGATTTCAAAAAACAGTAACCCGTCATTTCCCAAATGCGTTTGACCATATTCGGCTATCTTTCTATAAAACAGTAGAGGATCCTCATTTTCAACGAACAATGCCAAATGAGGTTCGTGTTCCAATACGTTTTTATGCATAGACGATTTCTCTTTTTGCATTATGTATGGGGGATTGCTAACGATCACCTGAAAGGTATTCGTATCCTTCTTTGGATTTAGAATATCGTCGTGAATGAAGTGGACACACGCATTGTTCTTCACCATGTTCTCTTTTGCTGTTTCAAGAGCCATTTCGGATACGTCCATTGCGGAAATGTCAGTTTGGGGCAACTCTTTTTTCAGACTGATGGCAATACATCCACTGCCTGTTCCTATATCTAAAATACTTGTAGTATTTGGGCATTCTGCGATAATCCAATCAACTAATTCTTCCGTCTCTGGTCGTGGTATCAGCACATTGGGATTGACTGTAAATGTGAGTCCATGAAACTCAGCTTCTCTCATTATGTATTGAAGAGGTTCACCGTCCTTTAATCGTTCTGTGATTTGAAGCAGTTGCTTTTGCTGAGCATCTCCCCATAGTTCATCACCTTTGATGAGTAAGGTGGTCATATTACAGTTTAGTATCTTTTGCAAGATAGTGTAATACAAAGCCTTTGTCTCGTTCTCCTCATAGAGATGGCCGAGTTTGTTGCGGAAAAGTGAGAGATTGGTGTTTATATAGTTCATTGTCTTAACAACTCGATTATTTCAGGGTCTTCTGAGTTTTTGCTCTTTTGATAGTTTTCGTTTACACTTTTTAGAATGTATCGTTTGTAATACGATATCATCAGAGTTGTGGTTGGTAGCGCAATGATTAAGCCAATGACGCCAAACAACATTCCGAAAATAGACAAGGATAATAATATTATAGCTGCGTTGAGCCCCATTTGTTTACCCATGATTTTAGGAACTAAAAGACCATCTTGGATACCTTGTATTGCAACAAAAACGATGAGAAGGGCAAGTAGTGAGTATACGGGAGATGTGCCAGTTTCTATGGCGTGAACCAACATTAGAAGTATGCAAGGTGGGATTCCAATGACTTGCATATAGGGCACGATATTCAATAGTCCGACAATAATTCCCATGAAGATGGCGATAGGCATATTGATGATGGAAAACCCGATAGAAAATAGGATAGAGACAATCATAACGACGATGAATTGGCCTCTATAATAGTTGTTCATGCCTTGTTCCAAGTCTTGCATAAGAGTAGAGACGAAAATCTGGTATTTTTCTGGGATAAGGCCAATGAAATGATTGGTAATGGTGTTGTAGTCTTTCAATATGAAGAAGAGGTAGAGGACGGAAAGGAATAGTGTGAATATATGTCCAACCACACTCCAAGAACCACTTAAAAGGGTGGAGAAGTGAGATGAGAAAGCCATCAAGTTCTCCGGGTTAAGGAATTCTGAATTTTTTATTTCAAGAAGTATATCTTGAAGTAATATTTGCCAGTAGGAATTGTCATTTATTTTGTCACTTGTTATGACTTGTAGCAAAACATCTTTAAATATGGCTAACTCAGATAAAAGAGTAGGGACAAGGAAGTATAAAAGGGTACCGATTAAAGCAAATATGAGAGTAAGAATAAGCAATACGGCAACAGTCCTGTTCTTTATCTTCGCCTTTTCTTGGGCCAATACTACAAGGGGATGTAGTAGGTAGGCAATGAGCCATGCAATGAAAAATGGTAACAGGACAGGAGATAAGTATCTGAACAATAATACGATAGAAATACCAATGAGTGCGTATATCGTAATTCTTACCGTTCTGTCAAGAGTAAATGGTTTTGAAAAAGGATGACTCATATATAAATTTTCTTTGTTTTAATTGTTGGTAAATCTAATTTTGTATATCTTTACAAAGATAAAATTTTATTAGAAATTTTGTGTCAAAATGGATAACAAAGACTTTGTAAATCTTTTGCTTAAAGAGATTAAGGAGATGAGTCTTCTATGTGAGTCTCTTTCGAAGATAGAGGAGATACCATTCCCATTGTTAAGTTTATCGAAAGAGAAGGTCGATTCCATGTCCTCGATTTTGAATGAGTTGATGAATCAGAACTCGTCAAAATCAGCTTGTGACACAGTCCTTGAAAAGGAGCGGGATAGTGACCCAGTTCCATCGGTAGAGGTAGAAGAAGATAGTTCGAAATGTGAATTAGAATTAGGTGAAGAGGACCAAAAATCTAAAAAATCTAAAAAAGAGTTAGAAAAAGAGGAAGTGCCCGATTTTGGCATAGTTCTTGTACAAGATGATGTAGAGAGTCAGGGAGAAGCGGAAACATCTTGTTTAGAGGCTTCGGAAGAGGTTGTGAAACAAGAAAAGAAGAAAGAAGTTTCTGCTCGAATTCCTGTCCGAAACGCTTCAGCAGAAAGTCGTTTTGTGAAAAGTTTGAAGTTGTGTTTGGGAGATAAGTTTCGTTATAAAAAGGAGTTGTTTGGAGATGATATGGATTTGCTGAACCAAACCATGAAGGAGTTGGATCAGCTACACTCATTGGAGGAAGCTTTTGCTTATATAGAGCGTTTCGATTGGAGTGAAGAAAATCCAGCCGTCGAAGATTTCTTGAATTTGTTACAGAGTCGATTCTCATGAAAGAAAGCACTTTCGGCAAGTTGTATTTAGTGCCTACTCCTGTTGGTAACATGGAGGATATGACATTTCGTGCTATACGAGTCTTGAAAGAAGTCGATTTGATTTTAGCAGAGGATACTCGTACTTCCAGTGTCTTGTTGAAACATTTCCAAATAGAGAATAAACTGATCTCTCATCATAAGTTCAATGAGCATAAGACTGTTGGAGGTGTTGTGGAGAGACTGAAAAGAGGTGAAAATATAGCCTTGATTTCAGATGCGGGAACGCCTGCGATATCTGATCCTGGTTTCCTTCTTTCCCGTGCATGTGTTGAGGCTGGTGTTGAAATTGAGTGTCTGCCAGGTGCAACTGCCTTCGTTCCGGCATTGGTAGATTCAGGATTGCCGAATGATAAATTTTGTTTCGAAGGTTTTCTTCCGCAAAAGAAAGGCAGACAGACGCGCTTAAAAGAACTGGAGCAAGAAGATAGAACTGTTATTATATATGAATCCCCCTTCCGGTTGGTAAAAACTCTGAGTCAATTGATAGAGGTGATGGGAGAGGCAAGGAGAGTCTCTGTAACGAGAGAGATATCCAAGGTTCATGAAGAGACGGTTAGAGGTACTTTGAAAGAAGTAAAAGAACACTTTGAGCAGAATGATCCTAAGGGTGAAATTGTGATGGTGTTGGAAGGAAAAGAAAAGGTAAAGGAGAAGAAGCATAAGTATGATGATGTAGACGAAGAGGATAGTGATGAGTGAAGATGTTGCTTCGACTATTATAATAACTGATCATAAATAATTAATAATTTAAAATAAAAAGAAATGAAAAAAGTATTATTCTTCGGTGCTTGTGTTGCTTTGATGGCAACATCATGTAACCAAAAAGAGATTGACAGATTGAATCATCAAGTTGATTCTATCAGCAAAGAGAAGGAATTGGTTGAAGAGGAGATGAACAACTACTTGGAGATGATCCAAGAGGTTCAATCTAACTTCAGCACAATCAAGAGCGCTGAGTTGGGTATCATTGAAGAGACTGCTGGTGCAGAAGGTGTAAATTCTGATACTAAGGCTAAACTTCAACAAGATTTCCAAACTATTTCTGAGGCTATCCGCGCAAATCGTGAGAAGATCGCTTCTTTGGATTCAGCTTTGGCTCAAGCAAAAGGAAACGCTGCTTACTTCCGTGGATTGGTTAGCGGTTTGCAAAGAGATTTGAAGCAAAGCGAGGCAACTTTGAAGGATATGCAAGCAAAGTTGGCTGCTAAGGATGTTAAGATCGCTTCTTTGGATAGTACAGTTGCTAACTTGAACTATCTTCAAGATTCAGTTCTTAGAGTTAACGAGCAACAATTTGCTGCTATGCAAGCACAAGATGCTGAGTTGAACACAGCTTACTACTTCATCGCTGATAAGAATACTATCAAGGATAAAGGTTTGAAGGCTAAATTGTTAACTTCTGCTAACATCAATACTAGCTACTTTACTAAGATTGATATTCGTGAGGTTTCTGAGATCGACTTGGGTTCTCCTAAGGCTTTCGTTTTGACTTCTCACCCAATCAACTCTTACACTATCAACAAGAAGTCTGATGCTGATAAGAACTTGGTATTGAAGATTACTAACTACAGCGCATTCTGGTCAAACACTCACAAGTTGATCATCCAAGTTAAGTAATTTTTATTCTGATATAAGAAAAGGGGCGCGTCAAATCTATGTTTGACGCGCCCCTATTTCTTGTAAAATACGAAAGATGAAAGGTGTATTGGAAGTTATTCAGAAAAATACTTTTCTCGTTTTCTGATTATTTATTTTTTGTTTGTGTGTCATCTACTTTGATAGTTCTTCCGTAAGTGTAACTGTATCGTTCACTTTCCACAAGTTTGCATACCATCTCCTTCAACTCAGCCATAAAGGCACTAGTCTCGAATTCGTTCTTCTCAATCAATCGTAGTTTCTTTTCCCATTGACCGGTTAGTTCTGCCGATTTGAGAAGTTCATCTTGTATGGTTCCGATTAGTCCGATGCCTGTTTCTGTTGCTTCTATGCTTTTCCCTTTTCTACGCATATAATTACGCTTAAAGAGGGTTTCTATGATGTTGGCACGAGTGGAAGGTCTTCCTATTCCATTCTCTTTCAGAAGGTCACGAAGCTCCTCGTCATCAATTTGCTTGCCTGCTGTTTCCATTGCCCTTAAGAGCGTAGCTTCTGTGTAAGGTTTGGGTGCGGTAGTCTCCTTTTCTGTTAGATCCGGAATGTGTGCTCCATGTTCGCCCACGGTAAATATAGGAAGTGTTTTTTCTTCATCCTCTTTGTTCTCTTCCTCGTTGGCTCCCTTCTCGTATACGCTTCTCCATCCAGGTACCAGTATCTGTTTTCCGTTCACTTTGAATTCTATATCTTTTACCTTGCCTAATACGGTGGTTGTGGAAGTTTCACAGACAGGGTAGAAGTTGGCGATAAATCGTTTTGCAACTAGATCAAACACCTTCTGCTCATCCAATGTCAGGTTGGTTGGATTCACTCCTGTAGGTATAATTGCGTGGTGATCCGTTACCTTTGAGTTGTCAAAAACCTTCTTTGATTTTGGTATCTTCGTTTTTAATACGGGTTCTGTTAATGATGCATAGTTCTTTAGGCCTTGCATGATAGGACCAATCTTAGGATGAATGTCTTCACTTAAGAAAGTTGTATCCACACGAGGGTAGGTAGTCACCTTTTTCTCGTAGAGTGATTGGATCAGTTTTAAGGTCTCTTCTGCTGAAAATCCATATTTTTTATTGCACTCCACTTGTAGGGAGGTAAGGTCAAATAATCTTGGAGCAAACTCTTTTCCTTCTTTGGCACTGATGTCAGTTACAAAGAATTCATCGCTCTTTACAGTCTCTAAAAAGTTGATACCTTCTTCTTTGGAGGTAAACTTTCCTTTGGTTGCAGAGAATGTGGTGTCTCGGTATATGGTCTTTAATTCCCAATATTTCTCTGGTTTGAAATTGACAATCTCAAAGTGCCTTTTCACAACCAAGGCTAATGTGGGTGTTTGAACTCTACCAATAGAGAGGACCTGTTTGTTTTGACCAAATCTGAGAGTATAGAGGCGTGTTGCATTCATTCCCAACAGCCAATCTCCAATGGCTCTCATCGCACCCGCTTCATATAATTTATTGTAATCAGATTGAGGATGTAGATTGTTGAAACCTTCTCGTATGGATTCCTCAGTAAGGGATGAAATCCATAGTCGTTTGACTGGACATTTGCATTCTGCTTTTTGCATTACCCATCTTTGGATAAGTTCTCCTTCTTGTCCAGCATCCCCGCAGTTGATCACTTCATCAGCGTTCTTTATTAACTCTTCTATGATGTGGAATTGTTTGATGGAACCATCATTCTCTATGAGTTTTATTCCAAAGCGTTGTGGAATAAGAGGAAGGTCTGAGATAGACCATCGTTTCCAATTTTCATTGTACTCGTGGGGCTCTTTAAGTGTACAAAGGTGACCGAATACCCAGGTTACTTGGTATCCGTTTCCTTCTATGTATCCGTCTCTTTTATTACGGGCACCCAATATGGATGCGATTTCTCTTGCTACACTTGGTTTCTCCGCTATGCAAACGATCATCTTATTCTGAATTTTGTGTTAGGCAAATTTACTAAATCTTTAAGGCTTGTCAAAAGAAAGATATGAACAATCAGGAGTAAAAAAGCCCGTAGGTCTTTACCCACGGGCTCTCCTTAAGTGTTGAAAATTATATCATCTCAAGACTTCTCTTAATGAATTCATTTAGAGCTTCTCCTTTCAAAAGGTTGTTAGACAGAAGAGTTAGGTCAACCAATTGTTTAACCTCTTTGCTTCCTTTTGAGAAATCCTCATAGATGCTCTTTTTCTCTTTCTTGTTCTTGTCAAGTTCCTCATCAATCTTTTTGATTTCATCTTTGATAGCCTCTGCAAGATCTGATTCGTTTTTGTCGCCCTTTAAGTCAGCGCGTTTCTTCTCAAGTTCTTCAATCTTATTAAGGATTGGAGTTGCTTGGGCTGAGCATGCATTGTTCTCATCTGTCAAGATGCGTTGGATGAGAGGGTGAGCGGCATTAACGACCATATTGTAGGAGTCTGGCATCTCTCCATAAAAGTTCATGCCTCCTTGAGTGGCAGCCATCTCTTTCATTCTGCGCATAAACTCATTTTGAGTGATGTATGCTGGTTGCCCATTAGAAGAAAGGTTCTCGAATGTAACGATGAAACTGTTCTTGTCGTTATTTGGAAGTTGTGCACTGAATATTTGTGTCAATGCGTCTTGGTCGTTTGCGGAAAGTTCAACCTTCTTAGTGTCCTCCTTTTGAATCAACTTCTCAACGACATCAGAGTCTACGCGTACGAAGCGACTTTTGCCTTCGCTCTTTTGCTCGATTTTACTGATGAAGTGAACATCCAATTGTCCGTCTAAAAGCAATACATCATAGCCCTTTTCTTTTGCTGCATTGATGTAAGAGTATTGTTGCTCTTTGTTGGTTGCATATAGATAGATAAGGTTATTCTCCTTGTCTGTTTGGTTAGCTTCGATAAGGCTCTTATATTCATCTAAAGTAAAGTATTTGCCATCCACATTTTTAAGAAGAACAAACTTCTCTGCCTTCTCGGAGAACTTCTCATCTGTAAGGATACCATATTCGATAAAGATCTTCAAGTTGTCCCATTTCTCTTCGAAATCGGAACGTTGTTGGTTGAAGATCTCTTGCAATCTGTCAGCCACCTTCTTTGTTATGTGGTTAGATATTTTCTTTACGTTGCTATCGCTTTGTAAGTAACTTCTAGATACATTCAAAGGAATGTCTGGAGAGTCGATCACACCATGGAGTAGTGTCAAGAACTCAGGAACGATACCTTCAACAGAATCTGTAACGAATACTTGGTTGCAGTACAATTGAATCTTGTTCTTTTGAATCTCAATGTTATTCTTGATCTTAGGGAAGTAGAGAATACCTGTCAGGTTGAAAGGATAATCCACATTCAAATGGATATTGAACAAAGGATCATCTGCATAAGGGTAAAGTTCGCGATAGAAGTTCTTGTAATCTTCCTCCTTTAGATCCGCAGGCTTGCGTGTCCATGCAGGATTTGTGTTATTGATTACATTGTTCTCATCTGTCTCTACTTGTTTCCCATCTTTCCACTCTTTTTTCTTTCCAAAAGCAACAGGGATGGCCAAGAACTTACAATACTTGTTCAATAGTTCTGTTACCTTGCTATCTTCAAGAAAATCCTTGTTTTCATCCTCGATATAGAGAACGATGTCGGTACCTCTTTCTGCTTTTTCAATCTCCTCGATAGTGTATTCTGGACTTCCATCGCAACTCCATTTTACAGCCTTGGATCCCTCCTTGTATGATTTTGTGATGATCTCAACCTTCTTCGAAACCATGAATGAAGAGTAGAAACCAAGTCCGAAATGTCCGATGATTGCGTTGGCGTCGTTTTTGTATTTCTCCAAAAACTCTTCTGCGCCAGAGAAAGCGATTTGATTGATGTACTTGTCGATCTCTTCTTCTGTCATTCCTATACCATGGTCGGAGATAGTAAGAGTACCAGCCTCTTTATTTGTCTTAACTTGAACTGTTAGATCTCCAAGCTCACCCTTGTATTCTCCAACAGAGGCAAGCGTTTTCAACTTTTGAGATGCATCAACAGCGTTAGATACTAGCTCACGAAGGAAAATCTCGTGGTCGCTATAAAGAAATTTTTTAATGACGGGGAAGATGTTGTCTGTCGTTACCCCAATGTTTCCTTTTTGCATATTTATATATTTTAATTTTGTTTTTGACTTGATTAATCAATGAGATTAATACAAAGAATATGCCATTTTGGGAAACGTGACAAGATGTCAGTTTTACTGTTTCGGGGACTGACAGTTTGGGTTCTTGCAAAGAGATAGTAGGCCGCATTGGTCGCATTTAGGATTCCTTGCGGTACAGGTGTAACGTCCGTGAAGAAGAAGCCAATGATGGGCTTTTGAAAGTAGTTCGTTGGGTATGTTTTTTCTTAGTTTCATTTCTGTCTCGTTCGGCGTCTTTGATCGGTTGGTTAATCCTAAGCGGTTTGAGACTCTAAATACATGCGTGTCGACAGGCATTGCAGCTTGGTTGAATGCTACGGCGCACACAACGTTTGCAGTTTTTCTTCCTACGCCAGGTAATGTTTGTAATAGTTCGAAATTGTCCGGAACCTCCCCATTAAAGTCTTTCACAAGCTTGCGTGACATCTCTAATAGATGTTGAGCTTTTGAATTAGGGTAGGAAATGCTTTTGATGTAGGTTAGAATCTCTTCGATGCTACTTTCAGCCATTTCGTTGGGAGAGGGGAACCTCTTAAAAAGGTCGGGGGTAACCATGTTGACTCTTTTGTCGGTACATTGGGCAGATAGCATAACGGCAACGACTGTTTCAAATGGATTGCTGAAATTCAGTTCGCTGTCGGCCTCTGGCATATTCTCCTGAAACCAGGATAGAATGGCTTGGTATCTTTCTTTTTGAGTCATAGAAAAAAGGCGAGTTTCAAACTCGCCTCTGTGTTTTGTTTATTCCGATTAGAAAGGAAGATCGCTTGAAGAATCACTTGGTTGTGATGTTGCATCGAATGGATCAGGAGTCTTCATTCCTGTTGGCATAGCTGGAGATCCGATTGGTGCTTGTTGAGGAGCTTGTTGTTGAGCGTTTTGAGGTGACATCACTCTCCAAGCGCGGATGTTGCTAAACCATCTTCCTTGCCACTCGCGAGCATCGATATCAACGCTTACAGTATACTCTTGACCCTCTTGGATGGCAAACTTGTCAATGTTCTCTCCGAATACATTGAAAACCATCTTTCTGCTATATTGAGATCCTGGTTCGTAGTATTCGATCACATAATCTTGTGATTTCCAAGGACCCTTTGCTCCTTCTCCTGATTGAAGAGGACATACAACTATAATCTTTCCTGTAACTTCCATTTTTTATCTGTTTATTTTGAAAAGCAAAAGTACATTGTTGGTTTGGATGTTGCAAAAAAACTTATCAACAATATAGAGATACCCTTACTTTCTTCTTATCTCTGCTAAATAATCGTAGTGTTCGCCACGTTTAATGATTTCCACTTTGAATCCGTAGGAAAGTGCCTCCTTTTGCAAAGTGTCTGCATCGATATAGAGCCAAGGAAATTCTTCTCCTTTGATATTTTTATATTGCATTTGATAAATCAATTCTCCGTAATAGACCTCATCATCAGGTAACTCTATGATGCCATCCTCATCCTCGAAGAGATAGCATAGATCGGAAGAGTCTACGATCACTTTGCCATTGGGTGTGAGAATGTCATTTATATGTTTGAAGAAATCGGGTAGTTCGTTTAATGTTCCTACGATTCCAATTCCATTCATAAGCATTAGAACTGTGTCGTATTACTCCTTTATATCCCAAAAATCTACCAATTCAGCATTCTTGACACCTCTCTCCTTCATGGTTTCTATGGAGTATGGCGAAATGTCGATGGCAGTAACCTCTTTCCCCATCTCTTGTAATACCAAGGAGTGACAACCAGATCCTGCACCTACATCGAGAATTTTCCCCTCTGATCTTTTTAGTGCTTCTTTCTCTAACAGAGGCATCTCTTCAAATTTTCGGAATAGAGTAAACAAAGGTATTTCATCATCATCAAACATCGGAGAGAATACTTTTAATTTGCTTTTGGTCTTTCCTCCTGTTTTATGATAATCTGCGATTGCAGCTCCCATAGGGTCTTTCTCTTTTTGCATATTGATTGTGTGTTAAAATTCTCTTTTTGCAAAGTTATAAATTTTGAGGAATAGTTTGTTTTTTATACATGAAAGAGTAACTTTGTTCTGTACAATAATCGAAAGTTTAGATGGCAGAAACCTCTTTTGCAGACAAAGTTTATGAAGTTACCCAAGCCATACCGAAGGGGAAAGTGATGACCTATGGTGATATTGCTCTTCGAATGGGGAATCCGTGTTATGCACGAGCTGTGGGGAATGCTTTGCATCATAATCCCAAAGAGGGTGTTATCCCATGTCATCGTGTGGTGAATGGACAAGGTCGTTTAGCAGAGCATTTTGGATTTGGTGGTTTGGAGGTTCAACAAAGAATGTTGGAGTCTGAAGGGATAGAGGTCATCAATGGACGAGTGGATTTGAAAAGATATAGGATGAGATAATAGGCTGTTGCAACGAATTACAGAAATGCACGCAAGAATGTCAGTTTAATTTTAACATAAGTCATAAGGTTTTATTAAAAACGCTGTTTTCAAGAGTTTTTTGCTAGTTCTTGAGGAAATTTTCATAAATTCGCATAGCAAAAGTTATGTTTAAGGAAAATTAAGGCAAAAATACGCTAAGCACCCAAATCGTGAATTGAGTGTATGTCTGACAAACGTATCAAGATACAATTGATATTGGCATGGGGATGTTTGTTGACTGGAACGTGCATCTACTTGCTCTTCAGAAGCAGGAATCATCTTGTATTCGCTCTGCTGGACTCGGTAGGCCTCACAACTGCTGTTGATGCTATACGCTCCCTTACAGGTGACATCGACATACCTGAGTTTGTCAGGTTCTGTCTCCCAGACGGTCTATGGACGACATCCTACATTCTCTTTTCCGACTATATAAACAGGAACGAGAGATTTGCCATAAGGCTATTGTTGGTAAGCATCATCCCATTGTTGGGTGTCGTGTCAGAGGTACTTCAATCTTTCAATGTGATTCCAGGCTCCTTTGATCCTCTTGATCTAGCATGCTACTGCATACCTTTACTAGCATGGATGGGGAGTAAAAAATATTAAAGAGTATAAAACGAAGAGTAAATGGGAAATACAATTAAGAAGAGAAAAAATGTACAACAAAAAGAAGACTTTCCATTTGTGAAAGTAGATAAGAGTATCGGTAATGCCTTTATCATAGGCGCTTTCATCTTCATGGCGATAATTACGGTTGCCCTCGGAGAAAGTTCGGACGAGGGAGACGGTGCATCAAATAAGAATGACAGTATAGCCTACAATTCAGCGAAGAATATAATCAACGAAGAAAAGCAAAGTCTTTCACAGAGTGAGAACTCGCTTGACAAGGAACTGGACAAACTAATGGTTTCTGAACCTATACAGGGTGATCCTTACAAAGAACTTGATGAGCTCATTGGTTTGGAATCTGTAAAGAAGGAGGTCACTTCGCTTGCCAACTTCGTGCGCATACAGAAACAGCGTGAGGAAAAGGGACTTAAAACATCCCAGATATCCTACCATTGTGTCTTTACCGGCAATCCTGGTACAGGTAAGACTACTGTTGCACGCATTCTCGCCAGGATATACAAGGACCTCGGAATCGTAAAGAGAGGACATCTTGTGGAGACAGATCGCTCGGGACTCATTGCAGAATACGTTGGACAGACAGCTGTAAAGACAAATGCTGTAGTCGATTCTGCGCTCAATGGTATCCTATTCATTGATGAGGCGTACGCCCTACTAGACGGCAAGGGTGGCTATGGCGATGAAGCCATTGCTACTCTGATAAAACGCATGGAAGACGATCGTGACCGCCTAGTGGTTATTGTTGCAGGTTATACCAACGAGATGAAAGATTTTATTGGATCGAACCCAGGTTTGCAGTCACGATTCACACGATATATTAACTTTCCCGACTACTCATCCAACGAACTCTATGCCATCTTCATGAGCAGAATAAATAAATATGCGTATAAGTTGGACAAAGATGCAGACCAATACCTGCGAAAAAGCCTTAACGAGACTGTTGCAAACAAATCACGTAACTTCGGTAATGGTCGTTATGTACGAAACTTGTTTGAACAGACTATTACGAATCAGGCAAATCGTCTTGGGGCTAGAAAGAATCTCACTATAGAAGAATTGTCGCAGATAAATCTTACCGACATTTCAGAAGCATGCAAAACTGTAAAGAAATAATTTATAGTACACTATGAAGCTTATTTCAAAAGAAAGGCCACTTTCCTATCTGTTTATTATCGTTATAGAGATAGGCATTGGCGTATTAGCTACATTAGGAGGATTAGCTATTGACTTTGCAATTTATGATCCACCAAAGGATCAACCATCATTTATGTTCCCACTATTTACGGGAATATTCATGATGCTGTCTGCTGCAATAATATTCATATCGTTTATTATTGTCGTCATCAGGATAATATGCCTCTACGTGAAGAGAAATTCTACTCTATCATAATGAAAAGGATTATTACTATAAATTTCGTATTATGAAAACCTATGTTGTTATGGCTTTATCATTATTCTCATTCCTTTCAAGTGCTTTCACGAAAAAGCCTAAAGAGTCGATGGTATATTACGAATATCATGCAGGCAATGGCTATGCTCTGTGGGCCGAGAAGTATGTGGCAGAATTGAAGGAGGACGGAACGGTCAAGTTGATCTATGGAAGGTCTGAAGGAAGGTCTGTTGATGAATATGGAGATACGCTTATTGTCGACGCCTCTGTAATGAAACATATCGAAGAGATATATCTTGAGCACAAGATGTATAATTACGAGAAACACTACAGACCAGAATACGATGTAACAGATGGCGATGGATGGGGCGTTACGGCTGTGTTCGAAATATCGCGTAGTGAGAGAGAATTTTTCTCTTCCAACGGTTATGAAGCGTGGCCGGAGGATGATGGATTAAAAATTATCAATAGCTATATCAAATCATTTTTCAATAAATATAGCGATAAAACAGATCAACCAATGACATTCTAAATGGTTAGATTTTACATCCTGACTTCGACAATGCGCCTCCCTTTCATGCACACGCGTGCGTGAACCTTGAAACTGTTGTTGCTTGTGGCCAATCATTACTCCCTTGTCTTGTTAAATGATTGTATTTGATGTATCTTTGTGAAAATTTAAATTATCAGTGGTTCCAATCTTAGAATCACTATTGTTGCGGTGCTTAATTTCTAAATATGTTTTCCTTTCGAAATAACTACTCATCAGGTGTTGAGGCTTTTATGACCGATCGTTTGGACGGAGTGGGAGTAGGTTGTTACTCGACTCTTAATTTAGGATTGTATTCGGGAGATGATACAGATACCGTAATCCAAAACAGGACCTTATTGTGTGAAGCTTTAAAAATACCTTTAACTCATCTTTTTGTTCCTAAGGAAGTACACGGGGATAGGATTATTCAGATAGATAATCAGTCGTTGTTACTACCGGTTGAAAATCGAGACTCCTTTTTAGAGTGTGATGCAATGTTTACAACACTGCCCAATGTTTGTTTGGGAGTAACAACTGCCGATTGTGTGCCCATATTGATATACAATCGGGAGGCGACGGTTGTGGCTGCTGTACATGCAGGATGGAAAGGGGTAGTAAAGGAGATTGTGCCTAAAACGATTGATGTGTTGCAGTCTGCTTTAAACATGAAACCCAACTCTCTCAAGGTGATGGTGAATGCCTGTATCTCGCAAAAGAACTTTGAGGTGGGAGAGGAAGTTGCTGCGTGTTTTGACGCCTCTGTGGTGGATAGAATAAACTATGCCAAGCCTCATGTTGATTTGAGGAAATCAGTATTGGATCAGATTTTGCAAGCCGGGGTGGAAGAGCAAAACATATTGGTCTCTAATGATTGTACATACGATAATCAGTCTTTTTTCTCTGCCCGAAGAGATGGATTTGCTTCAGGTAGATTATTGTCGGGAATTATAAGAAGGGAGTAAGGTATGGCGCAAGTGGATTTTGTGAAGGATATGTTTGAGAGAGATCGCAGACTGTATAATGTTAATTAATAAACTAAAAAGAGATATGAGATTCAGAATTTTATGTGTTTCGTTTTTGTCATTGTTTCTTTTCTCTTGTGCGGAAAAGGAATTGTCTTTCTATACTATGAAAGGAAGAGTGCACGGAACTTATTATACAATAACCTATGGAACGAAGGGAGAGTGTTTGAACGACTCATCTTTACAAGAAGTCTTCTCAAAGTTTGATCTTTCGCTTTCTACATTCGAACCTAATTCTATCATCTCTCGTATCAATACCAATGATACGACAGTGGTGTTGGATGCTTATTTTGAAAAGGTCTTCGAAAGAGGAATGCAGGTGTCTGAAATTACTAACGGTGCATTTGATATGACAGTGGCTCCATTGGTAAACCTGTGGGGTTTCGGATTTAAAAAGAGTGACTCTGTGACTCCACATATGGTTGATTCCATACGCTCTTTCACCGGATATGGTAAGGTTCGCAAAGAGAATGGTAGAATTCTCAAAGAGGATGCAAGAATCATGTTGGATGCCTCTGCCATTGCGAAAGGATATTCGAGTGATGTGGTGGCAGAATTTCTAGAAAGTCAAAACATCACAAACTATATGGTTGAGATCGGAGGAGAGATAGTTGTCTCTGGTAAGAATTCGAAGGGAGGGGATTGGCATATAGGCATTACGCAGCCTACCGATGATAATTCGATCGATCAGCCACTTTTGCAGACTGTGATTGCCTTGAGTGATTGTGGATTGGCTACATCTGGTAATTATCGACAATTCTATTATAAAGATGGAAAACGATATTCTCACACGATCAATCCCTCAACGGGTTATCCTGTTGAACACAATCTGTTAAGTGCTTCAGTGATTGCACCAGATTGTATGACGGCAGATGCCTTTGCTACAGCCTTTATGGTGATGGGATTGGATAGTGCCTATGCGTTGGCGTCAGAACAAGAGGATATGGCTGCCTATTTTATCTACTCAGATGAAAACAACCAGTTGCAAGTGAAATACACAAAAAGTTTTGAGAAGTATCTTGTAACCAACCAATAAATTGGGACATGGATAGCCTTAGGGAGACGATGAATTGATATATGTTAAATTTATCATATCTTTGCATTGTATGAAACCAAGCAGAATATACATAATATTAGTTCTCTTGCTATCTCTGATGAAGGGATCGTGGATGTGTGCCTCACCTCAAAATTTGAGTCAGCTTCCCCTCTCTTCTCACTATAGTTTTTACACTGTTCAGAATGGGTTGGCACAGAACTCTGTTATGGATATGTGCAAGGGAAGGGATGGTTTCCTATGGGTGGTTTCAAAAGATGGATTAAGCAGATATGATGGTTACGATTTCAAAAACTTCAAAGCCAGCTCTAAAGAGTTGCAGAGAAGTGTTAGTAACCAGTTTCTATCTCTAAATCAAGATGTCTGTGGATGTTTTTGGATTTTAAATGATATAGGGCAGGTGCTTCGTTTTGATCCAAGGAATGAATCGTTCGTGTTGTATCCTTCTGCGGATGAGAATAGGGGAGATGACTATTTCTACACCTCGCAACTGATCCCTTTGTCCGATTGTGAGTATTGGCTTTTAGGTGCCGGTGCGAATGGAGCTATTCGTCTCACGGTGGATTCCCTTTCGAATGTCTCGATGTCTCGCTTTTATGGAAGAGAACAGAGTGAAGCAGGTCGAGATGTCCGCTCTGTTTTCCTTGATAAGAATAACAGGCGCTGGTTGTTAACCAACAAGGGTATAGAGTATGTGGAGGGGCAAGACACGCTTCTTTCTTCCTTCTCGCTTTCAGAGGCGGAAATACCTTCATTTGCTATGATGGAGAGTTCTAACGAGTTATTGTTTGCCTCTTCCAAAGGTATGGTTTATAAGTATGAAAAAGCAAAACGCAGACACTCTGTTATTCAGTTTCCAACCAATCAAAATGTGGTAGATCTTTATCCTCTTGATAAGGATTTGTGTTGTGCCTTTACTGCTACGAATGGATTGTATGTAATTCGCCTATTGGATAATGAGGTGGTGATGAAGAAACAGATGGATTCTCCTTTTGAGAAGCATTGGATGAATGGACAAGGAGAGATTCTCTTCACATTAAAAAATGAGTCGGTTGTCTATCTGTTGGATCCTGTTTCGTTATCGGTGAAGAAGAATTTTTTCAGTGACTATGACGAACGTGCATCTCTGTCGGACACAATGGGGGTTGTGTGGACGGCAAAAGAGAACTCAGGCTTGATAAAGAGTGTATATTTTAACGAATCGTTTCAACATATCTCATCGGAATCATATGTTCCCAATCGTAGAAATTTGGATGTCTCAGCCTTGTTCGAGGACGATGCAAAGCGCTTGTGGGTTGCATCCAAAGATGGATCTTTGGTGTTGTACGACAAGGATTTGAACAAACTTGGATATGTTGATGTACAGGGAACTTTACGTTCTACGTCTGTTCCTTTTGCTTCGATCACTTCTATGTATCAAGATCGTAGGGGAAGGATATGGATTGCTGCAGAACAGGCGTTGTACTGTTTGACACAACAGTCATCGAACCGTTTTGTGGTTCAAAATTGTGTTCCGGAGAATGATGAGTTTGCTCCATTGTCATACGATATCAACGATATGCTTGAAGATAAAAGAGGAAATCTATGGCTTGCTATGCGTAATGGAGGATTGCACCTTCTTCAAGTGAACGGGAAAAAATACAGATACATTCATAAAGAGAATCTGTTGAAGAATAATTATCCACCAACTGTAGAACAATCGCATACTTTGATGGAGGATGCACAAGGTAATATATGGTTGGGTTCTAGTGAGGGATTAACGCTCTTCATGACCGATTTTGCCTCTCCCGAAGAAATTCGTTTCTTGTTTTATAATACTGAGAATACGAATTTAACGAACAGTTGCATCTATGATATCTTCCAAGATCAAAAAGGAGGTATTTGGTTGGCGTCGTATGGAGGAGGTTTGTTTAAGTTGTCGAATGATTTTGTGTTTTTCCAAACGCCTGAATTTACTTCGTATAACCGTCAAAATAGTTTGTTCCCATCCGACCTGCTTTTGTCGATAGAGGAAGATGAACAAAACCATCTATGGATACTTACGGAGGAGTCGATTGTTAAGTTTGATGAAACTTCTAAGTCGTTTGAGTCTTTCGGTCAGTTTCGTGGATTCCGCACAGATCATTTCTCTGGTAAAGGGTTGATCAGAAGATATTCAGGTAATCTTGTGGCAGCAACAGATGAGGGGTTCTATTCCTTCCGACCTGCTGATATTGTTACTACGGAGTATGCGCCCAGCATCGTATTTACCCGTTTCTTGCTTTTCAATAAAGAGCAAAGCATTAACCAAGAAGGGTCTCCCATTCATCAAGAGGTGAATTTTGTTGATGAGATTACTTTGAGTCACAAACAGTCTGTGTTCTCTATTGGATATGCAGCATTGGATTATCGTTTTCCAGAGCATATTCAGTATGCCTATAAATTGGAACCGTTTGAAACAGAATGGAACTATGTGGGTACGCAACGATTGGCAACTTATACGAACTTGCCTAAAGGTGAGTATCGCTTCTTGGTGAAGTCTACCAATAGTGAGGGGACATGGTACGATAATGTACGAGAGATGAAGATTGTCGTGCTCCCTTCTTTTTGGGAGAGTGGTTGGGCCTATTGCTTGTATGTGCTTTTTGCATTGTTGCTTTTTGCCGCTCTCGCCTTTGTGTATAGGCTACGAACAAGGTTGAGAATGGATCGAGAGATCTCCGATTCTAAATTGCAGTTTTTTACGGATATATCGCACGAATTGCGTACTCCGCTCACTTTGATAAATGCACCATTGGAGAATGTGTTGGAGAATGGTAATGTGAATGAAGAAGATCGAAAGCAGTTGGAAGTGGTGAGAACTAACGCTAATCGAATGCTTCGAATGATGAACCAAATATTGGATTTCCGTAAGATTCAAAGCAATAAGATGCGTTTGAAGGTAGAGAAGACCAATTTAGGACAGTTCTTGTCTTCTTGTAGCGCTAATTTCCTTCGTTTGGCGGAGAATAGGAATATTGCCTTTACGATTGAAGACCTAACCAATGGAGCATCGTTCTGGGTGGATAAAGACAAGTTGGATACGGTAATGTTCAACCTGTTGTCTAATGCATTTAAATTCACTCCAGAGGGAAGAAAGGTCTCTGTTGTGGTGAAGGTGGAAGATGGTAAGGGCGTTGTTGTCGTGGCGGATGAAGGGTGCGGAATGCCGAAAGAGAAATTGTCGCTTATTTTTGATAGATACATCACGCTACAAGATTATTCTTTAACCAAGCAGAGTGGTACCGGTATAGGACTCTCTCTAGTGAAGGAGATTGTAGATATGCATAAAGCCTCTATACAGGTGCAGAGTGAGATTGACAAGGGATCTACATTTACATTGTCATTTCTTCCGGGTGTTGATCACTTCGATAATACAACAGAGATTTTGATGACTTCGGAAACTGAGGATACGCAAGATGAGAAGATGGCAGATGTGCCAACGGCAGGCAAGGTGTCTGGAGAGAAGCAGTCATTGCTGATTGTGGAGGATAATGACCAGATGAGGGAGTTTCTTAAAGGAGTGTTGCAAAAACAGTTTGTCATTGTTGAGGCTGCCAATGGAAGGTTGGGTTATGAAGCCGCATTGAGGGAGTTGCCTAACTTTATTGTTACAGACATCATGATGCCAGAGATGGATGGTATTGAAATGACGAGGATGATTAGAAAGAACGAACAGACTTCTCATATACCAATCGTATTGTTGACGGCCAAGACGGATATGCAAAGCAAGATAGAGTGCTTGAAGATTGGTGCGAATGATTATATCACCAAGCCGTTTAGTGTGCCATACTTGGAAGCTCGTATCAACAATATCTTGGATGAGAGACGCAAGTGGCAGGAGAGGTATAGGGAAGGATTGATTCAGAATGTTTCGGTTGAAACTGCAGAGGTGTCGGAGCCTCTTTCTGAAAATGAACTTCTGGATGCAAAGGATGATGAGTTGATGCGTAAGTTTATAGAGTTAATTGAGCAAAATTTAGACAATGTTTCTTTCTCTGTAGAGGATGCGCAGGATGCGTTGAAGGTGAGTCGTTGGCATTTGTTGTCGAAAGTAAAATCCTTGGTGGGACAAACACCTACGGAGTTCATTAGGGAGACTCGTCTAACTCACGCTGCAAAATTGATAGATGAGGGTCAGTACAACATGACTCAGATAACCTATATGATAGGAATGACTGATTCTCGTTATTTCAGCCGTTGTTTTAAACAAAAGTACGGGGTGACACCAACAGAGTATAAGGAATCGAAGCAGAAGAATCAATGAAAGGGAAATGAACTGCGAATAATGTGATTTATTGTAATATACGGACACTATGGGGGGTTATTTATTTGTGAATGTTTTCGATTTTCTCATTGAAGTTGTGTAATTTTGCGTCAAATAAATTTTTGAATAGAAATGGAAAAGAAAGAAACGGCGATTCTTTTGATACATTGCCCCGATAAACAAGGAATTTTGGCGGCTGTTACAGATTTTATTAATGTAAACAAGGGTAACATTGTCTATTTGGACCAACACGTAGATTATGTTCAAAATACTTTCTTTATGCGTGTTGAGTGGGATTTGGAGAACTTCATTATCCCAAAAGAAAAGATTGAGGATTATTTCAGTACTTTGTATGCAAACAAGTATGATATGAGTTTTAACCTTTACTTTTCTCATGTTAAACCTCGTATGGCTATCTTTGTTTCAAAGATGTCTCATTGCTTGTTTGATATTCTTTCTCGATATATGGATGGTGGTTTGAATGTAGAAATCCCATTGATCATCAGTAACCATCCAGACTTGGAGTGGATTGGCCAGAAGTTTGGCATCCCTTTCCATGTATTCCCAATCACAAAGGAGAATAAGGCAGAACAAGAAGCAAAAGAGATGGAACTATTGCGTAGCGAGCGTGTAGACTTCATCGTATTGGCTCGTTATATGCAAATCATCTCTGAAGAGATGATCAGCTCTTATCCAAATAAGATTATCAATATCCATCACTCTTTCCTTCCTGCGTTTATTGGCGCTAAACCATACCACGCTGCATACGAACGCGGTGTTAAGATTATTGGTGCAACTAGCCACTATGTAACAACTGAGTTGGACGCTGGTCCTATCATTGAACAAGATGTGGTTCGTGTAACACATAAGGATACTGTTCAAACATTTATTCATAAGGGACAGGACTTGGAAAAGATCGTGCTTTCAAGAGCCGTAGAAAAGCATGTAGATAGAAAGGTTCTTTCTTACAAGAATAAAACAGTTGTATTCAGTTGATTCTGAATTCAGACATAAGAGAATATATTCGTCTTCATAGAGAAGATGATGTGCGGAAACTGGCTTTGCAAAAGAGCCAGTTTTCTGCTGATATGCACTCCTATATTCTGCAACAAATCGCAGGTTGGCAAGTGGCAAAAAAGAAGGTGCCTTCGTGGGCCTCTGTTGAAGACATTCAGTATCCTGTCCATCTGTCGTTGGAACAATGTTCGTCAGAACAGACTGCGAGATACAAGGCTTCTCTATTATCTGGAGGGGGGGCATCCTATGTGGATCTTACAGGTGGCATGGGGGTGGATTTTTCCTTTATGGCAAAAGGATTTGTTAAGGCATCGTATGTGGAGCAGAACGAACAACTGTGTGATCTGGCTGCTAATAACTTCCCATTGTTGAATTTGAATGTCAGTGTCAATCATACGACCTCAGAGGAGTTTCTGAATGAATTGGATCATGCGGATGTTGTCTATCTGGATCCTGCACGTCGCGATGATAAGGGTAGGAAAGTTGTTTCGATTGCCGATTGTACACCGAATCTACTGGAGATAAAAGATACGCTTTTGAGTAAATCCTCTTCTGTGTGGATTAAGTATTCGCCAATGTTAGATATCTCATTGGCTATAAAAGAGTTGCAGAGTGTCGATGAATTGCATGTCGTATCGTTGAATAATGAATGCAAGGAGCTGCTTTTCCATCTGACAAATAAACCAACAGGTTCGGTGAAGGTGGTTTGTGTGAATTTGAAAAAGAATGATACAAGGGAATGCTTTGAGTATGTCTATGAAGAAGAGCACAATTCACCTTTGCATATTGCAGATGAAATGGGATGTTATTTGTATGAACCCAATGCATCGATAATGAAAGCCGGGGCATTTAAAAGTCTGACTCAAAAGTTCCGTTTAGGCAAATTGGCAGTTAGTAGTCACTTGTATACATCCAATGATGTCATCGACACATTTCCAGGCCGCAGGTTTAGAATAAACGAAATGTTTACGATGAACAAACAACAGGTGAAAGAGCATTTGGGTGATTGTAAGCAAGCGAACGTCTCTGTGAGAAATTTTCCATTGTCGGCAGATAAGTTAAAGTCTAAATTGAAGTTAACGGATGGAGGCGATGTTTATCTGTTTGCCACCACATTTAAGGATCAAAAGATTTTGTTAAAAACGAGTGCCTTGTAGGATCGTTTCTCATAGATAACATCAAATTGGAAATTGATAAAAAATAGGATGGCTTATTTGGCTATTCTATTGTAATGAAGTAAATTAGCACTCGTAAAAATAAGAGATCTTAGATTAATACTATGACACATTTTGTAAAAAAAATCATTACACTTTTTTCTGTCACTTTTGTTCTGTCCATGGTTAATGCCGCGCCTCCTGCCAATCTAAGTGGGTGGAGTTTGGTTTTTAGTGACGAATTTGATGGGTCCTCTCTTGACAAGAATAAATGGAACCCAACTTATAACTGGGGACATACACACAATCACAGAGCGTATTGTGTGGAAGAGAATGTCTCTGTTTCGAATGGATTGTTGAGAATAAAAGGAGAGGCGAAGAGGCATCCGGAAGCTCCAGCCACTTGTAAGAACGGAGATAAAATCTACTCTTTGGATTACACTTCTGGTGCTATTGATACGAGGGGTAAATTTGAGGTTCAATACGGATATATAGAGGGTCGATTTAAGATGCCAAGCCAATTGGGGACTTGGCCTGCATTCTGGACGTTACAAGATGGATGGCCTCCTGAAATAGACATATTTGAGGTGCCACACGATAGGAAAGTAAACCATTACTATTTCCATTACACAAAAACGGATTGGTACGCATCGCACGGATCGGCTTGGGACCATGAGGCCTCTTTTGGAGGAACTCATACAGGACCAGACAAATCTGCCGATTTCCATAACTACGGATTAGAGTGGAATAGTCAGTATATGAACTTCTACTTTGACGATAAGTTGGTGGCTAGTTACAATCGACCTGCTGAGATTAGTCAAGCAAAAGCAATGTGTATCATTGTAAATTTAGCTATCGGAGGTTGGGCGACCGATAATGGAAATCCGATTGAGGTAACTTCTAATAATCCAGCCTACTTAGAGTGTGATTGGATCCGAGTGTGGAAACAGAATCCAAAAATGAATTTGCCAGAAGGTAAGGTTCGCTTCTATTCGTTGGAGACGGGTGATTGTATGCAAGCATCAGGTAATGATATTGTATTAGGGGATTGCTCTTCCTCTGCATCTTTGGCAACGATTACGGAGACAGGTAGCGCATATCGAATTAATTTTGGAGAAAATGTGCTTGAGATACCGAATGAATCGAAGTCTGCTGGTGATCCTGTTGGTTTATGGGGTTGGAATGGAAAAGCACACCAGCAGTTGGGCTTGTCGAAAGAGGATGGTTATGCAGATTGGATTGTTAGAATGCAGTTCATACATAGTGGTTATTTTGTGCAGACATCGGAAGGGGATGTGATACAAAACGAGATGCCAAGTGATGTGTCTAAGGCTTTATGGCGTATCTATAGGGAGAATGAGGATCTGCCTACTGATAATGAGGAGATAAAAGCGACTTCTTTGGTATATTATGCAAATAGTAAACTCGTATTCGACAAAAGTTTACTGACGGGAGATTGTAATATCTTTATTTATGATGCGCATGGTTTATGCAGAATGAATAAGCGTTTAAGAATGGAAGATGCTTCTGTTGATGTGGATTTGGATTTAGGCGTCTATGTTTTGAAAATTTCTCAACGAGGAGAATCGGACAAGACTTTCACTTTATTTATTCGCAATCCTCGTGATTAAACATTATCTTTGTTGAAATTAATGTACGGAATTTAATGATTAGAAATCTATGAATATTTACGATTTAGCTTCTTTTGGAGGTTTTCTGTTAATTATCTCCTTCTTGTTGGCTCTTGATTTGGGCGTTTTCCATAAAGATGACCATGTTGTCTCTTTCAAAGAGTCAATGATGTGGACTTGCATATGGGTGACTGTAGCTGTCTTGTTTGGTGGAGTAATCTATTTCTTTGGAGAGTATATCCATGGTGTGGATTCGATAGAGGAGTTGGTGGCGATCAATGCAAAGCACGGGCACGGACTCTCGATAGATCCTCTGATTAGTTTGGAAGAGAATCTGGCTAATTATAGGCATGCCATGACATTGGAATATTTTACAGGATATGTGATAGAGGAAGCTCTTTCCATAGATAACATATTCGTAATGATTATGATATTTATGAGTTTTGGCGTAGATCAGAAGTATTACCATAGAGTATTGTTTTGGGGTATCATCGGTGCTATTGTACTCCGATTTACTTTTATCTTTTTAAGTGCTGCATTGATTCAACGCTTCTCTTGGATATTGGCAGTGTTTGGTGTCATTCTTGTGATCTCAGGAGTGAAGATGTTGTTTGGCAAGGAGGAAGAGGAGAAGATAGATATTGATGAACATCCTGTTGTTCGTTTCGCTTCTAAACACTTTAGAGTGAAGAAAGGTGTGGTTGGACACGACTTCTTTGTGAAGAGTGAAGGTAAATGGTTTGTGACAACATTGTTCATTGTTCTTTTGGTGATTGAGTTTTCGGATATACTATTTGCGGTAGATTCCATTCCGGCCATATTCTCTGTGACGCAGGATCCTTACATTGTGTTCTTCTCTAATATTTTTGCGATAATGGGACTTCGTTCATTGTTCTTTATGTTGAGTAATGTGATGAATATGTTCTGTAGGTTGAAAACGGGATTAGGATTTTTGTTGGCGTTTATTGGAGTTAAGATGTTGTTACATACATTCTTGGATATAGAGATAGGAACAGGAACCTCATTGTTGGTAATCCTTGGTATTATCGTATTGAGTATAATTGCTTCGATTTTATTCCCGGAGAAGAAGGCAGAAGCATAAAAAAGAAATGGAATGATTGTTAAGGATAGAAATTTCGAGGAGTTTATTTCGGCAGAGAAGATTCGTCAAGTGGTGGCTGATTTAACTGCCAAAGTGGAGAAGGATTATGAAGGGAAGGAGCCATTCTTCCTTGTGATGATGAATGGTGCTTTTATTTTTGCATCTGATTTCCTTCGTAATTTAAAGAATCCGGTGAAAATAGGATGTGTGAAATACACCTCTTATGAAGGAATGAATTCTACAGGTAAGGTTACGCCCGTTTTGCCTATCCCCGCAAGTGTAAAGGGGAAAGATGTAATCTTGTTGGAGGATATTGTGGATACCGGTAGAACTATGGCTTGCTTCCTAGAGGAGTTAAAGACCTTCGAGCCTAAATCGATCGCTATAGTTAGTCTCTTTTGTAAGCCTGAGGTTTTCCAAGGGAAATTTAAGATTGATTATGTGGGAATGAACATACCGAATAAGTTTATTGTGGGTTACGGATTGGATTATGATGGAGAGGGTAGAAACCTTCCTGCCATCTACTATACAGAATAGTTGTAGATTTTCGTGATTCTAATAAAAAAATGGTATTTTTGTGGCGTAAAAACAAAAACAGGTGATTCGATAATTTAATTTTAGATAAAATGAAAAATATTGTTATTTTCGGTGCTCCAGGTTCAGGAAAGGGAACACAAAGTGATAAGATCATTGCTGAATTTGGTGTAGCACATATCTCAACAGGAGACGTTCTTCGTGCGGAAATTAAAGAGGGTACAGAGCTAGGTAAAACTGCTTCTGCATATATCAACGAAGGTAAGTTAGTTCCAGATTCATTGATTATAGATATGCTTGCTTCTACTTTGGATTCAAAGGGTAAGAATATCCCAGGTGTAATCTTCGACGGTTTCCCTCGTACTATTGCACAAGCAGAGGCTTTGGATAAGATGTTGGCTGAAAGAGGTGAGTCGGTAAATGTTGTTGTTGGTCTTGAGGTTGATGATGCTGAGTTGATCAAGCGTATCATTGCTCGTGGTAAGACAAGTGGTCGTGCTGATGACAACGAAGAGACAGCAAAGAAGCGTCTTGACACTTATTACGGACAAACATTGCCATTGAAGGATTTCTATATCAAGCAAGGAAAATATGCTAAGATTAATGGTGTAGGTTCTATCGATGAGATCTATGCTGAAATCTCAAAGTCTATTAAGAATTCATAATTCACTTTTTAGTGACTAGTCCTAAATAACCGTTACAGTTTTAGACTTAATTTATTCAGGACAAAAATAGTACTTTTTAGAAGATTGTTGCAGGACTAGTCCTGCAACAATCTTCTTTTTTGTATTTTTTTATTTTCATTCTTCTTTGAGAGT